>JBILSM010000127.1:0-8080 GCA_044372085.1 Rubrivivax sp.
CCGGATCTGCTGCTGGGCGATTCGCTTAGCGAGATGTTCTTCTACCTCGCGCTGGCCGACGTGGTGGCGGTGGGTGGATCCTTCCTGCCCACCGGCTCGCACAACGTGATCGAGCCGCTTTCCCTCGGCAAGCCGGTGGTGGTGGGGCCGGTCACGTGGACGATCGAGTTCCCCGCCATGGAGGCACTGCAGGCCGGGGTGCTGCACCAGGCTGATTCCCCCCAGGCGCTCGTCGAACATGTGTTCACCCTGCTGGGCGACGGCGCGGCTGCCGAAGCCACCCGGCAAGCGGCGATGGACTTCTGCAGTGCGCACCGTGGCGCCGCGGCGCGGCACCGGTCTTACCTGCTGCAGTGGATGCACGCCACATGAGCACCCCGCGCTCGACCCCCTCGGGCCTGCTGACCCTGGCCCACGCCCTGCTGGCGATGCTGGCGCCGGTGTGGCGCGTGCAGCTGCGCCGGCGCCTGGCCCGCGGCAAAGAAACTGAGCGCAGCGTGGCCGAAAAACTCGTGCAGGCCCCGGCGCCCCGGCCACCCGGGTCGCTGGTGTGGGGCCACGCCGTCGGCCTGGGCGAGGCGCAGTCGCTGGCCGGGCTTTTTGCGGAGATGGCCGAGGAACTGCCCGATCACCACTTCCTGATCACCTCAAGCGCGCGCAGCTCGGGGCAGGCGCTGGAGAGGTCGCTGCCCCCGCGCTGCCTGCACCAATTCGCGCCCATCGACACGCCGGCCACGGTACGGCGCTTCCTCGATCACTGGCAGCCGGCGCTGGCGCTGTGGTGCGAGATGGACTTGTGGCCGGTGCTGGTGTCACACACGCGGGCCCGCGGCGTGCCAATGGCCCTGGTGAACGCCCGCGTCAAGCGCTCCGCACTGCCTGGGCGTTTGCGAATGCGCGCCTTCTACGCCGCGCTGCTGGCCCACTACGACAGGCTCTACGCGCAAGACGAGGCTTCGGCACAGGCCTTGAAGGCGCTGGGTGCCCCAGCCGACAGGGTGCGCGTGGCCACCACCGTGAAAGCCCTCGCACGGCCCCTGCCCTGCAGCGCCGACGAGCTTTCCCGGCTGCAGGCAAGCCTGCGCGGCAGGCCCGTCTGGCTGGGCGCCTCCACACACGCGGGCGAAGAGCCGCTGTTGCTGGAGGCGCACGCGCGGCTTCTGAGCAAGCAGCCCGATGCGCTGCTGGTGCTGGCGCCGCGCTACCCGGCGCGGGGCCCGGACATCGAGGCGCTGGCGCCGACCGCAGGTGTCCGCCGCCGCGCGGCAGGGCAGGCGCCGGACGCCGACACCACCGTCTACGTGGCCGACACCGTGGGCGAGATGGGCCTGTGGTACCGCCTGGCCTGCGTAGCGTTCGTCGGCGGCTCGATCACGCCCGTGGGGGGCCACAACCCCTTCGAGCCGCTGGCGCTGGGCTGCGCCGTGCTGCACGGGCCGCAGGTGGCCAATTTCGAGGAAAGCTATGCCGCGCTCGACGCGCAGGGGCTGGCCTTGAAGGTGAGCGATGCACAAGGCATCGCCACGGCCGTGGAGGCGGCCTGGGCGGCCGATCGGGCACAACAGCTCGTGCGCTGGCAGGCCTGCCCGCTGCAGACGCCGGCCCGTGCGATGGTGCAGGACCTGGTGCGGATGGCGCGGAGCCGCTGAGCTCGCCCGAACCTGCCCGCAGGCCGCGTCAGTGCGCCGCCGCCTGCACCGCCGCGTCCGGCTTCACCGCCTTCAGCGCGGCCATGAAGTCGTGCTCGATGCGATGCAGCGCCTCGGGGGTGTGGCCCTCGAAGCGCAGCACCAGCACGGGCGTGGTGTTGGAGCCGCGGATGAGGCCGAAGCCATCAGCGAAATCCACCCGCACGCCGTCGATGGTGCCCACCTCGCCGCCTGGGAACTTCAGCGAGCCGTCGGCCACGCGGGCCTGCAGGGCTTGCACCACACGCGCGGGCTCGCCCTCGGCACAGGGCACGTTCAGCTCGGGCGTGGAAAAGCTGGTGGGCAGGGCGTTCAGCACACGGCTCGGGTTGGCGCTGCGCGACAGGATCTCCAGCACGCGCGCGGCCGTGTACGTGGCGTCGTCGAAACCGTACCAGCGCTCGCCGAAGAAGATGTGGCCGCTCATCTCGCCGGCGATCGGCGCACCGATCTCCTTCATCTTGGCCTTGATCAGCGAGTGCCCGGTCTTCCACATCAGCGGCACGCCGCCGGCCTTGCGGATGGCCACCGGCAGGCGTTGGCTGCACTTGACGTCGTAGATGACCGTGGCGCCGCGGTGGCGCTTGAGGATGTCGGTGGCGATCAGCATCAACTGCCGGTCGGGGTAGATGATGTGCCCCTGCTTGGTGACGATGCCCAGCCGGTCACCGTCGCCGTCGAAGGCCAGGCCCAGCTCGGCATCGGTGCTCTTCACGCGCTGGATGAGCTCGGCCAGGTTCTCGGGCTTGCTCGGGTCCGGGTGGTGGTTGGGAAAATCACCGTTGACCTCGGAGTACATCTCGTCCACCGTGCAGCCCAGCGCGCGCAGCACGCCCGGCGCCGAGGCGCCCGGGATGCCGTTGCCGGAATCCACCACGATCTTCATCGGGCGGGCGAGCTTGCAGTCCCCTGCAATGCGCGCGGTGTACTCGGCCGTGATGTCCATCGCGGCGCTGCGGCCGCGGCGCTTGATGTAGTCCTGCGCCTCGATGCGCTGGCGCAGCTTCTGGATGTCCTCGCCGTAGATGGCGCGGCCGGCCAGCACCATCTTGAAGCCGTTGTAATCCTTGGGGTTGTGGCTGCCCGTGACCTGGATGCCGGAGCGGCAGCCGTGTGCGCCGCGCGTGGCGGCCACGTAGTACAGCATGGGGGTGGTCACTGGGCCCAGGTCCACCACGTCCAGCCCGGTGGACTTCAGGCCCTTGATGAGCGCCGCCGCCAGCTTGGGGCCGGACAAGCGCCCGTCACGCCCCACCGCCACAGCTTTCTCGCCCGCGACCACCGCCTCGCTGCCGAAGGCGCGGCCCAGGTGCTCGGCAAAGGTGGCGTCAATTGTCTGGCCGACGATGCCGCGGATGTCGTAGGCCTTGAAGATGGAGGGGTGGACATGCATCGCGACACTTTGCCATGGTGGGTTGAGGGGATTCTAGAGATCGCTCACCAGGGCGACTCTTATCATGGGTACCGGCCTGAAGTGACAGAGGCATGGGCAGCAGCGCCGCCCGCCCTGCCAGCGAACGCGGCGAAGCGACTAGGGAAACCCAGCATTCGCAGCCGGATGGCTTGATGTCAACATTTCACCGAGAGAAATAGCGATTTCGTTCATCGAAATCTTTGACCTCTGCGCTGGATACAAGCGCATGGCAGAAGGTGAACCGGACGGCGCCAGGCGCGCCTGCCCCGGTGCACCAGTTTCAACTCCCCACTCCCACTGGAGGTGCGATGTTCAAGGTTCCTGGAATCCGAGCGCTGAGGGTCTTCGGTGCCGCGGTCACGGTAGCGGCTGCCGGCGCGATAGCGTCTTTCCCGGCTGCGGCGCAAGCGTTCAACGAGTGGGGTTGGCCACAGCCCTATGAAAAGGTCTCGGCCAAGTCCATCGAATGGATGAAGACCAAGGGCTGGTGGCCGATGACCGTGGCCTACCAGCCGCCCTGGTCGGGCCAGAACGCGATCTTCGCGTCCATGAACCAGCAGAAGTTCCTGCAGGCGCGCGGCATCGAGGTGACCTTTCAGACCTTCCCGTCAGGTCCCGCCCTGAACGAGGTGTTCGTCTCCGGACGTGCGCAGGTGGGCAACGGGGGTAACTTCCCGCTGAACACCCTGATCGACCGTAACGTGCCGGTGCGTGCCATCGCCATCATGTCGCCCGGCCTTCGGCACCAGATCATCGTTCCCAACGACTCGCCGCTGAAGAAGCTCGAGGATCTGCGCGGCGGCAACCCCGCCACCAAGCAGCCCTGGGTGATCGGCATCGCCACCGGGTCCTCTGCGGAGTTCTACCTCCAGTTGTCGATGGCAGCCAACAAGCTCGTCATCGGCAAGGACATCACGCTGCGCAATATGCCTCCGCCCGAGCAGGCGCTGCTGCCCAAGGGCATCGATGCCGTGGTGCCCTGGGACTTCACCAACTCGCTCATCATCAACGAGCGCAAGGCCGGCCGGCCCATCGAGGCGCACTACCCGTACGTGATCTACCTGGGCACCACCTATGTGCGCCAGGAACTGGTGGACAACGTGCCGGACATCGTGCAGGCGCTGACCGACTCGATCGCCGAGACCCAGTTGTGGATCCGTGCCAACCCCGACAAGGCAGTGGACGCCCTGCTCGAGGACCCGAACCTGAAGCTGCAACCCCGCACGCTGCTGGCGCAGCAGATCGCGGAGTACAACAACCACTTCAAGCCCACCTACCTGTACCCGCACACCTCGTTCTGGTTCCAGGAGAACAAGAACACGGTGAACTGGCTGTACGAGAACAAGCGCATGCGCACGCCGCTGACCGAAGACGAGTTCAAGAACGTGTTCAGGGCCGAGTTCATGGGCAAGACGTTCGAGAAGCTGGGCTGGGCCATCCCCCGGAACCCGCCCTTCATCCCGCCGGGTTGGACGGGCAAGGTCGGCCAGCCGCCCTACCCCGAGTACCTCACCTTCCTGAACATGAAGACGCCGCAGGCCTTCCCGGAGGCAGGAGACCTGGTCAAGCCCTGGACCTTCAAGGGCACGACTTTCCGGCCCTGAACCCCTCATGAGCAATGACGCAGCGGCCGCCTCGGCGGACCCTAGCGCGCTGACACCCGCTGAACTGCAGGCCGTGGCCCGGATGAAGTCCGGCAGCGGCCCGTGGTTCACGGGACCCTCGGCGCGGTTCATCGGTCTGGGCCTGTTCTTCGGCATCTGGCAAGCGGTATCGGCCCTGCTGCTGCCCAGCATCGATGCCAACCTGGTGTCGCTCATGCCGCCTCCTACCGAGGTGGTGGCCGCGGCCTGGGAGCTGCTGCGCTCGGGCGACCTGCTGGTGCACTTCTGGGCCAGCTTGAGGCGCGAAGCCGTGGCCTTTGTCTACGCCTGCACCGCCATTCCGCTGGGGGTGCTGATGGGATGGTCACGCACGGCCCAGAACCTGCTGGAGCCGGTGTTCGAAATGCTGCGGCCGATTCCTCCCATTGCGTGGATTCCGCTGGCCATCCTGTGGTTCGGCATCAGTGACCTGCAGAACCAGTTCATCATCTTCCTGGGCATCTTCTTTCCGCTGCTGATCAACACGATCACGGGCGTGAAGAACGTGGAGCACAACATCGTGCGCGCAGCCCGCTGCCTGGGCGCCAGCGAGCGCGACGTGCTGGTGAAGGTGGTGTTCCGTGCAGCGCTGCCGCAGATCATCACGGGCGTTCGGGTCGGCCTGGGCGTGGGCTGGATGGCGCTGGTGGCCGCCGAGCTGGTGGGCGCGACCTCCGGCCTGGGCTGGCTCATCTCGGACGCCCGCAGCGTGCTGCGTACCGACATCATCCTCGTGGGCATGATCTCCATCGGCCTGGCCGGTCTGATGATCGACCAAGGGCTGCGATGGGCGGCGCGCAAGTTGCTGCCCTGGTCGCTGGCGATGACGAAGTGAACTCGCAACGAGAGGGCGGGCTCTGAGGCCCGACGCAGGCATGGGCATCCTGAAAGTCGAAGAAGTCGTCAAGATCTACGCAGGGCACAGTCCGTCCGATCCGCCGGTCAAGGCGCTGGCCAATGTGTCCTTCACGGTGCAGGAGAACGAGTTCTGCTCCATCCTGGGCCACTCGGGCTGCGGCAAGACCACGCTGCTCAACATCATGGCCGGCTTTGACGACGCGACGCTGGGCCGCATCACGCTGGACGGCCAGCCCGTGGGCAAGCCCAGCTGGGAACGCGCGATGATCTTCCAGGATTACGCGCTGTTTCCTTGGCTGACGGTGCTGGGTAACGTGGAGTTCGGCCTGGAGATGAAGAAGCTGGGGTCTGCCCAGCGGCGCGACATCGCCATGAGCCGCATCGAGCTGGTGGGCCTGAAGGGCTTCGAGCACCGGTTTCCGCACCAGCTGTCCGGCGGCATGCGCCAGCGTGTGGCCATCGCCCGCGCCCTGGCGGTGGACCCTTCGGTGCTGCTGATGGACGAACCCTTCGCCGCGCTGGACGCCCAGAACCGCAGCATGCTGCAGGACGAGATGGTGCGCATCTTCATGGAGCAGCGCAAGACCATGGTGCTGGTCACGCACTCGATCGAAGAAGCCATCAAGCTGTCGGACCGCATCATCGTGATGACACGCCGCCCGGGCCGCGTGAAGGCTGACATCCGCGTGGACATGCCCCGGCCCCGGCGGGAGGAGTCCCTGGAGTTCGTGGAACTCAAGGCCCGCATCCGCGACCTCATCCACGACGAGTTCGACCTGTCAGACGTGCCGCAGGCCGCAGCGGCGGCTGCAGCCGCCTGAGATTCCTGAACGCGCGTCTGGCGGCTTCAGTGCAGCCGCGCGGGCGGCAGCCCGAGAATGCGGCGGGCCTCAGCGGGTGAGGCGGCATGCCGCCCGTAGCGCGGACAGGCCTCGACGATCTTGCGCACCAGTTCGGCATTGCTCGCGGCCAGCCGGTCGGGCTCGATCTTCAGGTTGTCTTCCAGACCGGTGCGGCAATGTCCCCCTTCGGCCAGGCACCACTGGTTCACCTCCCACTGAAACCGCCCCGTACCCGCGGCCACCCAGGTGGCCTCGGGCATCAGCTCGGCGAGTTCTGCGCGCAGGAAGTCAAACACCGAGCGCCGCGCCGGCAACGCGTGCCGGATCCCGAGCACGAACTGCACATGCAAGGGCGCAGGGATCAAGCCACGCTTGCTCAGATCGATGGCGTTGTAGAGCATGGCCACGTCGAAGACCTCGATCTCGGGTTTGATGCCGTGCTCCAGCATCGTGTGCGCCAGCCCCTCGACGAAATCGGGCGCGTTCTCGTAGATAGAGGCCGGGAAATTGACAGACCCTGTGGCAAGCGACGCCATGTCGGGCTTGAGGCCCAGCATCGCCCCGCGCGAGGACTGCTCGCGCCCACGCCCGCCCGTGGAGAGCTGGATGATCATCCCGGGACAGTGCTTGCGCACACCCTCCTGCACCCGGTGGAAGAGCTCGGGGTCGGAGCCTGGCGACTCGTCCGGATTGCGCACGTGCACATGGACCAGTGACGCACCGGCCTCGAAGGCCTCGTGGGTGGACTCGATCTGCTCCTGCGGCGTGACGGGCACGGCCGGGTTGTCCTTCTTGCGCGGCACGGCACCCGTGATGGCGGCCGTGATGATGACGGGCTGGGTGGTCATGGGGGTGGCCCTTTTCCTAAGGGATTTCATTGTGGCACCGGGGCCCGATTTCGTGAAAGAATTTCTCCAGACAAAATCTTTGTTTCGACCATCGAAATTCAGGACCGCACCGTGACCAGCGCCACCCCCACCTCCGGATTGACCTACGCGGACCTGATCCAGATCGTGGAGCTGCTGCGCCAGTCCGAGCAGTTCAGCAGCTTCAGGCTGAAGACGCCGGAGCTCGAGCTGGAGGTGCTGCGCGAGGGCGCGCCCGTGCCCCGCACCCCTGGCGAACCCACACCTTCGGCGGCGCCCCTGCCCAGCGCCGCCAGCGTGCCGGCGACGAACGTCACGGCCACGAGCGCGCCTCCAAATCTGCCTGCCTACGCTTCCGCCGCTTCTGCCACTTCCGCCGCTTCGGCCGCAGAAGCGCCCGTCGCGGCAGCGCCCGTCGGCCCCTGGCGGCCGGTCAAGTCGCCCATGGTCGGCACGTTCTATGCGGCGCCCGAGCCAGGCGCGGCGCCCTTCGTGCAACCGGGCCAGTCGGTGCGGGTCGGTGATGTGCTGTGCATCATCGAGGTGATGAAGCTGATGAACACCCTGCGTGCGGAGTTTGATGGCACGGTGCGCGAGGTTGCCGTGCGGGACGCCCACCCCGTGGAGTACGGTCAGGTGCTCATGCAGGTAGAGCCGGCCTGAGCGTGCGTCACCCCATGGTCCGCATCGCCGGCAAGGGCCCCACATGACCACCAGCCCGGTGCGCCGACTGCTGGTGGCCAACCGTGCCGAAATTGCGGTGCGCATC
>JBILSM010000038.1:0-23544 GCA_044372085.1 Rubrivivax sp.
TCACATCGGCCGAGAACAGGCCCAGCAACTGGTCCTGCGTCTGGGGCTTGGGGCGCACCGGCGGGGCCTCGGCCACGTTGCTGGCGAGGTGGGCAAACAGCGGACCCCATTCCCCATCCGGCTTTCCGATGATTTCGTAGGAGGCGCTCTTGCGGCGGATGTCCTCGTGCGCCGGGATGGCCGCCAGCACCGGGATGCCGGCATTGGCGGCGAAAGCCTGCGCCTCGCCCGTGCCGTCGTCCTTGTTGATCACCATGCCGGCCACGCCCACGTTGCCGCCGAGCTTGCGGAAGTACTCCACCGCCGAGCACACGTTGTTGGCCACGTACAGGCTCTGCAGGTCGTTGCTGCCCACGACGATGACCTTCTGGCACATGTCGCGCGCAATCGGCAGGCCGAAGCCGCCGCAGACCACGTCCCCCAGGAAGTCCAGCAGCACGTAGTCGAAGCCCCACTCGTGGAAGCCCAGCTTCTCCAGCGTCTCGAAGCCGTGGATGATCCCGCGACCGCCGCAGCCGCGACCGACTTCCGGCCCGCCAAGTTCCATGGCGAACACGCCATCACGCTTGAAGCACACGTCACCAATGGACACCGCCTCGCCGGCCAGCTTCTTCTTCGAGCTGGTCTCGATGATGGTGGGGCAGGCCTTGCCGCCGAACAGCAGGCTGGTGGTATCGCTCTTGGGGTCGCAACCGATCAGCAGCACCTTCTTGCCCTGCTGGGCCATCATGTAGCTGAGGTTGGCCAGCGTGAAACTCTTGCCGATGCCGCCCTTGCCGTAGATGGCGATGATCTGGGTGGTCTTGGCGGCCGGTGAAGTGGAGACCGGGTCCGGCTCGATCGCAGCCTCGGCCTTGAGCCCCTCGAACCGTTCGTCACGCAGGAACATGACAGGCTTGGTGGGCGCGTTCATTGGCAATGTCTCCAGTCAAGGACCATCTTGAGACAGTCGGGGTCACCAAACGCCGTGCGGTAGGCCGCGTCGGCATGCATGGGCTGGTCGTGATGCGTGATCAGGCCATCCAGCGACAGGCGGCCGCTCTCGGCCAGTTCCTTCACGGCCAGCAGATCAGGGCGCTTCCACTCGGCGGCGCAGCGGATCTGCGCCTCGCGCATGAAGGCCGGCGCGAACATGAAGTGCAGCGGTTCGGTGTAGAAGCCCGCCAGCACGATCTCGCCGCCGGGCGCCAGGCGCATGACGAGCTGGTCCAGGATCTGGGCATCGCCGCTGACGTCGTAGATGGCGCGGTAGTCGCGCCGCGGGTCGTCCTTGGGGTCTACCACCGGGTAGCCCTGCGATCCGCCTTGGCGCGCGGGGTTGATCTCCCACACCGTGGGCGGCGCAAAGCCGGCCAGCACCACCATGCGCGCCAGCAACCGGCCCAACACCCCATGGCCGACGATCAGATCCGGCGGCACGATGGAAGTGCGCTTGCCAGCGTCTGACACCGCGTGGTAAGCCGTGGCGGCCAGGGCCAGCAGCACCGATTGCTCGCCCAGCGCGTCGGAAATGGGCGTCAGGCGCGAGCCGGCAGACACCAGCTTGGACGCCGCACCGCCAAACAGGCCGCGCACCTCACCGTAGCAGCGGGCACCCGGCACAAAAACGCGTTCACCCACCGACAAGCCCGCGTCCGGGCCGGCCTGCACCACCCGGCCCACCGACTCGTAGCCCGGCACCAGGGGGTAACCCATGCCCGGGAACTGCGGCATGCGCCCGTTCCACAGGAGCTTCTCGGTACCGGTGCTGATGCCGCTGAACTCGATGTCCACCACCACGTCGGCCGGGCCCGGGGCGTCCAACGCGATCTGGCTGAGTGCCAGATGCTCCGGCGACTCCAGCACGATGGCCTGCGTCTTCATGGCCTCAGCTCCAGGGCGTGACCGCAACCCACGGCAGGGCCGCCGGGCTGTGAAGTGAGGGAGGTGAAGTGACAGGACCGCATGACAATTTGAAGTGTATGGTTTCTTAGACTGATTCAAGTGTCAAGCGTTATTGACACATTCAGACTGGTGTTTCCCCTAGGTCTCGGAATCACGGTGTCCCGTCCTATGGCGCGCGCGCCACCACCACCCCGGCCTGCAGGGGCAACCGGGTCTTGACGGGGCGGATGTCCTGGAAGCCCGCCAGTCCGAGCAAGCGGCGCATGTCATCGACGGAGCGGGCCTCGCCACGCCCCATGGCCAGCAGGTAGAAGCCGAAGTACGCGTCACCCATGGCGTGCGCCCCTGGCGTCTGCGCCATGGGTTCAGCCACCAGCACCGTGCCGCCCGAGGGCAAGGCGGCCCGTGCCGCCTTCAGGATGGCCAGGGCGTGCTCGTCGTCGTGATCAAACAACACCCGCACCAAGGTGACCAGGTCCGCGCCCTGCGGCAGCGGGTCGTCAAAGAAGCTGCCACCGAAGGTCTGCACGCGGTCGGCCAGCCCCAGGCTCGCCAAGCGCTGCCGGGCCAGCGCCGCCACGGGCGGCAGATCGAACAGCATCAGTTCCAGCCCCGGAGCGCGCTGCGCCACAGCGCTGACGAAGCGCCCTTCGCCGCCGCCCACGTCCAGCATGCGGCGGTGGCGGTGAAAGCCCCAGGCGTCCAGCACCTCGTCGATCACCATGGGCTGCGAGGCCGTCATCAGCGCCGAGTACTCGGCCACGCGCTGCTCCGGAAGGTCTTCTGACGTGGGGTAGGCGGCGTAAGGCCAGTAGGCCGACATCGCCGAGCCCGCGCCTTCGTCGCGCAACAGCGCCACCGGGTCGCGCAGGTCCGCGTACAGCGCCGCGTGGTGCTCGATCATGGCCTTCAGGCCGTCGTTGCCCACCATGGGTGCGCCCAGGGGCCCCAGCCCATAGCGCCCGGCGCTGCGGTGCTCCAACAGGCGGATGGACACGGCCGCATCCAACAGGCGCTGCATGGCGCGCACCGACAGCGCCCCGCGCCGTGCCAGTTCATCTACGGTCTGCGGTCCGCTGCGCGACAGGTGCTCGAAGAGATCCAGCCGCACGCAGGCCGCGAGCACCTGGGTGTAGACAAAGCCGGCCACCAGATCGAAGAGCTGGGAAGCGCGGCGCCGCGCGATGGGCCGCGTCAGCCAGAAGCCGGCCGCCCAGCGCTGGAAACGGTGGCTGGCGACCAGGCGGTCACGCCAGGCGGCGAAGGCGTCGCGCAAGCTCATGCGGTGCTCCGAAGCCGGGCCGGGAGCAGGGGAACCGGGTCCACGACCAGGAGAAGGCAACCCCGGTCCACGGCCCGGGTGGGGAGCGGCATCAGAGGACCACTGCGGCACGCCAAGCCCTCCAAGCTCAGGCTGCGGCGCGCAAAGGCGCTGCCAGATGGGTGGGCACCAGCCGCTCGGACTCGCTGCGCACCAGGGCGCGCAGCATCGGGGCGCCGCGGCATTCGGGCACGGCTTCCACCGCGTTGCGCACCAGGGCGTCGAAATGCCGCATGGCTGCAGGCAGCCCGCGCTCGCGCGCCACACTGGGCCGGCCCAGCGCTGCATCGCGGCCAATGGGCTTGCCCAGTTGCTGGGCATCCGACACGACATCGCGGATGTCATCGGCCGCCTGGTAGGCCTCGCCCAGCCACTCGCCCAGGCCGCGCCAGGCCTCGGCATCGCCGCCAGCCGCCTGCGCGCCCGCCACCGTGGCGGCGGCGAAGAGGGAGCCGGTCTTCTCGCGGTGGTACTGGCTGATGGACACCCTGGACTCGCACTCCCAGGCTTGGCCCGCCACGATGCCCCCCGGGAGACCCACGGAGGCTGAAACAGTGGTCAGCAGGGGCACCAGGCGGTCGGGCGCCTGGGCACCGGCACGGGCCAGCACCTGAAAGGCCACCACGATCAGGCCGTCGCCCGCGAGCACGGCCAGACGCTCACCAAAGGCGCTGTGGACCGAGGGCTGGCCCCGGCGCACTGGTGCGTCGTCGAAACAGGGCAGGTCGTCGTGCACCAGCGAGGCGCAGTGCAGCAGCTCGATGGAGATGGCCGCGGCGTCCGACAAGGCCGGCCGGTCATCCCCACAGGCGCGGGCCACCGCCAGGCAGAGTTGAGGGCGTATCCTCGCGCCGCCCGGGAACACCGCATGCCGCACCGCGGCCGTCAGCTGGGGTGGGCAACCCGACCCCCCGGCTTGGGCCAAGGCAGCCTCCAGGGCATTCTCAATACGGGCGTTCGCGGCCATCGGCAGTCTCCCTGGACTGGGGCGCATGCCGGAATGTCATGCCATCCTGTCAATCCTTGATGTCAATCAGGATAGACACTCCGGGCCGTGGCGTCAACCACGGCAGGCGCGCCGCCGTGCCGACTGGCGGTTACGCCAAGACGCGATCCAGCAATTCCAGCACCACCGCCGGCGCCTCTTCGTGCGCCAGGTGGCCGAGGCCAGGCAAGCGGTGCAGCACGGCGCGCGGCTGGCGGCGGGCGGCTTCTTCCGAGGTGCGCGGGGGCACGGTTCGATCGCCCTCGGCCACCACCAGGTGCAAGGCGGGTGCGAGGCGGGGCAGGTCCTGCAACAGCGGTCGCAGGTCCCAGGCGGTCATCATGGCCAGCACGGCGGCCACGTGGTGGCGGTCGCTGACCAGACGTGCATAGAGGTCGATTCCGGTGCGGTCCAGGCGCGAGCCGGTGCTGGCCAGCAGACGCTCCAGCGGGCCCCGGTGGCTGGCGTGAAAGGCGAACACATGGGGCACCCAGGGGTTGAGCGCAAACAGGCGTGCCAGGGGGGCATAGAACCAGCGTCCCTGTCCGGCCGGGGGCAGCCAGGCGCCGTTGAGGCTGACCAGGGTCTTCAGGCCGGCGGGGTCATCCAGCGCCATGCGGGCCGCCACGGCGGCACCTGCCGAGTGGCCGATGAGCACGCGCGGACGGGCCTGCAGCACGTGCAGCAAGGTGCTGAGCAGGCGCGTCATGCCCGGCAAGGAAAGGCCCCCATCAGGCGGGCGCTCGGTGAACGCGTGGCCGGGCAGATCGGGCACGATGACCCGGGCGCCGTACGGCAGGCGCTGCGCCAGCGCAGGGGCGATGTCCCGCCAGGAGTGGGCCGAGGCGCCGGCGCCGTGCAGCAGCACGATGTCCCGCGCCCCGTCTTCGGGGCTCGTCTGCGGCCTGCCTTGGCCTTCGAACACCTGGAAGTGCCAGGTCAAGCCACCGGCATCCACCCACCGGCTGGCCGCGCGGTGCGGCCAGAACGGGGGCAGCCGGTCGGCCGGTGAAGACGCCGCCGCGCGCGCAGGCGCCAGCGGGTCACCTCCGGTCATGGGCGCCCTGCACCGCGCGCGCCAAGGCTGCGGCGTTCGCCTGGGGCAGCGCCAGGTAGCGCGCGCCAGCGGCCAGGGCCAAAGCGCGGGCCGCGGGCTCAGGCCGTACCGAGGTGTCGATGATGATCACGCTGCCCCCCTGCGCGCGCAGGGCGCGGGCAGCCGCCAGGGCCTCATCCTGGGCTCGCGCCCGCCCGCCCAGGCCGTCGCGCCCCACATTGGCACGGCCATCGGTGAGCACCACCACCACGGGAGTGCCGCCAGCGCGGCGCACCCGCAGCGCCAGGGCCGCCGCTGCGTCCAGCCCCGCGGCCAGGGGCGTGCCGCCACCCCCGGGCAGGCCGGCCAGGCCGCGCTTGGCACGCACCAGCGAACGGGTGGGCGGCAGGATCACCTCCGCCGCGGCCCTCCGGAAGGCCAGCACCGCCACCTGGTCACGCCGCACGTAGCACTCGGCCAGCAGCAGTTCGACGGCGCCCTTGGCCTCGGCCAGCCGGTACAGGGCCGAAGAGCCCGAGGCGTCGAGCGCGAAGATGGTGGTGGTGCTGCGCTTCTGTTCATGGCGCCGCAGATGGAAGTCGTCAGGCCGCACCAGGATGGGCGGGGCCCCCGGGCGGGCATGGGCCCGGCGCAGCCGCTGCCAGGGGGCCGCAGCGCGCAGGGTGTCGATGAGATGCAGCCGCGCCCCACCGCGCGGCACGCCCCGGCGCGAGCCCACGGGCCGCCCCTGCACCGCCGACGCGGCGGACGCACCCGCCCGGCCGGCGTCAGCGGACCTTCCGCGCACCCGCTCGCCCGAGGCCAGGCGCGCCAGCAGTCCCGCCGGTATGGCCGCCACCGCAGACTCGATGAGCCGGTCTTCCAGGGCCCGCGCGTTCTGCGGGTCGAGGTCCGGTTCGGCAGGGGGGTCCTCTTCCTCAGAAGGTGGTGGCGTGTCGGGGGCGTCCTCAGACTCGGGCGGGTCCTGGTCAGCGGGCGGATGCGGCGGCTCCTGCGGAGGGCTGCTGTCGTCCTGCGGCGGCGCTTCGGCCACGGGCTGCCGGGTGGCGCGCGGCGCCAGCACCAGGCGCGCCGCCAGCGCGGCATCGTCGGCGTCGGCCACGTCTTCGCCCCGCAGGGCGGCGGCCGCGCGGGCGCAACGCACCGCCGCCCAGGCGGCGCGGGGCGAATCCACCCCCAGCGCCAGCGTGGCAGCACACAAGGCCTGGATGAGGTCGTCCGGCAACGTGACCACGTTCAGGCGTGAGCGGGCCTGCGCCACCTCCTGGGCCATGGCGCCATCGGCCGTGACGGTGTCGCGCAGGGACAACGCGCTCAGGTCCACCCACAACCCCAGGCGGTCGGCCAGGCCGGCAGAGGGCGGGCGGTCCTCGCCCTGGGATTCGTCCAGCGCCACCACCGCCACGCGGGCGGGCAGGTGCTGCGTCAGGCCGTCACGTTCCAGGCGGAGGGCGCCCTGGTCCAGCGCTGCGCACAGATGGGCCGCATTGACGGCCGGCATGCGCTCGGCCATGGCCGCCACGACGATGCCGCCATCGGCCTGGGTCAGCAGGCCCGCCTGGGCCACGGGGCGGCCGGCGGCCAGCGTGGCCGAGAGGTCCAGGCCACCCAGCAGGCGGTCTTCGCTGGCCGAGGCCGGCAGGCGCGGCAGTGGCATGCCGGGCGGGGCCAGGGCCTGCAACAGGGTCAACCAGGCGTCCCGCACCGGGCCGGCCGGCGAGCGCAACAGCACCCCTCCCAGGCCGGCAGGGTCCACCAGCAACAAGGCGGCGGCCTGGAAGGCGTCACCGGCCTGCAGGGCGTCTGCGGCCTGAACGGCCGGCACCACCTCAGGCCGGGAAGAGCTCGGCGAGGGCACGGTCCACCCGCACGGTGGCGTCGGACTCGTCCAGCGGGTCGCGGCGCAGGCGGTGACGCAGGGCCGGGCGCGCCACCTGGCGCAGCTGCGCATCGCCCACCACCGCCACGCCGTTCAGCGCCGCCAGGGCGCGGGCCGCCCGCATCAGGGTGAGCTCGCCGCGCAGACCGTCGGTGCCGAGAGCCATGCACAGCTGGGCGGCGCGCTCCAGGGCGATGTCGGGCACCTGCACCTCGGCCAGCCGTTGCCGGGCAGCGACGATGCGCTTGCGCGTGCGGTCCTCGTCCTTCTTCCACTTGGCGGCAAAAGCCTCGGGGTCGCGCTCGTAGGCGTCGCGACGCTTGACCACTTCCACCCGCGTGGGCAGGTCGGTGGGCGTCTTCACGTCCACGGCCAGGCCAAAGCGGTCTTGCAGTTGCGGCCGCAACTCGCCTTCTTCAGGGTTGCCGCTGCCCACCAGCACAAAGCGCGCCGGGTGCCGCACGCTCAGGCCCTCGCGCTCCACCACGTTCTGGCCCGAAGCGGCCACGTCGATGAGCAAATCCACCAGATGGTCTTCCAGCAGGTTGACCTCGTCGATGTAAAGAAAGCCCCGATGGGCCCGCGCGAGCAGCCCAGGTTCGAAGGATTTCACGCCCTGGCTCAGGGCACGCTCGATGTCCAGCGCCCCCACCACGCGGTCTTCAGTGGCGCCCAGCGGCAGGTCCACCACGGGCACCGGCACCTTGGCGGTCTTGTTCCGGGCGCGCGCCTCGCAGACTTCGGCGCTTCCGCAGGTGGGTGCGGCCTGGGGGTCGCAACCGTAACGGCAGCCGGCCACCACCGTCATGGGCGGCAGCAAGGCGGCCAACGCCCGCACCGCCGTGGATTTGCCGGTGCCCCGGTCCCCGAAGATCAGCACGCCGCCCACGCCGGCGTCCACCGCAGCGATCAGCACGGCGAGTTTCATCTCATCCTGTCCGACGATGGCGCTGAAGGGGAAAGGGCTTTGCATCCAGGATTCCGCAGGGGTGACACGTCGGCTTGACGTGCGCCGGTGTCAATTCAGTATACCGACCGACTTCCCGCCCGGACAATCCCTGCCAGGCAAACCGCGCTACCATCCCGGCCCGTTCCCGCAGCCCCTGGATCCACACCATGACCCGCTGTGACAGTGCAAGGCCGCGAGGCTTCGCGCGCCTGATCTCGATTTCAATCTGTGCCCAGGCTGCCGTACCGAAGGTCTCCGCCCCCAAGGCCGCCCTGCTGCGCCTGACCGCGGCGCTGGGCCTGGCGGTCACGATCGCCCATGCGCAGGCAAGCCCGCCCATCGGCCACCGCAGCTTCCCCCCCCAGGCCCTTCGTGGCGAGTTGTGGGTGGGGGCACCACCGCTGGCGCAGCTCAATGGGCAGCCGGAAAGGCTGGCACCCGGTGCGCGCATTCGAGGAGAGGACAACCTGTTGCGCCTGCCCACGCAGCTGACAGGGCGAGCGTGGCTGGTGCACTACACACGGGAGCCCTCCAGTGGGCTGTTGATGGACGTGTGGATCCTCAACCGTGCCGAAATGGCCAATGAGCCCTGGCCCGCCAGTCCGGCTGAGACCTCCGCCTGGCGCTTTGACCCCGCCAGCCAGCGCTGGGCCCGACCGTAGCGGCCTTCTGCGCAGAGCGCACCCAGGCGCCGGCCGGCCACCGCCCCTTCCCGCCCAGACCTTGACGAGCCCATGAGCACCACCCAATCCCCTTCGCCCGAGAGCACCCAGCCCGCCCAGGCACCGCAAGCCGCCAAGAAGGTCTACATCCGCACCTTCGGCTGCCAGATGAACGAGTACGACTCGGACAAGATGGCCGACGTGCTGCGCACCGCCGAAGGCTACGAGCCCACGCCCGACCCGGAGCAGGCCGACCTCATCCTCTTCAACACTTGCTCGGTGCGCGAGAAAGCGCAGGAAAAGGTGTTCAGCGACCTGGGGCGTGTGAAGCACCTGAAGAAGAAGGGCGTGCTGATCGGCGTGGGCGGCTGCGTGGCCAGCCAGGAGGGCGCGGCCATCGTCGAGCGCGCGCCCTATGTGGACCTGGTGTTCGGCCCGCAGACGCTGCACCGCCTGCCGCAGATGATCCAGGAGCGCCAGCGCGCCAGCAAGGCGCAGGTGGACATCAGCTTCCCGGAGATCGAGAAGTTCGACCACCTGCCCCCTGCCAAGGTGGAGGG
Organism: Rubrivivax sp.; assembly: GCA_044372085.1. Taxonomy (GTDB): domain Bacteria; phylum Pseudomonadota; class Gammaproteobacteria; order Burkholderiales; family Burkholderiaceae_C; genus Rubrivivax. The sequence continues at coordinate 9,298 of JBILSM010000038.1, forward strand.
CGCCAGCGCCTTCGTCTCGATCATGGAGGGCTGCTCCAAGTACTGCAGCTACTGCGTGGTGCCCTACACCCGCGGCGAAGAGGTCAGCCGCCCCTTCGAGGACGTGCTGGTGGAGGTGGCAGGCCTGGCCGACCAGGGCGTCAAGGAGGTCACCCTGCTGGGGCAGAACGTGAACGCTTGGCGCGGCAAGATGGGCGAGACCGACGAGATCGCCGACTTCGCCCTGCTGCTGGAGTACGTGGCCGAGATTCCGGGCATCGAGCGCATCCGCTACACCACCAGCCACCCCAATGAGTTCACGCCGCGTCTGGTGCAGGCCTACGCCAGGATTCCCAAGCTGGTGAATCACCTGCATCTGCCGGTGCAGCACGGCAGCGACCGCATCCTCATGGCCATGAAGCGTGGCTACACGGCATTGCAGTACAAGAGCACCATCCGCGCGCTGCGCAAGGTACGGCCCGACATCAGCCTGTCCAGCGACTTCATCGTCGGCTTCCCTGGCGAGACCGAGGACGACTTTGCGAAGATGATGGCGCTGATCGAGGAGATCGGCTTCGATTCGAGCTTCAGCTTCGTCTTCAGCCCGCGCCCGGGCACCCCAGCCGCCAATCTGGCCGACGACACCCCGCAGGACCTCAAGCTGAAGCGCCTGCAGCACCTGCAGGCCACCATCGAGGCCAACGTGCGCCGCATCTCCGCCAGCCGCGAGGGCACGGTGCAGCGCATCTTGGTGGAAGGCCCGTCCCGCAAGAGCGCGGCCGAGCTCATGGGCCGCACCGAGTGCAACCGCATCGTCAACTTCGACGGCGGCCCGGCCTCCGCCCGGCTGGTGGGCCAGTTGATCGACGTGCGCATCACCCAGGCCCTGCCGCATTCGCTGCGCGGGGAGGTGGTGGTGGGTGCGTCAGTGGTGGTCTGAGGGGCGAGCCTGCCAGCCGGGCTGCCGCTGGGCTACTTCTTCTTGCGAGCTGCACCCGCCTTGGCAGCACCCTGCACCGTGCCGCCCGGGCGACAGCCCGCGCCCCAGAAGGCCAGCGCCGCGGCCAGCACCACCAAACCATAAGTCGCCATGCGCCCGTCGCGGCCGAAAAGCGCCAGCCCAGCCACCAGCGCCAGAGCGCCCGCGCCCGTACCCCACAGCGCCAGGCGACGCCAGGCCACGCCGGCCAGCTCCCGCCGCCACAGCAGCTTGACGACCGCAGCGCCCAGACAGCCCACCCCGAAGGCCGGCGTGAAAAAGTTCAGGAGATGCCAGAGGGCGTCAAGCGGTCCCATCGTCGTGGGTGAGCAGTGTGGGCAGTGGTGCTGCCGGTTGGAGGAACGAGGATTCTGATTTCTGTGACACTTCTAGGTGTCAACCCTGATAGACGCCTTATGAGCGCTTCAGGGCGTCTTGCGGCTTCTACAATTTCAACATGAGCGTGTTTGCGCTGGGCCTGAACCACACCACCGCACCCCTGGACCTGCGGGGACGCTTGGCATTTGCCCCGGACCAGTTGAGCCCGGTGCTCAAGGCGCTGCGCGAGCGCCTGCAGGGGTCTGCGCCCGAGGCTGCGCTGGTCTCCACCTGCAACCGCACCGAGTTGTATGTGGCGGCCGAAGCCGCTGCCGCGGCCCAGGAGCTGGCGCGGCCGGCGATGGACTTCCTGGCTGGACACGCCGGCGTGGCGCCGGGCCAGTTGCAACACCACACCTATCTGCGCGAAGGCCGTGAGGCAGCCCGCCACGCCTTCCGCGTGGCCAGCGGACTGGACTCCATGGTGCTGGGCGAGCCCCAGATCCTCGGCCAGATGAAGCAGGCCGTGCGCGAAGCCGATGCCGCCGGCACCCTGGGCACGACGCTGCACCAGATGTTCCAGCGCTCGTTCTCGGTGGCCAAGGAAGTGCGCACCGAGACCGAGATCGGCGCGCACTCCGTAAGCATGGCCGCGGCCTCGGTGCGCCTGGCCTCGCAATTGTTCGAAGACCTGCGCAAGGTCAAGGTGCTGTTCGTGGGTGCGGGCGAGATGATCGAACTCGTCGCCACTCACTTTGCGGCGCGCGAGCCGCAGGGCATGGCGGTGGCCAACCGCACGCTGGAACGCGGCCAGGCCCTGGCCGCCCGTTACGGCGCTCAGGCCCTGCGCCTGGCCGACCTGCCCGAGCGACTGCAAGAGTTTGACGCCGTCATCTCCTGCACCGCCAGTTCACTGCCCATCATCGGCCTGGGTGCGGTGGAGCGCGCCCTCAAAGCCCGCCGCCGCCGCCCCATGTTCATGGTGGACCTGGCCGTGCCGCGCGACATCGAGCCCGAGGTGGCGCGCCTGTCGGATGTCTACCTCTACACCGTGGACGACCTCTCCGCCGTGGTGCAGACCGCCGGAGAGAAGCGCCACGCCGCCGTCGAGCGGGCGGAGGCCATCGTGGATGCAGGAGTGCGCAGCTTTGCGCACTGGCTGGACCAGCGCGCCAGCGTGCCGCTGATCCAGGCCTTGAACCGCCAGGCCGACGACTGGCGCAGCCTGGAACTGGCCCGCGCCCGCAAGCTCCTGGCCAAGGGTGAAAACGTGGACGCGGTGCTGGAAGCGCTGTCGCGCAGCCTGACGCAGAAAATGCTGCACGGCACCATGGCCGAGCTGCACTCCGCCGACGGCCCGCAGCGCGAGCAACTGGCGGCCACGGTGTCGCGCCTGTTCCTGCGCGGCGGCGGCCGGCATCCGTCGGGCGACGGGCGTTAGCGGGGCCGACAGCACCGCACAGACGCCACGGCCCCTGTCCACGGGCCGTGCATGCCCACCAGGGCAAGCCCACCCGCCCGCCTGGTCCCCCCAGACCTCGCCCGACACCCCATGAAAGACACCCTTCGACACCAGCTCGACCGTCTCGGCCTGCGCCTGGCCGAGCTGGACGCCAGCCTCGCCGACAGCGCCGTGGCATCCGACCTCCAGCGCTTTCGCGCCGTGTCCAAGGAACAGGCGGATGTGGCCGAGGTGGTGGGGCTGTACCGGCGCTACCTGCAGCGCGAGGAAGACCTCGACGTGGCCCAGGGCCTGCTTGAGGAGCCGGACATGGCCGACATGGCACGCGAAGAGATCGCGCAGGCTCAGGTCGCCATGGCGCAGTTGCAAGCCGAATTACAGGCCGCCCTGCTGCCGCGCGACCCGGACGATGAGCGCCCGGCCTTCCTGGAGATACGGGCCGGCACAGGTGGCGATGAATCGGCCCTGTTCGCCGGCGATCTGGCCCGCATGTACCTGCGCTACTGCGAACGCCAGGGCTGGCGAACCGAGATCATGAGCGAAAGCCCGGCGGAGCTGGGCGGCTACAAGGAGCTGGTGCTGCGCGTCGAGGGTGCCCATGCCTACGGCACGCTGCGCTTCGAGTCTGGCGGCCACCGCGTGCAGCGCGTGCCGGCCACGGAAAGCCAGGGCCGGATCCACACCAGCGCCTGCACGGTGGCGGTGATGCCCGAGCCTGACGAGGCCGCCGAGATCACGCTGAACCCGGCCGAGCTGCGCATCGACACCTTCCGCGCCAGTGGTGCCGGCGGCCAGCACGTCAACAAGACCGACAGCGCCATCCGCATCACCCACCTGCCCACGGGGCTGGTGGCCGAGTGTCAGGACGACCGCTCGCAGCACCGCAACAAGGCCAAGGCCATGGCGGTGCTGGCCGCGCGTCTGCGTGAGAAGGAGCGCAGCGAACGCGCCGCCCAGGAAGCCGCCACGCGCAAGAGCTTGATCGGCAGCGGCGACCGCAGCGACCGCATCCGCACCTACAACTTCCCTCAGGGTCGCATCACCGACCACCGCATCAACCTCACCCTGTACAAGCTGGGACAGGTCATGGAAGGCGACCTCCGCGACATGATGAGCGCGCTGAAGGCCGCCCGCGCCGCGCAGCAGCTGGCGGCACTGGAGGGCTCGGCTTGAGCCAGGAGCGGGCCCCAGGATCACCGCCGTCTGGCCATGTGCCCACGGTGTCGGACCTGCTGACCCAGGCCCGGTCGGCCGGGGTCGATCGGCTGGATGCCCAGTTGCTGCTCGGCCGGGTGCTGCAACAACCCCGGGCCTGGTTGATCGCACACGACGACCACCCGCTCGACGCCGCGCAGGCCCAGGACTTCCTGTCACAGGTGGATGAACGGGCCCGAGGCATCCCCCTGGCCTACCTGCTGGGGGAGCGCGAGTTCCACGGTCTCATGCTGCACGTGACACCCGACGTGCTCGTGCCCCGGCCCGACACGGAGCTGCTGGTGGATTGGGCGCTGGAACTGCTGGCAATCCGCGACCGCAGGGTGCCCGCTGAAGGGCGCACCACACCACCCACCCTGGTCGACCTGGGCACGGGCAGCGGCGCCATCGCCCTGGCCCTGAAGCACGCCCGGCCGTCGGCCCTGGTGTGTGCCGTGGAGCGCAGCCCGGCCGCGCTCGCGGTGGCACGCGCCAACGGCCAGCGCCTGGGCCTGCCGGTGGAGTGGCTGCAAGGGGACTGGTTCAGCCCGCTGAGTGGCCGCCGCTTCGACCTCATCGTCTCCAACCCGCCCTACATAGACGGCGCTGACGCTCACCTGGCCGCTCTGCATGCAGAGCCCCGCGAGGCGCTGACCCCGGGGCCGGACGGCCTGTCAGCCCTGCGCGTTCTGGCCCGGAACGCCCCGTACCATCTGCAACCGGGCGGCTGGTTGCTGTTGGAGCATGGCCATGACCAAGGGGCTGCGGTGCGCGCGCTGCTGCAGGATGCAGGGTTGGCGCTGGTGCAGACACGGCGCGACCTGGGAGGCCAGGAGCGCTGCACGGCGGGGCGCCGGGACCCTGCCTGACCTCGCGGGCCCAGGGCCCAAGGTCCACCCCCCGGCGAAGAATGGGCCTTTTGGCTTATCCTCAGACCACAAACCAGATCCACAGGAGCGAGGAACCCATGAGTGACGTCCAACAACAGATCGACAGCCTGGTGAAGGGCCACCGTGTCGTGCTGTTCATGAAGGGAACGGCCCAGTTCCCGATGTGCGGCTTCTCCGGCCGCGCCATCCAGGTCCTGAAGGCCTGCGGCGCCTCCGACCTGAAGACCGTCAACGTGCTGGAAGACGAAGGCATCCGCCAGGGCATCAAGGAGTACGCCAACTGGCCCACCATCCCGCAGCTTTATATCGGGGGTGAGTTCGTCGGCGGCTCGGACATCATGATGGAGATGTACCAGAGCGGCGAGTTGCAGCAGATGCTGTCTCCGGCTGCCTGAGGCCCGCCAGCGGATGAGCCCACGCCTGGTCGTCGGCATCACCGGGGCCACGGGCGCGGTGTACGCCGTGCGTTTGCTGGAGCGGGCCCGGGCCCTGGGGGTGGAAACTCACGTGGTGGCCACCCCGTCGGGTGTGCTCAATGCCCACCATGAGTTGGGGCTGGACCGCAAGGCCCTGGAAGCCAAGGCCGACTTCGCCTACGCCCCGGGAAACGTAGGGGCCTGCCTGGCCAGCGGGAGTTTCAGCACGGCCGCCATGGTGGTGGCGCCCTGCTCGATGAAGACCCTGGCCTCGGTGGCCCACGGCTTCTCAGACAACCTGCTCACGCGGGCAGCAGACGTCACGCTCAAGGAGCGCCGCAAACTGCTGTTGATGGTGCGCGAGACGCCTTTCAACCTCGCCCACCTGCGCAACATGACGGCCGCCACCGAGATGGGCGCCATCATCTTCCCGCCCCTGCCCGCGTTCTATCACCGCCCCGCCAGCATCGACGAGATGGTCAACGAAAGCGTCGAGCGCATCCTGTCGCTGCTGGGCTTCTCGGGAGCATCGGCCAAGGAGTGGACGGGCCTCTGAGCCCGTAACTCATCAGGGCGGACGGCCGGACATCCAGGCTCGCCGGGCCGCGAACACCGCGTCCGGGTAGGGAGACCGCCCACGGCTGCCGTTGTAGCGGCCCAGCGCCAGGAACAGGTCGCCACGCTCGATGTCCAGGTAATGCCGCAAGATGGTGCAGCCAAAGCGCAGGTTGGTCTGCATGTGGAACAGTCGGCTCACATCACCGTCACCGATCAGACGTGACCAGAACGGCATCACCTGCATGTAGCCGCGGGCTCCGGCCGAACTGATGGCGTACTTGCGAAAACCACTTTCCACCTGGATCAGCCCCAGCACGAGTTCGGTCTCCAGCCCGGCCCGCCGGCTCTCGTACCACACCGCTTCCAGAAACTCGATGCGCACATGGCTTTCCGACTTGTAGCGCTGCAGCCTCTGACCCGCCCGACCCAGCCAGAGGGTGTACGCCTCTCTCGCTTCAGGCCGATCAAACGCTGGACGCGGCGGGGCGGCATCGGCCACCGCCGCTGACAAGGCCGACCGCACGGATTGGGCCAGCGGCTCCTCCACCTGAGCGCCTGCATGTACCCGTGGCGCCCCCAGCATCCCAGCAACCCCAACGCCGGCCACTTTCAGCGTGACCGCCGCCCAAGGGACGGCACGGCTCAGACAAGGTGCCAGACCCAGGCGTGCGCCAGCCCGCAGCAGGGCCCGGCGCTGCTCGCCAGAGGTCACGCTGCGGGGCTGCCGAGCCGCTCGTGCAGGCGGCGAGCCACCTCGGTGACGGATACCCGGTCGGCCTGCGCATCGCGCCGGCCCTGCAACTCGACCAGACCTTCCTTGAGGCCGCGGTCGGAGATCACCACGCGCTGCGGCACGCCAATGAGCTCCCAGTCGGCAAACATGGCGCCCGGGCGCTCGCCCCGGTCGTCCAGCAGCACGTCCACACCCAGCGCCTTGAGTTCTGCGTAGACCCGATCGGCGGCCGAGCGCACCTCGTCGCTGCGGTCGTAGCCGATCGGGCAGACCACCGCCTGGAAGGGCGCGATGGAGGCGGGCCAGATGATGCCGCGCTCATCATGGTTCTGCTCGATGGCCGCGCCCAGGATGCGGGTGACGCCGATGCCGTAGCAGCCCATCTCCATCAGCTTGGGCTTGCCCGTCTCGTCCAGGAAGGTGGCGTTCATGGCCTGGCTGTACTTGGTGCCCAGGTAGAAGACATGGCCCACCTCGATGCCGCGCTGGATGGCCAGCACGCCCTGCCCGTCGGGAGAGGGGTCGCCCTCCAGCACGTTGCGGATGTCGGCCACCTGGTCGGGCTCGGGCAGGTCACGGCCCCAGTTCACGCCCGTGAAGTGGAAGTCCACATCGTTGGCCCCGCAGACGAAGTCGCTCATGGCAGCCACGGTGCGATCGGCCACCACCTTCACCGGCTTGCGCATGTTCACCGGGCCCAGGTAACCGGGCTTGCAACCGAAGTGATCCTCGATCTCGGCCACCGTAGCGAAGCGGAAGCCCGCCTTCAGGCCCTCCACCTTGCCCGCCTTGACCTCGTTCAGGGCGTGGTCCCCGCGCACCAGCAGCAGCCACACCGTGGTGCCCGTACGCTGCCCGTCCTCGCCCATGTCGTCCGTGGCCAGAACGAGCGACTTGATGGTGGAGGCCAGCGGCAGCTTCAGATACTCGGCCACATCAGCGCAGGTGCTCTTGCCGGGCGTGGCGGTCTTGGCCATAGGCTGTGCGGAAGCAGCACGCTCAGCCAGCAGCGGCACGGCCTCGGCCAGCTCGATGTTGGCCGCGTAGTCGCTGGTGGGGCAGTAAACGATGGCGTCCTCGCCCGTCTCGGCAATCACCTGGAACTCGTGCGACAGGTCGCCGCCGATGGCGCCGGTGTCGGCGGCCACAGCACGGTACTGCAAGCCGAAGCGGTCAAAGATGCGCTTGTAGGCCGCAAACATGGCCTCGTAGCTGCGAGCCGCGCCTTCCTTGTCACGGTCGAAGGAGTAAGCGTCCTTCATCGTGAACTCTCGCCCCCGCATCACGCCAAAGCGCGGCCGGCGCTCATCGCGGAACTTGGTCTGGATGTGATAGAAATTCTTCGGCAGTTGCTTGTAGCTGCGCAGCTCCTGGCGAGCGATGTCAGTGACCACTTCCTCGCTGGTGGGCTGGATGATGTAGTCGCGGTCGTGCCGGTCTTTCACGCGCATCAGCTCCGGCCCCATCTTGGCAAAGCGGCCCGTCTCCTGCCAGAGCTCGGCCGGCTGCACCACCGGCATCAGCAACTCCACCGCACCGGCAGCCTCCATCTCCTCTCGGATGATGGCCTCCACCTTGCGGATCACGCGCAGCCCCATGGGCATGTAGTTGTAGATACCGGCCGACAGGCGCTTGATCATGCCCGCGCGCATCATCAGCTTGTGGCTGACCACCTCGGCGTCGGCAGGGGCCTCCTTGAGGGTGGCGATGAAGAACGAACTGGCTTTCATGGGCAGGGCACGTCCGTGACGTCAGAAGGTTGCGAGGGTCAGGCGCCTGATGCGGGCGTGGGGGACCAAAAAAACCGCCGCGGCCGCAGAGAAACCATGCGGAACGCGCATGCGGGAAAGCGAGGATTCGCCTTCTGCCCTAGGCCGGTGCAATAATGATTTCAGTCAAAAAATTGGGGTCCGATTATGCTCGACCGGGAGGGCTTCAGGCCCAACGTCGGCATCATCCTGCTCAACGCTCGCAACCAGGTGTTCTGGGGCAAGCGGTTGAAGACGCACTCGTGGCAGTTTCCGCAGGGCGGCATCAAGTACGGCGAAACGCCTGAGCAGGCGATGTTCCGGGAGCTCCACGAGGAAGTGGGGCTGACGCAGGAGCACGTGCAAATCGTGGCGCGCACCCGTGACTGGCTGCGCTACGAGGTGCCTGACCACTTCATCCGCAAAGACGCCCGCGGCCACTACCGGGGTCAGAAGCAAATCTGGTTCCTGCTGCGCCTGGTGGGCCGCGACAGCGACATGAACCTGCGCGCCACCGACCATCCCGAGTTCGATGCCTGGCGCTGGAACGACTACTGGGTTCCGCTGGAGATGGTCATCGAATTCAAGCGCGGCGTCTACGAGATGGCCCTGACCGAGCTCTCGCGCTACTTGCCCCGTGCGCAGCCGGGCGGCCGGTTCCTGCGCCAAGGCACTCGCCCGCCGAACTGCCGCGACGCCCAGGACTCCGGCGCCATGGACGTGGAAGAGCCGCCAGCCAACCCCACTTGAGCCTGCGCGACGGCTTCACGGCCGCTGCGCGCCCATGAGCCTTCGCCGCAATCTCGCGCTCGCTCACGCGAGCACGAGATTGTCCCGGTGGATGAGTTCGGGTTCGTTGGCGTAGCCGAGCAGTCCCTCGATCTGGGACGAAGGCTTGCGAGAGATCAGGCGGGCTTCAGTGGCGGAGTAGTTGGCCAGGCCTCTGGCGATCTCGACACCTGCGGGGGAACGTACAGCAATCACGTCGCCACGGGCAAACTCGCCCATGACTTCCACCACCCCAATGGGCAGCAGGCTCTTGCCCTCGTCGCGCAGCTTGGCCACGGCACCCTCATCCACGATCACCGAACCCCGCATCTGCAAATGGTCGGCCATCCACTGCTTGCGTGCCGCCAACTTCGGGGTGTGGGCGTCAAGGTAGGTGCCGATGGACTCACCGGCCGACAGGCGCATCAACACGTCGGGCTCGCGCCCCCACGCGATGACGGTGGACGCCCCACTGCCCGCAGCACGCTTGGCCGCCAGGATCTTGGTGATCATGCCGCCGCGCCCGATCGATGAGCCCACGCCACCCGCCATGCGTTCAAGTTCAGGGTCGCCCGCCTGCGCGCGGTCGATGAACCGGGCGGCCGGATCACGTCGAGGATCGGCCGAATACAAGCCGCGCTGGTCGGTCAGGATGATGAGCGCATCAGCGTCCACCAGGTTGGCCACGAGCGCACCGAGGGTGTCGTTGTCGCCAAACTTGATCTCGTCGTTGACGACCGTGTCGTTTTCATTGATGACCGGGATGACCTTGAGTTGCAGCAAGGTCAGCAGCGTGGAGCGGGCATTGAGATAGCGCTCCCGGTCGGCCAAGTCCGCATGGGTCAGCAGCACTTGCGCACTGGACATGCCGTGGCCCCGCAACTGGGTCTCGTACATCTGCACCAACCCCATCTGGCCGACCGCTGCAGCAGCCTGGAGTTCATGCAACTCCTTCGGACGGGTGCCCCACCCCAGGCGCTTCATGCCTTCGGCGATGGCGCCGCTGGACACCATCACCACCTCTCGTCCGCCTCGGGCCAGGGCCGCCAGTTGACGGGACCAATTGCCAATGGCCTCGGCATCCACGCCTCGGCCCTCGTTGGTCACGAGGCTGGAGCCGACCTTGACGACGATGCGCCTTGCGCTGGCCAGGGACGCTGACATGTCAACCCCGTGAGCGATGCGCCGGCCCGGATGGGGCTTGTGAGGGGTTGGGCGGCGTGTCCGCCGTCGCTGTCTTGCCTGGAACCTCAGGGGCGACGAAGCGCACGTCAGGCGCTTCGGTGGCCACCCGCCGCATGGCAGCCACGTGCTGGTAGGCCGCGCGCACCAGACCGTCCAGACCGTCACGCGCCAAGGCCGACACCGCGAACACCGACCCCTTCCAGCGCAAGCGGCGCACGAAGTCCTTGACGCGGGCTTCACGCTCCTCGGCTGGCACCATGTCCAACTTGTTCAGCACGATCCAGCGCGGCTTGGCGTGCAACCCGGGGTCGTAGGCCTTGAGTTCCTTGACGATGGCTCGAACCTGCGCCACAGGGTCGGCGCCGTCAAACGGCGCGATATCCACCAGATGAAGCAGAAGTTCTGTGCGCTGCAGATGCCGCAGGAACTGGTGACCCAGGCCTGCGCCTTCCGAGGCGCCTTCGATCAATCCTGGCACATCGGCCACCACAAAACTCTGGTCAGGGCCTACCCGCACGACGCCGAGGTTCGGGTGCAGCGTGGTGAAGGGGTAGTCGGCAATCTTGGGACGCGCGTTCGAGATCGACGCGATCAGCGTGGACTTGCCGGCATTGGGCATGCCGAGCAGTCCCACATCGGCCAACACGCGCAACTCCAGCTTCAGCTTTCGGGCCTCGCCCGGCCAGCCCGGCGTCTTCTGCCGCGGTGCCCGGTTGGTGCTGCTCTTGAAATGCAGGTTGCCAAAACCGCCATCGCCGCCCTTTGCCAGCAGGACACGTTCGTCGGGCTCCAGCAGTTCACACAGGCGCTCCGCTGTCTCGGCATCGCTGAAGATGGTGCCCACCGGCACCCGCAGCACGATGTCTTCGCCGGCCGCGCCGAACTGGTCAGACCCGCGTCCGGCTTCACCGTTGCGGGCCTCGAAGCGGCGGGTGTAACGGAAGTCGATCAACGTGTTCAGGTTGACATCGGCCACCGCCCAGACACTGCCGCCACGTCCTCCGTCACCGCCGTTGGGCCCACCAAACGGAATGAACTTTTCACGACGAAAGCTCACGCACCCAGCCCCGCCGTGGCCAGCTGCAATGTCGATGGTGGCTTCGTCGACGAATTTCATGCTTGGGCGGCTCTCCAACGAGAAACCCCGGCCAGGGCCGGGGCTTCGGTATGGGCCTGGGAAGGGCTCAGACCGGCGTGACCGAGACGACGTGCCGGTTCAGTTCGCCCTTGACGGCAAAACTCACCTGACCGTCGACCAAGGCGAACAGCGTATGGTCGCGCCCCATGCCGACATTGGGGCCGGCATGAAAACGAGTGCCGCGCTGGCGCACGATGATGGATCCGGCGGGGATGGATTGGCCGCCGAAGACCTTGACGCCCAGCATCTTGGGCTGCGAGTCACGGCCGTTCCGGGTGGAACCGCCGCCTTTTTTCTGTGCCATGGTGGAAGACTCCTGAGTCGATCAAGCGTTGACCGAACCGATCTGGATCTCGGTGTAGGTCTGGCGGTGGCCGCCGTGCTTCTGATAGTGCTTGCGGCGGCGCATCTTGAAGATGCGCACCTTGTCGTGCTTGCCATGCGCCACCACCGTGGCGGTGACGGTGGCACCCGCGACCCAGGGGCTTCCGACCTTCAGGTCTGCACCGTTACCCACGGCCAGCACCTGTTCAATCGTAATGTCCTGGCCCACGTCCGCAGCAATCTGTTCTACCTTGATCTTTTCGCCGGCTGCAACCTTGTATTGCTTGCCCCCGGTTTTTATGACCGCGTACATGTGTGACCTTTCAAAAAAGCGCCCGTACAGGACGCCTCCAAAAACGAAGCCGTACAGTCTAGCACGACGAAGTAGCCTATACAGCACCGCCTGCGGCGAATCGTATCCACCAGAGCTTCGAACACGCTGAGTCACAGGGCAGAGGAGTCACCCCATTCCTATAATCCCTGGGTATTGCACAGGTCGACCGAATTGACGCATTCCCCCACGCCGGACGCAGCCCCGAGTGACTTCCTTGATCTGGCGATGAGGCAGGTCGATGTCGTGATTCGCGAGCGCCTGTCCTCCAGGGTCGCCCTTGTCGACCAAATCGGCCGCTACATCGTCGAGGCGGGTGGGAAGCGAGTGCGACCGCGCCTGCTCTTGCTGTTCGCCCAGGCGCTGGGTTACGAGGGCCCCGACAGCCACGAACTGGCCGCTACCGTGGAGTTCATCCACACGGCCACGCTGCTACATGACGATGTCGTGGACGAGTCGTCGCTGCGACGGGGACGGGCCACGGCCAATGCCCTGTTCGGGAACGCGGCCAGCGTGCTGGTGGGGGACTTCCTGTATTCACGCGCCTTCCAGATGATGGTGTCGGTGAACCGGATGCGGGTCCTGGACGTGGTGGCCGACGCCACGAACGTGATCGCCGAAGGGGAGGTGCTGCAGTTGATGAACATGCACGACCCGGATTTGGCCGTCCAGGACTACCTGCAGGTGATCCGCTTCAAGACTGCCAAGCTGTTTGAGGCCAGTGCACGTTTGGGGGCCATCCTGGGGCAGGCCGACAGCGCCACCGAGGAATCCTGCGCCGACTTCGGGAGGCGCTTGGGCACCGCCTTCCAGCTGGTGGACGACTTGCTGGACTACGAGGGGCGCAGCGAGGAGCTAGGCAAGAACGTGGGCGACGACATCCGGGAAGGCAAGGCTACCCTGCCGATCCTGCTGGCCATGGCTCGATGCACGGCCGAGGAACGCGAGATGCTGCGGCAGGCGGTGCAATCTGGCGAAGTCGCGCGACTGGGGCAGATCATCGACGTGGTGCGCCGCACCGGCGCCATCGAGGCCACCCGCAAGGCCGCCGAAGCGGAAATCGAGCAAGCCTGCCTGAACCTGGATCGCCTGCCACGCAACCGTGCACGGGACGCCCTGCTAGAATTGTGCTCTCGCGCAGTGCACCGATCCTTCTGAAGGAGTCTGCAGCGCGAAGCTGTTGTGGGGCCCGCCCTCGCAGGGCACTTCGGGGTGTAGCTTAGCCTGGTAGAGCGCTACGTTCGGGACGTAGAGGCCGGAGGTTCGAATCCTCTCACCCCGACCAGAGTGGCCATGGGCGCCGTCTGTCCACATCGCATCAGAGGTCGTAGGATTCCACTCCTGATGATCCCCACCCCGCATCTGGCTTGGTCATGGCTACTTTGAATCCGCGGCTCGCCAAGGCCAGGGCGTCCCAGGAGTCGTATTTCGCCTGGGAAGGCCGCGACAAGAACGGTAAGCTGGTGCGCGGTGAGATGCGAGCCATCAGCAGCACGGTAGCCGTTTCCGCCCTTCGCAGGCAGGGCATCCTGGCGCACAAGGTCCGCAAGCGCAGCGCCAGGGGCGGCAGGTCGATCAAGCAGAAGGACATCGCCATCTTCACGCGGCAGCTGTGCGCGATGATGTCAGCCGGCGTGCCGCTGCTGCAGGCCTTCGACGTGGTGGCGCGCGGGCACCCCAACCCGCGCATGATGCGCATGCTCAACGAGGTCCGCATGGACATCGAGACCGGCACCAGCCTGTCGGCGTCGCTGCGCAAGCAACGCGCGCACTTCGATTCGCTGTACTGCAATCTCGTGGCCGCCGGCGAGGCCGGCGGTGTCCTCGAAGCAATGCTGGAGCGCCTGGCGGTCTACCAGGAGCGCACCATGGCGCTGAAGGCCAAGATCCGCTCGGCGATGATGTACCCGGTGGTGCTGGTGGTGGTTTCGGTGGTGGTGCTGGCCGTGATCATGACCCTCGTGATCCCGTCCTTCAAGAACGCATTCAAGTCCTTCGGGGCGGAGTTGCCCGCGCCCACGCTGATGGTGATGGCTGCGTCTGACTTCTTTGTCGCCCACTGGCTGACCTTGCTCGTGGGATTGGGTGGAAGCGTCTACCTGTTCTTCGCGCTGTGGCGACGGTCCGAGAGGATGCAGATGTTCATGGACCGAGTGCTGCTGAAGGTGCCCGTCTTCGGTAGCTTGATCGAGAAAGCCACCATCGCACGCTGGACCCGCACCTT
>JBILSM010000039.1:0-23438 GCA_044372085.1 Rubrivivax sp.
GCCGGCCTTGCTCGACGCGGCGCTGCAGTGGATGGACCATGGAGTGTCCTCTCTCGCAGCATCACTCGGTCTTCGGTTCCAGCACCACACATGATCCCCCCATCGCAGCCTCACATGCCGTCCAGCGCCCCGGCACACCCCATGGGTGAGGAAGCCAACGGCATCCCCGTGACCATCAATCAGGAAGCGCACCGCCTGCGCGCGGGGGCCACCCTGGCCGATGCCATCGAGCGCATCGGCATCCGCCCGCCGTTCGCAGCGGCCGTCAACCTGAGCTTCGTGCCTCGCGGCCAGCATGGCACTCATGCGCTGCAAGCGGGCGATCGTGTCGAGCTCATCGCGCCGATCACGGGAGGGTGATGCCATGAGCCCGTCAACCCACACCACCGATCCTGCCAAGGCCACGCAAGACATGAGCCGCAAGCTCGAAGCGATGACGTCCCCGGAGCCGGGCCTGCCCCCCGCGTCCGAGCCCCCGTCTGAAGACCCGCTGATCCTGTACGGCGAACGCTTCGCCAGCCGCCTGCTCCTGGGCACGTCCCGCTACCCCTCTCCGCTGGTGCTGCGCAATGCCGTAAACCGCAGCCAGCCCGCCATGCTGACTGCGTCGCTTCGGCGGCAGACCGGGGGCTCCAGCGCCGAGGCGTCCCGCAGTTTCTGGCAGCTGCTGCAGGCCCTGGCCGTGCCGGTGCTGCCCAACACCGCGGGTTGCCACACCGTCCAGGAAGTGATCACCACGGCCGAGATGGCGCGCGAGGTGTTCGAAACCGACTGGATCAAGCTCGAGTTGATCGGCGACACGGACACCTTGCAACCTGACGTCGTCCACCTGCCTCAGGCGGCCGAGCATCTCATTCGCGCGGGATTCAAGGTGCTGCCGTATTGCACCGAAGACCTTGTGCTGTGCCGCCGCCTGGTGGAGGTGGGCTGCCAGGCCGTCATGCCCTGGGCGGCGCCCATCGGGACCGGCCAAGGGCCCGTGAACCCGTATGCGATGCGCATGCTGAGGGAGCGGCTGGAGGTGCCGATGATCGTCGATGCGGGCCTGGGCCGGCCCTCGCATGCCTGCACCGTGATGGAGTGGGGCTACGACGCGGTCTTGCTGAACACCGCGGTGGCCTTGGCGCAGGACCCCGTGGCCATGGCAGGCGCGTTCGCCCAGGCCGTGAGTGCGGGCCGGGCCGCGTTTCTGGGGGGCACGATGTCGGCGCAGGAAGCCGCTCAGCCCAGCACGCCCGTTCTGGGCACACCCTTCTGGCATCAGGCATGAACATCCATCACCTGTCTCTCGCGGCAGCACGGATCGCCGCCGCGAACCGGCTGCTGCAGATCGGCAACCCTCTGGAGCCCCTGGCCGCCACGCAGCCTGGCGATGTCGACCTCCCTCCTGTTGAAGCATCGGCCCGGATCGCTGCACGGATGCTCGGCTTCATCGAATCTGACGCCGCCGTCATCGGTCGCGCGTGGCAGGCGCGCGCGCAGCGCACCGGACAAGGGGAAGGCCTGCACGCCCGCATCGACAAAGATGCTGATGCCGGTGCCGGTCTGGAAGAACTGGCCTGGCCGGACGCCTCGGATGATTTCGGCGTTCCGCCCTGGCCGAGAGCAGGCGCGTTCGCTGCCTGCCCGCAGGTGCTGGGCTTGTACGTGGTGGCGCCCGATGCCCAGTGGATCGCCAGGCTGGCCCAGTGGGGCGTGCCCACGGTGCAGCTGCGCTACAAGCCGGCCGAGGGGACGGAGCCGGTCAGCGCTGAGCTTCGGGCCCAGGTGCGCGCAGCCGTACGCGCCGTCGAGGGAACGGCCACACGTCTGTTCATCAACGACCACTGGCACGTGGCCCTGGAGGAAGGCGCCTACGGGGTGCATCTGGGGCAAGAGGACCTGAGCACACTGTCGGGGGCAGACCTGGACCGAATGCGCCAGACCCAGTTGCGGCTGGGCCTGAGCACCCATGGCTACGCCGAAATGCTGCGCGCGGAAGCCGTCGGCCCCAGCTATCTGGCCATGGGTGCGGTCTACCCCACCACGCTGAAGGCCATGCCGACGGCTCCGCAAGGCCCTCACCGTCTGGCTGCGTACGCCCGGCTGATGCGAGGACGGCCGCTGGTGGCCATCGGCGGCATTGACGAGACGCGCCTGGACGAGGTGGCGCGGTCTGGTGTGGGCTCGATCGCGGTGGTGCGCGCCGTCATCGGCGCCTCGGATCCCGAAGCTGCCGCAACGTCATGGATGACGAGGATGTCCGCTTTCCCTTCGGCCTCGCGGCCCGCCTGAGCCACCCAGCCGGGCCAGATCGCAGGACGCGATGTTCAATGACCGGGCGGATGCAGGTGACATTGCAGGCGTGGCCTGGCGCAGCATCGTTCTGGAGGGCTTTCGGCGCATCCTGAAGTTCAGCATGGTGGTGGTGGCCCTGCATCTGGCCCCAGTCCTGCCAGCCCTGCCGGCCCTACCAACCCTTGCGGCCCTTGCAGCCCCGGCAGACCGTGCACCACCCGGCGCCGAGCCGCACCAGGTGGAAGACTCCATGGCCCAGCGGGCCAAGGCGTGCACGGGCTGCCATGGCCCGCAGGGCCGCGCCCGGCCTGACGGCTACGTGCCGAGGCTGGCCGGCAAGCCGGCCGGCTACCTGCACGAACAACTGACCGCCTTTCAGCAAGACCGCCGCCGCCACGACGGCATGGCCAGGATGCTGGAGCCGCTGGGTGAGGACATGTTGTGGGCGCTGGCCCGGCACTTCGAAGCCCTGGAAGTGCCTTACCCCGCTCCGGTGGCCTTGCCCCTGTCGCCCGCGGAAGCGCGGCGGGCCGAGCAACTGGTGCGCCAGGGCGACCCGGCGCGCCAACTGCCCGCCTGCGCTGCCTGCCATGGCACGGCGCTGGCCGGCGTGGCGCCGCACGTGCCCGGCCTGCTGGGGCTGCCGGTGGATTACCTGAACGGGCAGCTGGGCGCCTGGCGTCAAGGGCATCGCCGGGCCCGCGAACCCGATTGCATGGCCACCGTGGCGCGCAACCTGCCCCTGGCTGACGTGGCCCTGGTGTCGCGCTGGCTGGCCAGCCAGCCGGTGCCCGGCTTCCTGAAGCCGGCTGCCACCGCGCCCGGCCCGTGGCCGATGCGCTGCGGCAGCATCGAACCCACGGCCCCGGCAGCCCAGGCAGCCTTGGAGCCCCCCTCGGCCACCCGCTCAACGCCCCTCTCTGCAGCCCGTTCTGCAACTTCCCCACCGGCATCAGCGTCTGCGTCTTCAGACGTGGCTGAAGGCGCCTACCTGGCTCTGGTGGGCAACTGCGCCGGGTGCCACACGGCGCCGGGCGGGGCCGCCTATGCCGGCGGGCGGGCCATCGACACCCCCTTCGGCGCCGTCTATGCCGGCAACCTCACGCCCGATGCCGAGACAGGCCTGGGCCGCTGGACGGCCGACAGCTTCTGGCGAGCGCTGCACCAGGGCCGTTCTCACGATGGCCGCCGGCTGATCCCGGCCTTCCCTTACACCTCCTACACCCACCTCACGCGGCAGGACAGCGACCGGTTGTTCGCCTACCTGCGCAGCCTGCCACCGGTGCGCCAGGCCCAGCGCCCGCACGCGCTGCGTTGGCCTTTCGGCACCCAGCCTGCGTTGGCCGTGTGGCAATGGCTGTACTTCCGCCCGGGCAAGGCTTCGGACCTCCACACCGCGCTGGCGTCACCCTTCGCGGCCACCGCATCAGGGCCTGCGCCGACGGGTCCCACCGCGCCGGACTCGCTGGCCCGCGGGGCCTATCTGGTCAACGCCCTGGGCCACTGCGCCGAATGCCACGCCCCTCGCAACCGCTGGGGCGCCCTGGGTGAGGCCATGACGGGCGGCGTGATGCCGGGCCAGAACTGGTTTGTGCCGTCGCTGCACCCCTTGCCCACAGGCTCGGGGCCGCAGGTGACCGCGCAAGACCTCGCGGACCTGCTGCGCACGGGCCGGCACCGCCACGGCAGCGCCAGCGGGCCCATGGCCAGCGTGGTGCTGCGCAGCACGCAACACTGGTCTGAGGGCGATCTGCAGGCTGCGGCGACATACCTGGCCCGCCTGCCGGCGCACCCGCCTGCGCAGCAGCAGGCCTCTCGGGCACAGGCACAGGCACAGGCGCCCGCAGACGAAGCGGCCCGGGGCCGGCGCCTGTACGCCGAGCACTGCGCAGACTGCCACGGGCCGCAGGGCCAGGGTGTGCCAGGCCGGTACTCGCCGCTGGCCGGCAACCCCAGCGTCACCCAAGCCGATGTCCGCAATCTGGTGCAGATGCTGCAGCACGGCGGCTTCGCTCCCGCGACCCGCGCCCACCCACGCCCCTTCGGCATGCCACCGCAGGAGCTGAACGTGGCCGAGACCACGGCCTTGTTGAACCACCTGCGCCAGAGCTGGGGCCACCGAAGCCCCGCCGTGGCCGAGGTGGACGTCATCCGGCTGCGCCGCTGACCAGCCAGCAGGCCGGCACCGAGCCCGGCCCTGCGTCACGCAGCGCCGGCCAGCAACTCCTGCGCTTGCCGCCGCCCGCGCGTGGCGCGCGTCCACCATTGCGAGAAGCTGCTGCAGGGCCGCTCCACGGGCGGGAACAGCATGGGTACCGGTGCGCACCGCGCCACGGCGGGCAGCCAGGGGCGCAAATGCGGGTCGTCCACACTGTGTACCGACGCCGCGCCCTGCAGGGCGCGCTGCAGATCCTCGGCCGCCACCCACCAGCGCCGCGAGGTCACTTCGGCCATGGCCGCGTCCACCCAGCGCCAGCGTGCTTCGGGCCAGGGCCAGGCTTGATGAGGCTCGCGCAGAAACACGCCGATCGGCATGGCGTCCCCGCGCAGGTCCAGCGGCGGTGGACGCAGCGCCCACGGGTGCACCAGCCAGACACGCCGGCCGCGCAAGGCCTCGATGTCGGCCGCGCCTGGCGTGGTCAAGCCCAGGTCTGCAGGCGGGCTGCGTAGAAGCGGCGGCTCCAACGTGTCGTCCGGCACCAGCCAAGACGCCTGGGGCTCGGGCCGCGCGGGGCTGACCTCCACGGCGTCCACGCTGTACCCGCTGTACCTGCCGTCCCCGCTGTACCTGCCGTCCCCGCCGTCCACCCGGTGCCCCGCGTGTCCCCCTCGCCCGTCTCTGGCCAGCCGCTCCAGCGCCTCGTAGCTCTGGTCCACCACCGTGCCCGCGCTGTGCCAGTGCGGCGGCGCGTAGCGCGCCACGTTCTCCGCATTGAACAAATAGGGCTTGTGGCTGCCCGTGCCGGCCACCCACTGCCAGCTCAGGTGGTTGCTGGCCAGGTCGCCGTCCAGCAGGTGGGCCACCAGCCAGTCCGCCCCGGCGCGCCAGTGCACCTGGCGCACATGCACCACGTAGCTGGCCAGCCACATCCGGGCGTGGTTGTGCAGCGTGCCCGTGGCATAGAGCGTGCGTACCGCCTCGTCGATCACCGGCACGCCCGTGCGCGCCTGGCGGATGTCGGCGGGCAGCTCCCTTGCGTATGCGTCGTCGGGGCGCGGGCCGGGGTGCAGGGAGCTCAGGATGCCTTCGCCCAGGTGGCCCCAGGCATGGCGGAAGAACTCGCGCCAGCCCAGCTCGAACACCAGCTTGTGCTGCACCTCCAGCGGCCCGCGCTCCAGCACACCGGACAACACATCGGGCAGCGTCAACAGCCCGTGGGTGATGTAGGGCGACAAGCCCGTCACTGCGCCGTCCAGATGGTTGCGGGTGCGGGCATAGGCGGCCGGCCTCACCTGGGCCAGCCTCGCCAGCGCGGCACTGCGCGTGGGCGACAACACCTCAGCCCAGCGGCACCGCGAAGCCACGCTGCACCGCGGGCCGCGCCATCATCTGCTCGTACCAGCGCTTCACGTTCGGGTAGTCGGCCAGGTCCACCTGATGGCGCTCATGACGCCACGCCCACCCCAGGATGGCGAAGTCCGCCACCGACATCTCGCCGGCGAAGTGCTCATGCTGCGCCAGTCTGCGGTCCATCACGCCATACAGGCGATGGGTCTCTTTGCGATAGCGCTCCAGGCCGTAGCGCTGATCCTGCGGGTTCTCCACCGTCAGGAAGTGGTGCACCTGTCCGGGCATGGGGCCGAAGCCGCCCATCTGCCACATCAGCCACTCCAGCACCGGCACCCGCTGCCGCGGGTCACGCGGCAGAAAGCGCCCGGTCTTCTCGCCCAGATACAGCAGGATGGCACCGGACTCGAACACGCTGATCGGCGCGCCGCCCGGGCCTTCCGGGTCGACGATGGCGGGAATGCGGTTGTTCGGGCTGATCTTCAGGAAAGCCTCGCCGAACTGCTCGCCCTTGCCGATGTTGATGGGGTGAACCCGGTAGTCCAAACCCATTTCCTCCAGCGCCACGCTGATCTTGCGGCCGTTGGGGGTGTTCCAGGTGTAGAGGTCGATGGTCATGCGTCTTCTTTCAAGGGGTGGAGCTTGGCGGCAAGCGGGCGCTAGTGTGCCCCGAAGGCCCGAGCCTCTGCCGCCAACGGCCCGCCGGGGACAACCGCCGGGGACAACCGCCGCGGACAACCGCTGCGAACAACCGGCGCGAAGGCCGCAGTGGTTCACCACGCCAGACCGATCGCCATCCCCTGGGCATTGGGTTCTTTCAGAATGAGCCCCACCACCACCACCACCGTGAGGCCACCCGGATGAAACTCGTCAGCTACAACATCCAGTACGGCAAGGGCAAGGACGGTCGCTTCGATCTGGGCCGCATCGCCGCCGTGCTGCAAGACGCCGATGTGATCGCGCTGCAGGAGGTGGAGCGCCACTGGCCGCGCTCGGGCGACCAGGACCAACCGGCCGAGATCGCCCGCCTGCTGGGCGGGGCGTACCACTGGGTCTATGGCCCCGGCTTCGACGTCGATGCCAGCGGCAGCACCCCCGGCGCACGGCGGCGCCAGTTCGGCAACATGGTGCTGTCGCGCTGGCCCATCGTGTCGTCGCGCCACCACCTGCTGCCCAAGATGGGCCTCACGCGGCAGTTCAGCCTGCAACGCTCGGTGATCGAGGCCGTCATCGCCCCGCCCGGCGCAGCCCCGCTGCGCGTGCACTCCCTGCACCTCAGCCACGTGGGCGATGGCGACCGGGCGGCCCAGGTGAAGCGCCTGCTGCACTTGCACCGCGAAGCCCCTCTGGAAGGCGGCGCCTGGTGCGGCACCCACGCCGAGACCGACTGGACGCTGGGCCTGCCGCCCCCGCCCATGCCGGCGGCCGCCATCTACCTCGGCGACTTCAACCTGGCGCCGGATTCCCCGCTGTACACCCGCCTGGTGGGCCCCTGGTCGCCGGACTACGGCCGCATGAGCCACCACGGCGGCCTGGTGGACGCCTGGGTGGCTGCCGGCGGCGCCGAGCACGACCCCGCCGACTGGACCTGCGACAGCTGCGAACCACCGCAGCGCCACCGGCGCATCGACCACTGCCTGCTCAGCACCGAGATGGCCCACCGCGTGCGCCGCTGCTGGATCGACCACGCCGCCCAAGGTTCGGACCACCAGCCGCTGTGGGTGGACATCGCGGATTGAGCCTGGGGGCGGGCCCGTGGGCCCTCACGGGCCGGCCTCCTCGCGCTGGCGGCGCGCGGCCCTCAGCGCGTCCGCCTGCCCCCCCGTCCAATCCCGGTCACGTCATCAACACCGCCGCCAACCAGTCGTCGCCAAGCCATCGCCGGGATTCAACGCCTGGAGAGAGGGAACCGGGCCACGTGATCAGCGCGGGTCGATCGGCGTCATCGCCGGGCAGTGCGCCTCGATGACTTCGGCAGCGTCAAACAGCAGGTCTTCGCGGAAGCGCGGTGCCGTCAGCTGCACACCCATGGGCACCGCGCCGGCCAGGCCGGTGGGCACCGACAGGCCGGGCAGCCCCAGCAGCGGCAGGGCGAACTGGGATTCCTGCGCGCGCAGCACCCGGGCCATGGTGTCGGCGCTTTCCACGTCCAGGCCCCAGGGGAACGGCGGCTCGCCCGACACCGGCCCCAGCACCAGCGGATAGCGCTCCATGAACAACTGCCAGCGGCGGATCAGCGTGCTGCGCCGCGAAAAGGCCTTCAGGTGGGCCGCGTGATCCAGCACCGGTGAATCGGCCAGCATCCAGCCGAACGACCGGCGCACACCCTCATCACCCAACTGCTCGATGGCGGGCCACATGAAGAACCGGGCTTCGTCATTCCCAATCAGATTCCACAGCCGGTGGGCTTCCGCCAGGTCGGGCGGCTCCACCTCCTCCACCAAGTAGCCGGCGTCCGCCAGCCAGGCGCCGGCCTGGCGAACGGCCGCCACCACCGCCGGGTCCGCCGGCGCGCCATGGCATTGCACCGTCATCGCCACCCGCAGCGGCCTGGGCAGGGCCGGACCGGTCAGGGGCGCGGGCACCCACCACGGGTCGCGCGCGTCGCCCGCGCTCATGGCCTCCAGGGCGAGGCGCAGGTCGGCCACATGGCGGGCCAGCGGGCCCTGCACCGACATCATCGCCATCGATATCGGGCGCTCATCCTTGGCGCTGGGCAGAAAGGCCGGCACCCGGCCGAACGACGGGCGCAGGCCGTACACACCGGTGCAATAGGCGGGGTAGCGAACCGATCCGGCCAGGTCGTTGCCGTGCGCGATGGCCCCCATGCCGGCAGCCACGGCAGACGACGCCCCACCACTGGACCCGCCCGGCGTGTGTGCGCGAGACCAGGGGTTGTAGGTGCGGCCATGCAGGTCGTTCTCGGTGAACCAACGCACCGAGAACGCCGGCGTGTTGGTGCGGCCGATGATCACTGCGCCGGCACGCTTCAGGTTGGCCACCACCGGGCTGTCCTCGGTGGCGATGTGGTCCTTGAAGGCGACCACGCCGTTGGTGGTGGCGCAGCCGCGCAGGTCGACATTGACCTTCACCGTCACGGGCACGCCGTGCAGCGGGCCCAATCTGTCGCCGCGCCGGCGCGCGGCATCGGCGGCATCGGCCGCCGCCAGAGCCTCGTCGGGCAGCACGTCGACGATGGCGTTCAGCGCCGGGTTGACCGCCTGCACACGTTCGAGGGCGGACACGGCTGCCTCTCTGGCAGACACCGCACCCGCGCGGATGGCAGCAGTGAGTTCATGCGCGGGCCAGCGCCACAGGGGTTCAGACATCGCGGGGTCTCCAGTGGAAGGGTGACCGAAGCGTACCCGCTTCGCGCACCGGCGGGTGCGACACGAGGCAGTGAACGTGGACGTTGAGCTTGGCCACCATCGCAGAGCCTTGTAGTGGAAAGATACCCGGGGCGGTTCATTCCATCACGGTGCTCACAGTTGTGTCCTTTCTAAGTTAACACCTGAGCAGGAATTCACTGGGTCAATACGGTTCTTCGTTGCATCTGCCAAGTATTCGCGCCCGGGTCGAAGTGGATTGAGTCCTGGATATTCAAGTGACACGAAGTCAAGGTGCGGCTTCGACACTATGACTTCGAAGTCTCGACCCTCAGTTGGGAGCCAATCAAGACTCCTGGCCCAATCTACGAGCCGTTGAAGAGAAGGTAAAGCTTCGATCCCAGCCTTGAGTACCCAATCCGGTACAACAGGTATATCTGGATCAAGGCTCTTTGCCCCGCCGAATCCCTCAATCACTACCAATGCTCGAACTCTCCATCCCTCACCATCTATCCTCAGCCCCAAAGCGGATAGCAAAGCAGGCTCCAAGGCCGTAGCCAATGCTGCCGCCTTTCTCTTTGCTTGTTCGACCTTTTGCCAGCAGGCAGACTTGCGTGTCTGAACTTCTCTTGGGTCCCCTGGTGGGAGCATCCACCGGAGTTCAAGTGCCGCGATGGTCTTCGTTTCAGGCTCGCAAACCAACAGGTCGAACTCCTCTTTGACTCCGCTCAAAGTCAGCGTCAGATTTGCCGCCGCATGGGGCCAAATTGCGCGAAACGCTTCCAGCAACTGACTTGTCATCTGGCGTTCAAAGAGATGGCTCTGTCTATCCAGGGCCCTTGGCTCTAGCCTGGCCTGCAAACTCAGCAGATTACGTTCAGCATTCGACGACAGCCAGCCTAGCGGACCGAGTCCCAGCTTATCTGCTCCAAGGGGAACCAGAGGTTGAAGTGCTTGGTCTGGAGATTTGCTTCCTCTGCCGAACGTGAGCGTGTCCACGAAGCGTTCGATGTTCTTTACGTTGATTTGACTGAAGATTTCAACATCCTCAATCCACTGTGCCCTTGATTGCACTAGGAGAAGGTCGTGTTCTGCTCCTCCTCTCAACCGGTACTTCTGTGCGCCAAACTGAACTGCTACCAAATGGTAGAGAACCCGGACGCTGAGTGAATTCACGAGAAGCGTCGTATCGCGGCGATTGCCCCACGAGAACTCCCATTCTTCCGGTATGAGGTATGGGCTCTGAGGCATGGCCTGGGCCAATTCATAGGCCAATTCCGGGTCATAGCGGTAGACGACTCGTCTTCGACGCAATGCGGTCGTGTTCATGATTTGCCAGACAACCGCCGGGCAATTTGCTTGCTCGTTCACCCAAAACCAGAAGAGAACGGAGTGCGCTACTACGTGCTCGCCACCGGATTGACGCATCGCTTCTAGGGAGCCATAGCGCTTGTCCATACGGTCCTCATTGATCCTGACCTTGTACGTTCCATCGACCACCTCGATCGAAGCACTCTCGGCATGTGCGGATGCACATATCTGGGAAGCCACTGAGTAATCAATTCCGGCGATGAGCATCTGCTGTGCCTTTAGGTACAGATTCATTGCCGCACTCTCGGGCAGTGACATCGCAGTCCAGTCCCGGCATTCATCGCGGACTCTCGAAAGGCAACTACGCAAAGAGTACTTGTAGCGATCCAGGTAGTGTTCAAGAAGGCTCGATGAAACCGGCTTGTCAGGAAGCACCATCAGGTTCCGCTGACTGTCTTCCGCGACGGTCAGTAGATACCATCTTGAAACGAACCCGTTCGGGTGCGGCAATGGCAGTGCAGCGAAAGCCTTGTCTACCTCGGTCTCGAATCGCTTCAATGCAGCGGCAGCATCTGCCTGTAGCGTCTCGACACTTGTCATCATCGAGTCGCCTCAACAGTAGGACGGGCAGCTGCGAACATCAACGCCAAATACTTGCCTTGCTGCGCCATGACATTCCCGGACATGTGTGGTCGTTGGCTGTTTCGGGTCTTCTGATCCTATCGCTCGCGCGTAGGGGGCCGGCTCGAACTGGACCAGCCCGACTTGTGTCAGAACGAGATTGGGGGCCGCAGCGCCTCGTGCGCCCGTCGCGTTTCTTGGCCCGCTCGCCGTTCACCAGGAGGAGAAGCGAAGGCTGACCAGTCCTCCATCAGCGCCAGCCGCCGCTCGATCATGTCCCCGCGCCAGTACGCTTGCTTGGTCTGCTTGCCGGGCAAGTGCGGCAGCGACACCTCCAGCAGTTCCCGAGGGTGCGTTGTTTTCTCCGCTCTCCAGTCCCGGAACTATGACCGAAAGCTGTGCATCGTGTAGTCCACGTCCAGGCCCTTGTGCAGCAGGCTTGCGAAGATGGCGTCGCTGAACTGCTTCAAGATCATGGGCCGTGCGTGGGCACTCGCCAGGGTGCACTCAGATCGGTCGCGTATCGGTGAAATCCGTCTGCGCGTCCACATCCGAGTGCGATCTTGAAGTTGACTCAGGTCGCCATCGGGATTGCGCAGGAGGTCGGCCGGCCGTGGCCACGATTGGCGGAAAAAGACGGCGTACGGTCCATCGCTTTGCGATGGCGTCCAGCCGCATTCGGCTGAATAGTGGCACCAAGAACAAAGCCCGCACGAGGCGGGCTTTGCATTTTGAGCTAAGTTATTGATTTAGCTTGACTTTCTTGGCTCCCCGACCTGGGCTCGAACCAGGGACCTACGGATTAACAGTCCGGCGCTCTACCGACTGAGCTATCGAGGAATTGAGCCCCGTATTATAGCCAGGTTTCGGCCTCTGGCCTGGGCCTCAGCTCGTCTTCAGCCGCTCGTTCTGCGGGAACATGGCGCGCCGGGCCTCGTCGTCCATTTCGGTCTTGAAGCTGTGGCGCTGGCGCAGGGCCTCCACGCGGGCGGCGGCCGGACGGGCGTTGATGTCGTCCAGCAGGCGCTTGACGTTCGGGTAGCGCTCGAAGGCCTGCGGGTCGCCCATGACAAAGGGCACCAGCCGCGCCCAGCCCCAGAAGGCCATGTCCACGATGCCGTAGCTGTCACCCACCAGCCATGGGCGGGTGGCCAGGCGCTCGTCCAGGATCTTCCAGTGGCGGTCGGCCTCGAAGTCGTAGCGGTTGAGCGCGTAGTCCTTGGGTTCGGGCGCAGCCACGCGGAAGTGCACGGCCTGCCCGCTGTAGGGGCCGATGCCGCTGGCGATGAACATCAGCCAGCTCAGGGTTTCGGCGCGCTCGGCCGAGGCCATGTCGGTGGGCACGAAACGGCGGTGCTTGTCGGCCAGCCACAGCACGATGGCATTGCTGTCGAACATCACCACGCCGTCATCGGCTATGGCCGGCACCTTGGCATTCGGGTTCACGGCCTTGAAGGCAGCGGTGTGCTGTTCGCCCTTGCGGGTGTCCACCGGCACGGCCTCATAAGGCAGACCCAACTCCTCAAGCAGCAGGGCCACTTTCATGGGGTTGGGGGCGAGGTTGTAGAAGAACTTGAGCATGATGTGCGTGGCGTCTGTGAGGGTTGGGGTTGGGGATTGAGGGAAAGTTTAAGGGGGCTTAGACAAGCTCAGCCCGAACCGATGTGAGAGCACGAACCCAAGCGGGCGCCTGAACGGCCATAGGCTCTCCAACAACAGGCTCAGGCAGGAAAGCCACGCAGGCGACGGTAGGTCTCCACCGCGTAGGTGTCGGTCATGCCGGCGACGAAGTCGGTCACCGCCAGCAGGCGCTGGTAGCGGCCCTGATGGGCTGCCACCTGCGAGCCGGCCGGGATCAGGCCCACCAGCATGCGCGCGCGCTCCGAGACACCGCCGTTGCGGGCCACGCACTCCATGGCCTCGCTCAGGGCCTGCAGCAGCCAGCCGATGATCTCGAAGCCGGCCACCTGCAGTTCGAGCTTGGAGCGCTCGTCGTACAGGCGCTCGGCCGCCAGCTGCTTGAAGCGCTGGAAATCCTGCGCGCCCTCGATGTGGTCCAGCAGCGGCTGGTCGAAGCGGCCGGACAGGATGTCGTCGTGCCTGTCCTTGAAG
The DNA here is from genome assembly GCA_044372085.1 of Rubrivivax sp. Lineage (GTDB taxonomy): Bacteria > Pseudomonadota > Gammaproteobacteria > Burkholderiales > Burkholderiaceae_C > Rubrivivax. Next base: position 13,156 of record JBILSM010000039.1, read on the forward strand.
ACGCGGGCCACGCGGTCCACCAGCACGCCGATGGTCACGGCGCGCAGGTATTCGGCCTGGTGCTGACGGTCTTGCAGGGTGTCGGCGCGAACACGGTGAACGGCATCGATGAAGGGCGTGTGCAGCGCGCGCAGCTCTTCCGGCGTGATGTGTCCGGACTTGGCGCCGTCCTCGATGTCGATGACGCCGTAGCAGATGTCGTCCGCCGCCTCCACCAGAAAGGCCAGCGGATGGCGCTGCCAGGCTGACGCGCCGGTGTGCTTCAGGCCCAGGCCCTCGGCCACGCCGGCGAACAGTTCCCGCTCGCCCTGCATGAAGCCGAACTTGCGTCGGCTGACGCCCGCCTCGGGCTGCAGACCGCTGGGCGCATCACAGGGGTACTTGGCGAAGGCGCCAAGCGTGGGCCAGGTGAGTTGCAGGCCGCCGGGCTGCTCGGGGTGCTGCAGGCGAACCACGGTGCGAAAGCCCTGGGCGTTGCCTTCGAAGTGCAGCAGGTCGGCCTGCTCGGCGGGGCTCAGGTCTTGCAGCCACGGCCGTCCGGGGCCCCGGAAGTATTCCTGGATGGCGGCCTCTCCCGCGTGGCCGAAAGGCGGGTTGCCGATGTCATGCATCAGGCAGGCGGCGGCCACGATGGCGCCCACGTCCTGGGGCGAGGCGATGTCACGCAGGGCCGGGTCCAGGGCGCCGACGACGCGGCCGGCCTGCATGCCCAGAGAACGCCCGACGCTGGCCACCTCCAGGCTGTGGGTGAGACGCGTGCGAACGTAGTCGGTCTTGGCCAGCGGGTGCACCTGCGTCTTGTCCTGCAGGCGACGAAAGGCCGAGCAGAAGACGATGCGGTCCCAGTCGCGGAAGAACTCGGTGCGCAGTTCGGCCAGGTCAGGCGGGCCGCCGGTTTCAGCGGTGCGGCCGATGCGGCGGGGTTGCAGCAGTTCACGCCATTCCATGAGGGCCCCAGGCGGCCGGGCCGCGGGTGTTGCGGGGCGCACGGTTTGCGCGCCCTCCAGGCCTCAAGTGTCGCGGGTCTTTCAGGCTGTCACGCCACAGGCTTCCGCCCGGGGCCACTTGCGGCCTTGCACTCCCAGGGCCCGCTGCGCACGGGCCCCTGAATGGCGGGCGCTTCAGTGGCTCTCGGCCAGAGCCCTGCGGCTGGGCGTGCCGCGGGGGCTTGCCAGAGCGGCCAGGTCAGCCAGGGCAGCCACCGGTGCAGCGTCGAAGTCGGCGTCCACCGCGTCCACGCCGGTGTCGATGTCGGCTTCCATGTCGACGTCATCCTGCAGCCCCTCGGCAGCGGCCAGGGCTTCACCGATGCGCAAGGCACCAGCGGCACGGCCCTTGCCGGCGCGGGCGGGCGGGTTGCACAGGCCGCAGACGTAATGGCGAGCAATCTCGTGCGGGTGGGTCACGTAGTGGCCGCCGCAGCAGGTGCACTTGGTCATGGTCAGCATGCCGTTGTCCACGAACTTCACCAGGCGCCAGGCGCGCGTCACCGACAGCATCGGTTCCAGCCCCTGGGCCTGCACCTGCTCCAGGTACAGCTTGTAGGCCTTGATGACGGTGTCGATCTCCTCCATCGCCGCGGCCTTGTTCAGGTACTCGTGGATGTTCAGGAACAGGCTGGAATGGATGTTGGGCTGCCAGGTCATGAACCAGTCGGTGGAGAAAGGCAGCTGCCCCTTGCTCGGGCTCTTGCCGGCCACTTCCTTGTACAGGCGCAGCAGCCGCTCGTAGCTCATGTCGGTTTCGCTTTCCAGCACCTGCAGGCGCGCGCCGAGCTTGATCAGCTCCACCGCCGTCTCGATCTGGCGGGCTTCGGTGAGGATGCTCTTGGTGCGGGCCATGGTGTTCTCCTGGAATCTGCGGTGTGGGGCTGTCGGGGATCGGGGGCGAAGGTTCTGCGCTGACTCAGGCGGCTTCCTGGTGGCGGCCGGCCATCACGATGCTGGCGTGCAGGCGACTGACGCCGTCGTTGGCGGCGCTGCCCACCTTGCCGTGGTTGGTCAGCAGGTTCCATACGATGTCGTCGTTCATGCGGAACTGGCACAGCAGCGTGCTGCCGCCGGCCACCTTCATGATCTGCGCGGGGCTCAGGGTGGCCAGGATGTCGGCTGTCTCTTCGCTGACGCCCAAGCGGAACAGGGCCTGTTCGCGGTCGGCACGGATCAGGCTCTGCGCCAGCATCAGGTACGACAGGTTGGCTTCGCGGATTTCGTTGAGCATTTGGTCGGTGGTCATGTCGGGCTCCTGGGTTTCTGGTTCGGTGTCGTTGGGCCGGTGTGTTGATCTGCTGCAGTCCTGAGGGCCTTTCTTCTGGCCTGTCTTTCCTGCGCTGATCTCTCGACCCGGCATGGAACGAATTCTGAAAAGCGGGAGAAGAACCGGATATCGGCCACTTTCCGCAGCTTGAGTCGGCGCGGTGCTATCAGGCGTGTCAGGCAAATTCCTACAAGACTGTCGGTGTCCACGCGAAAACCCAGGCCCGTTACTCGGGCACCACCGGGTTCACAATGCGGAGCATGAAGTACCTGCACACCATGGTCCGCGTGACCGACATCGAAGCATCGCTCGCCTTCTACCGGGATGCCCTGGGCATGGACGTGCTGTCACGGCGCGACCATGAACCCGGCCGCTACACCCTGGTGTTCCTGGCCGCCCCGGGCGACCACAGCGCCCAGATCGAGCTCACCTACAACTGGCCCGCTCCCGACGGTACGGCCGAGAAGTACACCGGCGGGCGCAACTTCGGTCACATCGCCTACGCGGTGGACGACATCTACGCCACCTGCCAGCGCCTGGTGGACCACGGCGTGACCATCAGCCGCCCACCGCGCGACGGCCGCATGGCCTTCGTGCGCTCGCCTGACGGCATCTCCATCGAACTGTTGCAGGCCGGCGGCACGCGCCCGCCTGCCGAGCCCTGGGCCTCCATGCCCAACGTCGGCGCCTGGTGAGTCCGGCGGTGAGCCGTCTGCAGGACCCGGCAGCCGTGCAGGCCCTGGAAGAACGGGTCACCCGCCTGGAGGAGAAGTCTGCGTTCGCCGATGACCTGACTGAGCGGCTGAACGAGGTGATCGTGCGCCAGCAGAACCAGATCGACCTGCTGGTGCGCGAACTCAGCCGGCTCAAGCAGCAGGCCGTGGATTCAGAGGCGCCGGGATTTCGCAGCCTGCGCGACGAACTGCCGCCGCATTACTGAATGATGTCAGCCTGCACCTGTGCAGACTGACACACATCCACCCAGCGGCCGCCCGTCAACTCGGCCATGCGCTGCGGGCTGATGCGCAAGGCACTATTGACCGAGCCGGCCGCCGGCAAGACTTCGTCGAAGGCCTGGAGCGAGACATCCAGACACACCGGCAGCGCGCGTGCCAGACCGAAGGGGCACACACCTCCCACCGGGTGCCCGGTGATGTCGGCCACCTCATCGGGCGGCAGCATCTTGCCCTTGCCGAAGGCGTCCTTGAACTTGCGGTTGTCGATGCGGGCATCGCCGCGCGCCACCAGCAGCACTTGGCTGCCATCGGCCAGGCGAAAGGCCAGGGTCTTGGCGATGCGTCCCGGCTCCACGCCATGGGCCTGCGCGGCCAGCGCCACGGTGGCGGTGCTGACCGGCAGCTCGATGATCTGCACAGGCTCCTGGCGTTCCTGAAAGAAGCGGCGAACGGATTCGACAGTCATGGTGCGGCGCATTCTGCCGCCCTCGCGCCGTGACGGCCGTCAGCGCACCCGGCCCGGCCCTCGCGGCCAGGCCCCTATAGTGCCGTTCACCATCACACGCTGCCAGCCATGAACGCCCAGCCCGACCCGATGCATGACCTGCCGCCCGCGCTGGACGGACCGGCCGTGTGGTACGGGCCGGAGATGGCGGCCCGACAAGACTGGCTGCACCACCTCACGCCACACGAGGTCCAGGAGGTGGAGCGCGCCGCCCTGCCCTGGGCCGGGCGCGACCTGGCAGGCTTGACGCCCGGTGAGTTCCCGCTGCCGCAACTGGGCCCGAGGCTGGCCGCCATTCGCCGTGAGGTGCTCGAGGGATGCGGCTTCGCGCTGCTGCGCGGCCTGCCCGTCGAGCACTGGCCGCAGCCTCTGAGCGAGGCGGCGTTCTACGGCCTGGGCACCCACTTCGGCGCCGCCCGCACGCAGAACGCCCAGGGTCACCTGCTGGGTCACGTGCGCGACCTGGGCCTGCGCTCCGACGACCCGAACGTGCGCATCTACCAGACGGCAGAGCGCCAGACCTTCCACACCGACTCCTGTGACATCGTGGGACTGCTGTGCCTGCAGGTAGCCAAGTCGGGCGGGGACTCGGCCCTGGTCTCATCCAACACCATCTGGAACGAGATGCGCCGGCGACGACCAGATCTCGCGGCCCTGCTGCTGCAACCCGTGGCCACCGACCGGCGCGGCGAGGTCCCTGCGGGAGAGCAGCCCTTCTTCACCATCCCGGTGTTCAACTGGCACGCGGGCGGCATGTCGACCATCTACCAGCGGCAATACATCGAGTCGGCCCAGCGCTTTGAGGACGCGCCGCGGCTGGACGAGCGCTGGCACGAGGCCCTGGACCTGCTGGACGAACTGGCCAACGACCCCGCCTTGAACTTCCTGATGACGCTGCAGCGCGGTGACATCCAGTTGGTGCACAACCACACGCTGCTGCACGACCGTACCGCCTTCGAGAACTGGCCGCAGCCCGAACGGCAGCGCCACCTGCTTCGCCTGTGGCTGGCACCCGAAGACGCGCGCCCTTTGCCGGCGGTGTTCGCCCAGCGCTTCGGCAGCGTGGTGCCGGGTTCGCGCGGGGGCGTGGGCGCGGTGAATCCCACGGCCCCGGGACCACACGCCTGAGGCACGCCGCCCGCGCTGTTCAAGCGCGATTCGAGCGCGATTCGAGCGCGATTCAAGGGCTGTGCAATCCCCGTCGAAGCGCCGTTGCGGCCACGCAAGCCGCCTTCAACGTGCCCTGCGCAGACTTCAGGCATCGTCGCCCCCCCCCCCCGAAAGCGCGTCATGCCCTTGCCCCTGCAGATCGTGTTCCATCAGCTAGACCCCTGGCCCGGTGCCGAGGCCGTGTTGCGCGAACGCGCGCAGCGGCTGGAGCGACTCTGCCCAGAGATGATGTCCTGCCGCGTGGTGGTGGAAGAAACCCAGAAGCACCAGCAGCTCGGCCGACCGGTGGCCGTGCAGGTGGAAGTGCACGTTCCCGGCCACGCCCTGACCGTCAACCGTCAGCACGACACTGACTTCAAGGTGGCCGCGCGCGAGGCTTTCGAGGCCATGACACGGCGGCTGGAGGACCTGACCCGTCGCCGCCGCGAGCAGGGCAGGGAACATGGCGCCCCGCGCACGGGGCAGGTGCTGGTGGACAGCCAGGAGCGCGCCGCCGAAGCACAACGCCCGCAGAAGGACGACACGCAACCCGCGCAGGCCCCCGCATGAAGCACGTGCACACGCCCCCTGTCCCGCCCATCGAGGAGTTGGTTGATGAACGCCTGGCCCGGGTGGTGGAACACCCCGACGGCTGGTACTGGCTGGCGCCGGATGGCCACCAGCAGTTCGGCCCCTTCGAGAGCATGGAGGCCGTGCTGGCGGACATGGACATCGCCGACGCCGGCCCCGACACCGGGCAGACGCTGGGCGAGACCGAGCGGGTGATGGGCCTGTCGGACTGGATCGACCCCGACACCGGCACCCTGGCCGAGGACACGCCCGTGCGCCTGGAAGATCACTGAAGGTCTGCGGGGCAGACATCGCCGGGCCACCAGGGCCACCAGGGCCACCGGGCACCCGCTAGGATGCCCCCATGGTCCCCTGGATCGAGAACCACGCCCCCCTGCCCTGCACCTCCCAGGCCCTGGGCCCGGACAGCGACGCCCCGGGCCTGCTCGCCGCGGGCGGTGACCTCTCCACCGCCCGGCTCGAACAGGCTTACCGACGCGGCATCTTTCCCTGGTTCGGGGTCGAACAGCCGGTGCTGTGGTGGTCGCCCTCACCGCGCATGGTGCTGCCGGTGCAGAACTTCAAGGTCTCACGCTCGCTGCGCAAGACGCTGCGGCGCTTCATCGCGACACCAGGGTGCGAGATCCGCATCGACAGCGCGTTCGAGCGCGTCATCCACGCCTGCTCCACCACGCCCCGGGAGGGCCAGTCCGGCACCTGGATCGTGCCGGCCATGGTGCAGGCCTACACCGCCTGGCACCGCGCCGGTCGGGTGCACAGCGTGGAAACCTGGATGAACGGCGAACTGGCCGGGGGCTTGTACTGCGTGGGCATCGGGCACATGGTGTTTGGCGAATCCATGTTCGCGCACCGAACCGACGCCTCGAAGATCGCGCTGGCGGCCTTGGTGGCCTGGTGCCGAAGGCACGGCGTGACGCTGATCGACTGCCAGCAAAACACCCGGCACCTGGCCAGCATGGGCGCCCACGAGATCACGCGGGAGGCCTTCGAACAGCACCTGAGGGAGGCGACCTCCCTGCCCCACCTGCGGGATTGGACCTATCATCGTTCCACCTGGGCGCAGCTGCCGATGCTGGATGAAAGGCCGACCTGCCCGGGGCCCTCCGAGCCGACGTGACCCATCCCAAGGAACTTCCGCTTTCGTCGCTGCAGTTCTATGCAACGGCGCCCTACCCCTGCAGCTACCTGCCAGGCCGGCAGGCCCGCTCGCAGGTGGCCACGCCCAGCCACCTCATCAACGCCGACGTGTATTCCGGGCTGGTGGCGGGCGGGTTCCGCCGCAGCGGGATGTTCACCTACCGGCCCTATTGCGACGGCTGCCGCTCCTGCGTCCCCATGCGCGTGCCGGTGGACCGCTTCCAGGCCACCCGCAGCCAGCGCCGCGCCTGGAAGGCCCACCAGCACCTGCAGGCGCGGGTCCTGCGCCTGGGCTTCCTGCCGGAGCACTATGCCCTGTACCTGCGCTACCAGTCGGGCCGTCACAGTGGCGGCGGCATGGACCAGGACAGCGTGGACCAGTACACCCAGTTCCTGCTGCAAAGCCGCGTCAACTCCCGCCTGGTCGAGTACCGCGAGCCCGGCCGGGACGGCCACGCTGGCGAGCTGAAGATGGTGTCCATCCTGGACGTGCTGAACGATGGTCTGTCGGCCGTCTACACCTTCTACGACCCCGAGCCCGGCGCCAGCTACGGCACCTACGGCGTGCTGTGGCAGATCGAGCAGACCCGGCAGTTGAAGCTCCCGCACGTCTACCTGGGCTACTGGATCGCGCAGAGCCCCAAGATGGCCTACAAGAGCCTGTTCAAGCCCTGCGAGGTGCTGGTGGACGGGCGTTGGGTCCCCGGCCCTGACGCCGCAGCGGGCGACATGGCCTCCGACCCCAACGCCTTGCTCAGCCGCTGAGCGCCCAGCGCTCGCCTTCCAGCGCGGCCAGGCCGTCGGCCTGGAGCTTGAGCAGGTGCGCCAGCAGTGAACGACGCGCCACGGGGTGCAGTCCCTGCGGCACATCGGCGTAGGCCTGCGGCAGCAGGTCATCCAACGGCACGGGCGCGCGGGCCGCCACGGTCTGCAGCGCCTGCAGCACCCGTGCCTCGCGCGCCAGGCGGTGCTTGATCAGCGCGCGTAGCACGTCGTGGGGCCGCGCCACCAGGAAGCCATGCCCGGGAGCCAGCCAATCGAGGTCCAGCGTCAGCAGGCCGCGCAAGGCCTCCAGGTAGGTGGCCATGTCGCCATCCGGCGGGTTGATGACCACCGTGCTGCCCTGCATCACGTGGTCCCCGGTAAACAACGTCTTCTCGGCCCCCAGCAGGTAGCACAGGTGGTTGGAGGCATGGCCAGGCGTGTGCAGCACCTGCAGCACGGTGTCGGGCCCCAGGGCCAGCAACTCTCCCCCGGCCAGCTCACGGTGCGGCGCAAAGCTGGCGTCCTGCCCTTGCGGGTGGTCGGGGCGGCGACCGGCCACCGGGGCGCCGGTCAGGGCTGACAGCACCGCCGCTCCTGGCGAATGGTCGACGTGGGTGTGGGTGACCAGGATCTGTTCGATGGGCCCGGGCGCCGCCGCCTGCAACGCCCGCAGGTGGACGGGGTCGGCAGGCCCGGGGTCGATGACCGTCCAGCGCTGGGTCTGCGGGCACCCCACCAGGTAGCTGTTGGTGCCGGGGCCGGTCATCATGCCGGCGTTGGGCGCAGTCACGCGGATGACCCGGGGCGACAGGCGAACCACCCGGCCGGGCACGATGTCGGCGTGGGCCGTGAGCCGGCCCGCAGGGTCGATCCGGCCGATCTCGGCCCAGGCGTGCTCGTCCGGCAGCACCACCCGCTGGCCTTTGGCAGACTCGGCTCGGCGCGGCATGGTCAGCGGCACCTCTGTCTGGGCCCGGGCGTGGTCCAGTGCCGCCTGGGTGCTGGCAAAGCCTGCCAGCACCTGCAAGGTGCGGCGGGTGACGGGCAGCAGCTTCAGCCCCCGGGCGGGCTCCAAGGCCTGCGCGGGCGTGAGCCACATCAGCTCCACCGCCTCGCCGCCGTCGGCCTCGGCCGTCTGCCCCGTGGGCGCGCGGGTGACGAAGAAGCGGGTGTCGAAGCGCTTGGGCGCGCCGGGCGGCGTCAGCCAGTGGCTGAAGTACGCCCAGTCGCGCAGGTCAATGCGCAATGCCAGTTCATCACACAAGGCCGCGATGGAGTGCTCGCCGCGCTGCATGGGCTCGCGCCATTGCGCATGGGCTTGGGCCATCACGCCCGCAGCCACCTCCCCGGCAAACAGCAGCCCCACCTCCTCGAAGCACTCCCGCGCGGCCGCGACCAGATAGTCCAGACCACCTTCGGACAAACGCAGCGCCTGGCTGGCCGCCGTGTCGTCCCAACCCAGGCAATGGCGGTGCGCGTGACGGTCCCGGGCATCCAGCACACCGCCCGGGAACACGGCGGCGCCGCTGCGCAGATCACCGTCACGCTCGGCGCGGCGCAGCATCAGCACCTCCACGCCGCCCGCAGGCAGGTCGCGCAGCACGATGACGGAGGCCGCCTTGCGGGCGTCGGCGAAGGGGTCGTACAGGGTTTCGTTCATGGACAGCACCTGGGCGCCAGGGTTCAGCGGATGACGCCGGCCGCCTTCAAGCCGGACAGGTCCTCGGCGGTGAAGCCGCACTCGGACAGCACCTCGGCCGTGTGCGCGCCGATCTCAGGGGCGGGCCGCGGGTGATCGGGCACGCTGCGGTCGAAGCGCGGGGCCGGGCCGGGCTGCACCACACCGGCCACCTCCACGTAGGTGCCCCGGGCCACGGCATGCGGGTGAAGATGCACCTCTGCCAGATTCAGCACGGGCGCAAAGCAGACGTCCGTGCCCTCCAGCAGCGCACTCCACTCGTCGCGGGTGCGGGTGCGCACGGCCGCGGCGATGGCCTCGCGCAGGGCGGGCCACTGCGAGGCGTCGCCTTGCAGGCGAAGGAACTTCTCGTCCAGCCCCAGGCGCCGGACCATCTCGGCATAGAACTTGGGCTCCAGGCTGCCGATGGACACATGCTTGCCGTCTGCCGTCTCGTACACGCCATAGAAAGGCGCCCCGCCGTCCAGCAGATTGCCCCCGCGGGGGCCCGGCCAGCCGCCCGCCGCACGCAGGCCGTGGAACATGGACATGAGCGAGGCCGCACCGTCCACCATGGCCGCATCCACCACCTGGCCGCGGCCGGAGGTCTGTCGTTCGAACAGCGCGGACATCAACCCGAAGGCCAGGTACAGGGCCCCGCCACCATAGTCGCCCACCAGGTTCAGCGGCGGCACAGGGGCGCCACCCGCCGGCCCGATGGCCTCCAGCGCGCCCGTCAGCGCGATGTAGTTCAGGTCATGCCCGGCCGCATGGGCCAGCGGGCCCGTCTGGCCAAAGCCCGTCATGCGGCCATAGACCAGGCGCGGGTTGCGGGCCTGACAGTCCGCCGGCCCCAGGCCCAGCCGCTCGGCCACGCCGGGGCGAAAACCCTCGATCAGCACGTCGGCATGGTCAATGATGCGCAGGGCCACATCGCGGCCGGCGGCGGCTTTCAAGTCCAGGGCCACCGAGCGCCGGCTGCGCGCGTTGACATCAAAGCGCGGGGCCTGGGGCACGCCCAGGCCGCTGGGCTCCAGCCGGTCGATGCGGACCACGTCCGCTCCCAGGTCGGCCAGCAGCATGGCGCACATGGGCCCCGGCCCGATGCTGGCCAGTTCAACAACGCGCAGTCCGTGAAGAGGTCCCATCGAATCAGTCCTGTGTGCTCTGTGTCGTGACAAGCCCGGGCAACTCGGCCAGGCTCTCGACCAGGTGGTCGCAGGGCCACGAGCGGGGGTCCTGGCCC
>JBILSM010000128.1:0-7918 GCA_044372085.1 Rubrivivax sp.
TACTGAATTGGCTGTTGGCTGATTTCTCTACTGTCTTTAGGCCCCTGCCAGGCCGCCGGAGGCGCCCCGGTTGAGTCCATGTACTCATGGTTCAACCCTTCTCACCGGCCTGCGCCATGCGCGACCTGCGTGAACCGTTCTTCGTACAGTATCGCGAACTGGTTCATCGCGAGCTTCCATTCCTTGGCCGCACGGCTCCAGTCGGCGGTGATGTTGCGCAGGGCCAGCCAGATGAGCTTGGATGCAGCATCGTCGCTGGGGAAGTGCCCACGCGTCTTGATGATCTTGCGCAGCCGGCTGTGCACGCTCTCGATGGCATTGGTGGTGTAGACCACGCGGCGTACCTCGGGCGGGAAGGCGAAGAACGGGATGACCCGATCCCAGGCCCGGCGCCAGGCTGCCGTGACGGTGGGGTAGCGCTGCCCCCAACCGCCGCGCTCGAAGTCGTTCAGCGCCTGCTCTGCGGCCTCGGCGCTGGCTGCGGTGTAGACGGGGCGCAGGGCGGCGGCCAGCAGCTTGCGGTCCTTCCAGCTGGCGTAGTCCAGACTGTTGCGGATCAGGTGCACGATGCAGGTCTGCAGCGTGGTCGCCGGGAACACCGCGCCAAGGGCTTCACCGATGCCCTTGAGCCCATCGGTGACGGCGATCAGGATGTCGGCCACGCCGCGCGTCTTGAGGTCGTTGAACACCTTCATCCAGAACTTCGCGCCCTCGGTGTTCTCGATCCACAAGCCCAGGATGTCGCGCGTACCGTCGGGCAGGATGCCCAGGGCCAGGTAGATGGCCTTGTTGCGCACGACGGCGTCCTCGCGGATCTTCACGCGCAGCGCGTCGAAAAAGACCACCGGGTACATCGGCTCCAGCGGGCGAGCCTGCCAGGCGCCGACCTCGGCCATGACGGCGTCGGTGACGGAGCTGATGAAGTCCGGTGCCACCTGGGTGCCGTACTGCTCGGCCAGGAAGCCCTGGATCTCGCGCACCGTCATGCCCCGCGCGTACATGGCCACGATCTTGTCGTCGAAGCCGGTGAAGCGCCGGTCGTGCTTGGGAATGAGCAAGGGCTCGAACGAGCCCTCCCGATCGCGGGGCACCTCGATGCGAAGCGGGCCGTCCTCAGTGAGTACGGTCTTGCCGCTGGCGCCATTGCGGTGGTTGACCGCGTCCTCGGGCTTGGTCGCGCCGGGCAGGTAGCCCAGGTGATGCGAAAGCTCCGCGCCCAGGGCGCGCTCGATCAGCGCCTTCTTGAACGCCATGGACGCGGCGTTGACCGCCTCCGCGCTCATCGGCCCGGTCACGAACTGGTCAATGAGTTCCTTCGGGATCGACGGCATCGCCGCCGCTGCGGCCAGGGCCGCCTTCGTCGTCTTCCTGCTGGTTGGCATACATGCTCCTGTTGGTCATGCTATGCCCCGCACACAAAAATCCGGACAGGCTCGGTTAACCCGGCTGGCAAGCCCGAACTGGTCCGCCCGAGCGTGCCGCGCGCCAAGCTGCACGAGATGATCGCCGCGCTGCCGCCGTGCACCATCGGCATGGAGGCATGTTCGGGCGCTCATCACTGGGCCAGGTTGTTTCAGGCGCTGGGCCACACGGTGAAGCTCATGGCGCCGAGGTTCGTCGCGCCGTACCGCCTGTCCGGCAAGCGCGGCAGGGGTATATCGAGGCAAGAACGGCCACCATCAACCGCGTCCGTGGCCTGCTCAGTGAGGTGGGCATCGTGCTGCCGCTGAAGGCCGAGACCGTGCGTTGAAAAGCGATGGCGCAGCTCGAAGACTTGCCGGGGTGGGTGCTCGGTGGCCCGGGCCTTATGGCTTCGAAATCAACGGGAAGGCCTCAGGCTGACGAATGGATTCCACGGCAAGATCCACGTCCAAGCTTGGCCAGTACAGATGGTTGGGCGATGGACGTTCGACATTGGAAATCTGCTCCACCGTCGCCGACTTGAACCAAGGGAAGTGCTCGAAGGGAAGGAGCAACTCTTCGTCTCCAAGAAGAAGCCAAAAACCGTGCTTGGAGATGTTGGTGACTTCAGCGGCCGAAGTGGCGGTTCCATGCATCTTCGATCTCCTTCAGATGGACTTCCAAAACGGCCCTGGCCTCAGCGAGCTGGCGTGACGTCAGCCCTCACACCCGCTCCAACACCATCGCAATCCCCTGCCCCACGCCGATGCACATGGTGCACAGGGCGTAGCGGCCCTGGATGTGGTGGAGCTGGTTCACGGCCGTGGTGGCCAGGCGGGCGCCGCTGGCGCCCAGGGGGTGGCCCAGGGCGATGGCGCCGCCGTTGGGGTTGACGCGGGCGTCGTCGTCGGCCAGGCCCAGGCCGCGCAGCACGGCCAGGCCCTGGGCGGCGAAGGCTTCGTTGAGTTCGATGACGTCCATCTGCTCAAGGCTCAGGCCGGTGAGGGCCAGCACCTTGCGCACCGCCGGGGCGGGGCCGAAGCCCATGATGCGCGGGGCCACGCCGGCTGTGGCCATGCCCACCACGCGGGCGCGCGGGGTCAGGCCGTGGCGCGCGGCCGCGGCCTCGCTGGCCAGCAGCAGGGCGCAGGCGCCGTCGTTCACGCCGCTGGCGTTGCCTGCGGTCACCGTGCCGTCCGGCCGCACCACGCCCTTCAACTTGGCCAGGGCTTCCAGCGAGGTTTCGCGCGGGTGCTCGTCCTGGCTGACGATGAGGGCCTCACCCTTCTTCTGCGGGATGGTCACGGGCACGATCTCGGCGTCGAAGAAGCCGGCCTTCTGCGCGGCCACCGCCTTCATCTGCGAGGCCAGGGCCATCCGGTCTTGCGCTTCGCGCTCGATCTTGAAATCCACGGCCACGTTCTCGGCCGTCTCGGGCATGGAATCCACACCGTAGCGCTCCTTCATCAGCTTGTTGATGAAGCGCCAGCCGATGGTGGTGTCGTAGACCGCGTTGCTGCGGCTGAAGGCGCTCTCGGCCTTGGGCAGGACGAAGGGCGCACGGCTCATGCTCTCCACGCCGCCGGCGATCATCAGGCCGGCCTCGCCCGCGCGGATGGCGCGCGCAGCGCTGCCCACAGCGTCCAGGCCCGAGCCGCACAGACGGTTGATGGTGGCACCCGGCACCTCGATAGGCAGGCCCGCCAGCAGCGCGGCCATGCGCGCCACGTTGCGGTTGTCCTCACCGGCCTGGTTGGCGCAGCCGTACAGCACGTCAGCCACCTCGGCCCAGTCCACCTTGGCGTTGCGCGCCATCAGGGCCTGGATGGGCACGGCGCCCAGGTCGTCCGTGCGCACCGAGGACAGCGCGCCGCCGTAGCGGCCAAAGGGGGTGCGCACGGCATCGCAGATGAAAGCTTGGGTCATGGTGTCTCCGGGGAGTTCTTCAGATCGAACAGGCTGGTCACTTCCAGGTCCAGCACCTCGATGTCATTCTGATTGAACAGCTGCCAGCGCCAGCGCAGGATGCCCAGCTCGGGCTTGCGCTCGGAGCGCCGCGCCTCGATGACGGTGGCGCGCAGCCGCAGGTCGTCACCCGGGCGCACGGGGTGGGGGAACTTGATCCACGCGATGCCGGGCGAGGCGAAAGATTCCGAGCCTTCCAGGGCCGCCAGCGCCGCCAGCCGCATGGCAATGCCGCAGGACTGCCAGCCGCTGGCGATCAGGCCGCCGAAAGGGCCCTGCGCCGCGGCCTCGGGGTTGGTGTGGAACCACTGCGGGTCGTAGGTGGTGGCAAAGCGCAGCACCTCGTCTTCGGTCAGGTGGAAGGGGCCGCCCTCGATCACCTGGCCGGCATGGAATTCGGCGAACTTCATACCCTGACCTGCCGGTTCAGGCCGCCTGCCGGCGCAGCCAGGGGCTGACGCGGTAGCGCTCGCCGCGGTAGTGCGCGTCCAGCGCCTGCAGCACCGCCACCACGCCGGCCGGGTTCCAGCGCTGCAGCCATTCGAAGGGCCCGGCCGGGTAGTTGACGCCCAGCTTCATGGCGGCGTCCGCCCCCTCGGGCGAGCACACGCCCTGCAGCACGGCGTCTGCGGCCTCGTTGATGAGCATGGCCACGGTACGCGCCACCACCAGGCCCGGCGCGTCGGCCACGGGCAGCGGCGCCAGGCCCAGGGCCGCCAGCCAGGCCGGTGCCTGCGCCTGCCAGGCGGCGCTGGCCTGAGGGGCCACGGCATAGGCCAGGGCCGTGCCGGGAGCGATGGCAACAGCAGGAAACTGCACCGGTCGGTCGAACACGGCCACCTCGGCCACGCCCCAGGCGGCGGCCAGCTCGGCGGCGCAGCGGCCGTCGGTCAGCGCCAGGCGCGCACCGTCGATTTCCAAGCCCGTCCAGTCGCTGCCGGCTGCACGCGCCGGGCCCCAGCCCTGGGCGGCCAGCGCCTGGGTGGTGGCGGCTTCCAGCCAGTCGGCCACGGGGCCGCTGCCGTGCACGGTGACGGTGCGGGCGGTGGCCGGTGCCTCGTGCACGGCCACGGGTAGCGCGGGCACGCCTTCGGGGTAGCGGTAGAAGCCGCGGCCGCTCTTGCGGCCGAGCAGCCCACCTTCCACCATGTCGCGCTGCACCAGCGAGGGCACGAAGCGCTTGTCCTGGAAGTTGGCCTGGTACACCGAGTTCGTCACCGCGAAGTTGGTGTCGTGGCCGATCAGGTCCATCAGCTCGCACGGGCCCATGCGAAAGCCCGCCGCCTTGAGGCAGGCATCCAGCACCTGGGGCGGAGCGGCCTGCTCCAGCAGCAGGGCCAGGGTCTCGGCGTAGTAGGGGCGCGCAATGCGGTTGACGATGAAGCCGGGCGTGGACTTGGCGTGCACCGGCACCTTGCCCCAGGCCTTGGAGAGATCGAAGATGGCTTCAGCCACCTCAGGCGCGGTGTGCAGGCCCGACACCACCTCCACCAGCTTCATCAGCGGCACGGGGTTGAAGAAGTGCATGCCCACCAGACGCTGCGGGTGTTGCAGGCCGTTGGACAGCGCCGTGACGGAGATGGACGAGGTGTTGGAAGCCAGTACGCAGCGCTCACTGACCAGACCTTCCAACTCGCGCAGCAGGCCGCGCTTGACCTCCAGGTTCTCGACGATGGCTTCCACCACCAGCGCAGCGCCGGCAGCCTGCTCCAGCGTGGC
The DNA here is from genome assembly GCA_044372085.1 of Rubrivivax sp. Lineage (GTDB taxonomy): Bacteria > Pseudomonadota > Gammaproteobacteria > Burkholderiales > Burkholderiaceae_C > Rubrivivax. Next base: position 5,086 of record JBILSM010000128.1, read on the forward strand.
GATGGGGCTGATGCGCGCCAGCGTGGCCGCTGCCGCGTCGGCCGCCAGCTTGCCCTTGGCCACCAGCCCGTCCAGGGTGGCGGCGAGCTTGGTCTTGGCCTGCTCGGCCGCGCCCTCGCGGGCATCGAACAGTTGCACGGCGTGGCCGGCCTGGGCCGCCACCTGCGCGATGCCCGCGCCCATGATGCCGGCGCCCACCACGAGAACGGGCGCGCCTTGAAGTTGCAGTGTGGTCATGGAGGAGTCGTGATGGCGGAATCGTGAATGCGGCACCGTTACTGCGGAATCCAGTTCGCCGGGCGCTTGGAGAGAAAGGCGTCGAAGCCTTCGCGCGCCTCGTCGGTGCCGCGCACGCGGCTGATGGTCTGGGCCGTGAGTTCGCGCACCTCTTCGGTGACGGGCCCCACCTCCAGTTGGGCGAACAGCGCCTTGATCTCGCGCTGGGCGCTCGGCCCGCCGGCCAGCAGGTCCTTCACGGCGGCGTCCACCGCAGCGTCCAGGCCGTCCAGCGGCGTCACCTGGTGCACCAGGCCCATGGCCAGGGCCTCGGCCGCGGCGATGCGGCTGGTGGTCAGGGCCAGGCGCAGCGCCTGGCGCTTGCCCACGGCGTTGGTGACGTAAGGGCCGATGACGGCGGGCAGGATGCCGAACCTGGCCTCGCTGACCGAGAAGCTGGCGTTGTCGGCCGCCACTGCCACATCGCAGGTGCAGGCCAGGCCGACGCCGCCGCCCAGTGCCGCACCCTGGATGCGCGTCACCACCGGCTTGGGGCTGGACGCGATGCGCCACAGCATGGCCGCAAAACGCCTTGCGTCCTGCAGGTTCCACTCTACCGAGGCCTGGCTGGCGCGCTGCATCCACTGCAGGTCTGCGCCGGCGCTGAAGTGCCGGCCCTCGCCGGCCAGCACGACGACGCGCACGCTGTCATCGGCGATCACCTGCGCAAAGGCCGCGTCCAGCTCGCCGATCATGGCCTCGTCAAAGGCGTTGAAGACGGCCGGGCGCGACATGGTGATCTGCGCCACGCCCGGGGCGCGGGCGGTGAGGTTCAGGGTCTGGTAGGCGCTCATCCCGCGATGTTCCTCAGTAGGTTTCCAGGTGCAGGCGCCCTTCGCGCTTGAGCGCAGCGCCCACCGTGTCCCAGTCCAGACCGGCCTGCGTGGCCACGTCACGCAGGGCCAGCACCACGCCTTCTTCCATGGCCTTCAGGCCGCAGACGTAGAAGAAGGTGTTGGCATCGGCCAGCAGCGGGGCCAGGTCGGCGGCGCGCTGGCGCAGCAAGTCCTGCACATAGGTCTTGGGCTGGCCGGGTGCGCGTGAGAAGGCGAACTGGGTATCGATGAAGTCCTTGGGCAGCGTCTGCAGCGGACCGAAGTAAGGCAGCTCCTCCTTGGTACGGGCGCCGAAGAAGAGCATGAGCTTGCCACCCTCGAACTTGCCCGAGCTCCGCAAGCGCCGGCGCCACTCGGTCATGGCACGCATGGGCGCCGAGCCGGTGCCGGTGCAGATCATCACGATGTTGGAGCGCGGGTGGTTGGGCATGAGGAAGCTCGTGCCAAAGGGCCCGATGACCTCGACCTTGTCGCCCACCTGCAGATCGCACATGTAGTTGCTGCCCACGCCGCGCACGGGGTTGCCCTGGTGGTCTTCCAGCACGCGCTTGATGGTCAGCGACAGGTTGTTGTAGCCGGGGCGCTCGCCATTGCGCGGGCTGGCAATCGAGTACTGGCGCGGGTGGTGCGCCCGCCCGTTGGCGTCCACACCGGGCGGCACGATGGCAATGGATTGGCCTTCCAACACCGGGAATGGCATGCTGCCGAAGTCCAGCACGATGTGATGGGTGTCGTACTCCTTGCCCACCTCGGTCACGCGCACGTTGCCGGTGCAGGTGGCGGTGATGGTCTTCTGCGCGGCTTTGGGGCCGTACAGGTTGGTGTAGGCGTGGGCGGCCGACCAGGGCGGCAGCGTGGCGCCGTACTGCGCGCTGCTGAACGCGGTCTGGCCGTCCGCAGCGGCGGGCAGGCTGGGCGCCACGGGCTCGGTGGCCGGCACGGCGTCCGCCGCGACGCCGGCTTCAGCCAGTTGGTCGGCGCTCAGCTCCTGCGGCAGTTCGTCCCAGGTGAGCTGGTCGGCCACGCTGTAGGCGCGCACCTTGGGCATGTGGCGCCAGTTGTCGATGGAGCCCGTGGGGCAAGGGGGCACGCAGGCCATGCAGAAGTTGCACTTGTCGGCGTCCACCACGTAGTTGCGCGAATCGTGCGTGATCGCACCCACGGGGCAGGTGGCCTCGCAGGTGTTGCAGCGGATGCAGATCTCGGGGTCGATCAGGTGCTGGCGGATGACGGCGCCTTCTGCCATGTCCATGTGCGTTGTCTCCTTGAGTCCTCGGAAGAAGGGGCCCGCGAGGGGCCCCGATCTTGTCACGACGGATGCGCGACTTGTTCAGTTGAAGCGCACGTACTCGAAGTCCACCGGCTGGCGGTTGATGCCCATGGCCGGGGGGGCGATCCAGTTGGCGAACTTGCCAGGCTCCACCACGCGGCCCATCAGGCTGGCGACGAAGGCACGGTCGTTGCCGCTGGGCAGCCAGTGGTCGACGTTGGCGTTCCATTCGGCCTCGGACACCACACGGCCGTCCGGCGACACCTTCACGCCGGCCAGGGCGCCGATGTTGCGGTGGAAGGCCTTGTGCGGCGTCTTCAGGCGGAACGGGATGCCGGCCTTCTCGATGACCTTGTTCCAGCGCTCCACGCCGGCAATGCTGTCCTTGATGTAGTCGTCGCGCAGCACTTCGTTCAGCGCGTTGAGCATCGGCACTTCCCTGTCCACCAAC
>JBILSM010000129.1:0-7905 GCA_044372085.1 Rubrivivax sp.
GGTGCTGCGCCAGTGGAGCACGCTGCACCCGGAGTTCGCTTTCCTGCCGCGCAAGTTCCAGATCGCCGTCAGCGGCGCCCGCGAAGACCGCGCCGCGATCCGCTGGCACGACATCGGCCTGCAGTTGGTGAAGAACGCCCAGGGCGAGGTGGGCTTCGAGGTTTACGTCGGCGGCGGCATGGGCCGCACCCCGGTCATTGCCCCGCTCGCCCGCCCCTTCGTGCCCTGGCAGCAGATCCTGGTCTACATCGAGGCCGCGGTGCGCGTGTACAACCGCTTCGGCCGGCGCGACAACCTCTACAAGGCGCGCATCAAGATACTGGTCAAGGCCGAGGGCCAGCGCTTCTTCGACGACGTCGACGCCGAGTTCCACAAGCTGCTGACCGAAGACCCGTCGGGCGCTGAACACCTCATTCCGCAGGCCGAGCTCGACCGCGTGGCGGCCTGCTTCGCGCTGCCCGAGGGGTTGGCTGTACCGGCGCAGCAAACCCGCGGGGCACAGGAGGTCGTGGGGGCCAGGACCACCATCGGGGCGCACCTGCGCCCCGGCGACACCGACGCACCGCGCGCCTACACCCGCTGGCTGGAGCGCAACGTGCAGCCGCACCGCCTTGCGGGGCTGCGCGCCGTCACCCTGTCGCTCAAGCGTCCCGGCCTGCCGCCGGGCGACGCCACCGCCGAGCAGATGGACGAGGCCGCTGCGCTGGCCGACCGCTTCAGCCAAGGCGAGCTGCGGGTAACGCACGAGCAGAACCTGCTGCTGCCCTGGGTGCGCGAGGCCGATCTGCACGCGCTGTGGCTGGCCGCCAGGGAGCGCGGCTTCGCCACTCCCAACATCGGGCTGGTGACCGACATGATCGCCTGCCCGGGCGGCGACTTCTGCGCTCTGGCCAACGCCCGATCCATCCCGGTGGCGGCCGAGATCACCGAACGCTTCCAGGACCTGGACCTGCAGCACGACATCGGCGACCTCGATCTCCACATCAGCGGGTGCATCAACAGCTGCGGCCACCACCACAGCGGACACCTGGGCATCCTGGGCGTGGACAAGGACGGCACCGAGTGGTACCAGATCACGCTGGGCGGCTCCGACGGCTCCACACTGTCTGGCGCCGCCACGCCCGGCAAGGTGATCGGCCCATCCTTCGCAGCAGACGAGGTGGCGGACGCGGTGGAGGCCGTGATCGAGACCTACCGGCGCGAGCGCGACGCCGGGGAACGTTTCATCGACACCGTGCGCCGCCTGGGCGTGGCGCCTTTTCGTGCTGCCACGGACGAGGTGCGCCTGGCCACGGCTTCCTCACCGGCCGCCTGAGCAGCCCATTGATCCGACTCCACGCGGGACACGCCCCATGAAGTTCATCGATCCCCAACAAAACGGCTGGCATCTGGCCACCGGTGAAGACGGCCCCCTGCCCCACCCCAGCCCGGCCGACCAGTTGCTGCTGAGCTTGGAGCAATGGCACGCCGTGCGCAGCCACTGGAGCGAACAGGTCACCACCGGCAAGCGCCTTGGGCTGCGGCTGGACAACGACGCTGATGTCGAGGCGCTGAAAGCCGACCTGCCCCGCCTGGCCCTCATCACCCTGGCCTTTCCCAAGTGGACGGACGGCCGCGCTTACACGCAAGCGCGGCTGCTGCGGGCACGCCTGGGATTCCAGGGCGAGATCAGGGCCACCGGCGAGGTGCTGGTGGACATGCTGCCCCTGCTGCAGCGCACCGGATTCGACGCCGTGCAGTTGCGGGCCGACCAGCGCCTGGCGTCGGCGCAGCGGGCCCTGCGGTTCTTCGCCGCCCACTATCAAGGTGACGTGCAGGAAGCTCGACCCGCCTTCCGCCGCCCAGCCGACGCTGCGACAGCCGCGGCAGCGGAGACGGCATGAGAGCAGCCAGCATCCCGGCCCCGCCGGGCCGTGTGATCTTCGTGGGGGCGGGGCCCGGCGCCGCGGACCTCATTACCGTGCGTGGCGCGCGTGCGCTGGCCAGTGCCGATGTGGTGCTGCACGACGCCCTGACCGATCCGGCCCTGCGTGAACTGGCCCCCGGCGCCCGGTGGATCGATGTGGGCAAGCGCGGCTTCTGCGACTCCACAGGCCAGACGCGCATCAATGCCTTGCTCGTACAACAGGCCCGACGCGCACAGGTGGTCGTGCGCCTGAAGGGTGGAGATCCCAGCGTCTTCGGCCGCCTGGAAGAAGAACTCGAGGCCCTGGCCCAGGCCGGCATCACCAGCGAGGTGGTTCCTGGCGTGACGTCGGCGCTGGCCGCTGCTGCCGCCACACAGCGGCCGCTCACGCGGCGCGGCCGAGGCCGCAGCGTCAGCCTGACCACGGCCATGACCCGCGCCGGCGAGTTGCAGGCCACACGCACAGCGGACACCGAGGTCTTCTACATGGCGGGCCGCCAGCTCGCCGCGCTGGGGCGGCGGCTTCGCGAGGCGGGCTGGCCCGCGCACACCCCCGTGGCCGTGGTGTCACGCGCCGGCTGGCCTGACCAGATCGGCTCGGACCATACGGTGGGGACACTGGCCCAGGCCGCGCTGCTGCACAGCGGCCGCCCCACGGTGGTGACCGTGGGCGTCGGGGCCGAGGCGGTGGCGCCCATAGCCACGGCTGGCACCGCTGGCACCACAGCGACCGCAGGCATCGCAAGCACTGCTGCGGTCGGGCAGGCCTCGACGGCGGGCAGCGCCCTGGCACCGCCCGGGCTGAGCGCAGTCGCGGCCGAAGCCGCCCTGACAGCACCGTAAACTTCGGGTTCTCCCGGGCTGGCGTGTCAACCCAGCCTGATGTCAAGTCTCGCTACCAACTGCCCGCAGCCTTCCCTGCTCTCAGCCTTCGGACCTCCGCCATGACCCACGTCGTCACCGAATCCTGCATCCGCTGCAAGTACACCGACTGTGTCGACGTGTGCCCCGTGGATTGCTTCCGTGAGGGCCCCAATTTCCTGACCATCGACCCCGACGAGTGCATTGACTGCGCGGTCTGCATTCCAGAGTGCCCGGTCAATGCCATCCTGCCCGAGGAAGACGTCCCCGGCGACCAGCAACACTTCATCAAGCTCAATGCAGAGCTGTCGCGCAAGTGGCCGAGCATCACCCGCAGCAAGACCCCGTTGCCCGACGCTGACGACTGGAAAGACCGCTCCGGCAAGCTGAGCGAACTGCAGCGCTGAGGCCAGCGTCCGCTGCTTCGTCGCGCGGCCATGGCACCGCCCCTCGAGACCGACGCCGTGGTCATCGGCGCCGGCCCGGCAGGCCTGTTCCAGGTGTTTCAACTGGGCTTGCTGGAGATCCGTGCCCACGTCATCGACACGCTGCCCGCGCCTGGCGGCCAATGCATCGAGCTCTATCCCGACAAGCCCATCTACGACATACCGGGCCTGCCGTTCTGCACCGGGCGCGAACTCACGGACCGACTGCTGCAGCAGATCCAGCCCTTCGGTGCCAGCTTCCATCTGAACCAGGAGGTGGCCTCGGTGCAGCGCCAGGCTGACCAGCGCTTCCTGGTGCAGACCAACCAGGACACCCGCCTGCTGAGCAAGACGGTCTTCATCGCCGGCGGCGTGGGCGCCTTCCAGCCCCGCACGGTGAAGGTGCCGGGCCTGGAGCGCTTCCACGACCAGCAAGTCTTCTACCGCGTGCGCGACCCGGCCGCCTTTGCCGGCCAGCACCTGGTGGTGATGGGCGATGACGACACCGCCCTGGGCTGGGCCATCCGTTTCGCACAAGAAGGGCCGCACCAGGCGCGCAGCGTCACACTGCTGCATCGGCGCGATGCCTTCCGTGCGGCCCCGGCCACCGTGGAGCGCATGCGCGAACTGTGCACATCGGGCGCGATGCGATTCCTGGCGGGCCAGTGCGTCGGCTTCGAGGAAACCCAGGGCAAGCTCACGCATCTGCAGGTCGTCGGCCCGGACGACCGCACCCAGACCGTGCCCGTGGACACCTTGCTCCCCTTCATGGGGCTGAGCCCCAAGCTCGGGCCGATCGCGCAATGGGGCCTGGCCTTGGAGCGCAAGCAACTGGTGGTGGACACCGAGAAATTCGAGACCAGCGAGCCCGGCATCTTCGCCGTGGGCGACGTCAACACCTACCCCGGCAAGAAGAAGCTGATCCTGTGCGGCTTTCATGAAGCCACCCTGGCAGCCTATGCGGCCTGCGCCTACGTCTTCCGCGGTGAGCCGGTGCAACTACAGTACACCACCACCAGCCCGCGGCTGCATCAGTTGCTGGGCGTCACGCCTGCGGCTGACTGAAACGGCGCCAGGCGCGCCGCAAAGCGTCAAGCGGCTATCATCGCGCCCTGTCGCCAGGGGAGCCCGAGTGGGGGCTGAGAGTACCGTCCATGGGGGATGGTAGACCCTGGAACCTGATCCGGGTGATACCGGCGGAGGAAGCGCGGCATGCTGGTCACAGCTTGGGTTGCCATGGTCGTGGCACTGGTGGTCTTTGTCTGGATCGGCCTGCGGGGCCGGTCTGCGAAAGGCTCACTTGACGACTACTTGACGGCGCGCGGCAGCCAAAACGCCTCCGCCCTGGGCCTGTCATTCGTGGCCTCCGGCCTGGGCGCCTGGATCCTCTTCGCACCGCCCGAACTGGGCGCTTTCGTCGGGCCCCTGGCCGTGGCGGGCTACGCGGCGGGCGCCGCCCTGCCCTTCCTGGTGTTCGCTGCCTTCGGGGGCTCCATCCGCCGGTTGTTGCCCGAAGGACGCAGCCTCGGGGAGTTCGCCCAGGTCCGCCTGGGTACACCGGTGCGGCGATGGGTAGCCGCGATCTCCGCTCTGTACATGCTCTGCTTCCTGACGGCGGAGCTGACGGCCGTGGGCGCCATCGCCCACATGTTGTCCGGCATTCCGCCCTGGGCGGCCGTGATGGGTGTGACGATCTCGACGCTGATCTACACCACCTGGGGAGGTCTGCGGGCCAGCCTGCTGACCGACCGCTGGCAGGCCTGGCTGCTGCTCGCCTTGCTGGTGTTGATCGGCTTCACCTTGTTCAGCGGACCGGCCTTCACCCCCCAGGCCGCCGAGCCGAAACCCCTGCCTTCGGCTCCACCGGGCGTGGCGCTGTCGGTGGCGTTGACGCTGGTCATCGCGGTCACGGCTGCCAACATCTTTCACCAAGGGTACTGGCAGCGGCTGTGGGCCGCGCAAGACCTGCGCGCGCTCAAGTCCGGCGCCTTGCTGGGCGCCGTCCTGACCGTGGCGGCCATCGCCACCGTGGGCGGTCTGGGCATGCTGGCCGTGACCACGGGCGCCGACCTCGGGCAACCCCCCGTGCCCTTCTTCGCCTTGGTTGCCGGTGGTCCCGTGTGGTTGAAGATCTCGACCCTGGTGCTCGCCCTGGCCTTGGTGGCGTCCTCCGTGGACACGCTTCAAAGTGGTCTGGCGTCTCTCATCGTGACGGAGGGGCGAAGCACATCGATGACGATGGCGCGCTGGATCACCGTGCTTCTGATGGTGCCCGTCGTGCTGGTGGCGCTGCAGGGCATCTCGGTTCTGCGCCTGTTCCTGATCGCGGACCTGCTTTGCGCCACGGCCGTGGTGCCGGTGCTTCTCGGCGCCTGGCGGCGCATGTCGTCCACGGCCGCCATTGGCGGGTCTGTGGCAGGTCTGGCAGGCGCGGTGCTGCCGGGATGGATTCAAGGCGGGAGCCTGGGCGCAGGACTCATGGCCGCAAGCTTTCCCGGAAGCGTGCCGACGCTGGGGCCCTTCCTCGGGGCGCTGTTGGCCTCAGCAGTCGTCAGCCTGGCGCTGGCGTGGGCCTGGCCTCACCCGCAGGCTCGACTTGCGTCCGAGTGATGAGCCCCCAGCCCATCCACCTGAGCAGTTCAGGCCGAGAGTGTGGGCGCATCCCTCAAGCGCATGGGCACAGGGTCGTGGCCGTGGTTCAAGGGACCGTGCCCCTGACCGGTGCGAACCGACGCGCCAGCCTCGATGGCGCGAAGAATGTAGGCCCGCGCATGCCTGACCGCAGAGGCCAGGTCTTCGCCCAGGGCCAGGTGGGCAGCCATGGCCGAGGACAAGGTACAGCCTGTTCCATGCACGTTTCGGCTGGCAATGCGCGGCGAACGCAGCGACAGTTCCTCGCCTGCGCCCCAGCAGAGCAGGTCTTCGACTTCGTCGCCTGCCAGGTGCCCGCCCTTGAGAAGGACGGCCTTTGCACCCAGGCTCAGCAGATCGCGCGCCGCAGGCGGCAGATGCGCCGCAGTGGTCAAGGGGCGCCCCAGAAGCAGCGACGCCTCGTCCAGGTTGGGCGTCACCACGCAGACGCGGGGGAACAGTTCGCGCACCAGCACCTCCACAGTCTCGGCCGCGATGAGCCGATCGCCGCTGGTGGCCACCATGACGGGGTCCAGCACCACGTTGCGGAGTCGGAAGTGGTCAATGGCCCATGCCACCACCTCGACCACGCCGGGTTCGTGAAGCATGCCGATCTTGACGGCATCCACGCCGATGTCCCCGATGACCGAGACGATCTGCTGGCGCAGGAAGCTCGCAGGCACGGCATGGATGGCCTGGACCCCGACCGTGTTCTGTGCCGTCAGCGCGGTGATCGCGCTCATGCCATAGCAACCCAAGGCGGCGAAAGTCTTCAGGTCGGCCTGGACACCCGCGCCACCCCCGCTGTCGGAGCCGGCAATCGTCAGAACTCGGCAGTAGCGAAGGCTCGCGCCCTGGGCGCTGGAGGTCATCTGGTTCGTTTCCATGCCGGCGATTATCGTGAGCCGACCCTTTTTCGCAGAGATGATCGCGCCCGACGCCTGGGAGCCGGCCGATGAAGACTCGGGCAGACGCCACGGTGCTGGGCGCAGGCCTGATGGGCCGGATGCTGGCCCATGCGCTGGCCTGCCGCGGCATGGCGGTGGAGGTGCGAGACGCAGGCACGCCGGATGCCCAAGGTGCGGCGGCTCGGGTGGCTGCGGCCATGCTCGCGCCCTTGGCGGAATCAGCCGTCACCGAGATGCCCGTCGTGCGCATGGGCGTGCACGGTCTGCAGCGTTGGCCTGAGATTCTCCAGACCCTGCCCGAACCCGTCTTCTTCCAGCGGGAGGGCACGATCATCGTCTGGCACCGACAGGATGCCGCCGAAGCCCGACGGTTCCAGGCGCTGCTGGCCCGGACGGCAACCGCGCTGCACCAGGTGCCGGGGCTGGTGCCCGCGGTCGAGCTGGACGCCGCAGGGCTGGAGGCCATGGAGCCCGGGCTGGGCGCCCGGTTCCCCCGCGGCCTGCACCTGCCGAGGGAAGGGCAGCTGGACAACCGCGCTTTGCTCCAGGCCCTGCTGCGCTCACTTCAAGACCGGGCGGGTGTGCAACTGCTGTGGGAGCACCCCACCGAGCCGTCCGCCCTGCCTGACGATGGCCGTTGGGTGTTCGATTGCCGGGGCCTCGGTGCGAAAGCCCAATGGCCCGGCCTTCGAGGCGTGCGCGGCGAAGTCGTCCGGCTGCATGCGCCCGGTGTCCAGCTGCGCCGCCCGACGCGCCTCATCCATCCCCGGCACCCGATCTACATCGCGCCCAAGCCGGACCACATGTTCGTGATCGGGGCCACGGAGATCGAGACCGAGGACGTCTCACCCGCCACGGTGCGGTCGACCCTGGAACTGCTCAGTGCAGCCTACACGGTGGACCCGGCCTTTGGCGAAGCCCGGATCGTCGAAATCTCCACGCAGGCACGGCCCACGCTGCCCGACAACCTGCCCCTGATGGAGGTGATGGCGCCGCGGCGCCTGCGCATCAATGGCCTGTATCGTCACGGGTTTCTCATCGCGCCGGCCTTGCTCGACGCGGCGCTGCAGTGGATGGACCATGGAGTGTCCTCTCTCGCAGCATCACTCGGTCTTCGGTTCCAGCACCACACATGATCCCCCCATCGCAGCCTCACATGCCGTCCAGCTCCCCG
>JBILSM010000040.1:0-22938 GCA_044372085.1 Rubrivivax sp.
TGCACCATGCAGATGCTGGCCGCGGCGGTGAACTCCATCGCGAAGTCGCGGTCGCTCACGGCGTCCAGGCTGTTCTGGCAGACGCCGTCGAAGCCCAGCGTCTTCGCCACGCGTTCGCGGTCCAGCGGGTAGCTGGTGCCGGCCAGCGCCGCGGCGCCCAAGGGCAGCACGTTCACGCGCTTGCGCACATCGGCCAGGCGTTCGGCATCGCGCGCGAACATCTCCACATAGGCCAGCAGGTGGTGGGCGAAGCTCACCGGCTGAGCCACCTGCAGGTGGGTGAAGCCGGGCATCACGGTGTCGGTGTGCTGGGCGGCCAGCTCGACGAGTGCACGCTGCATCGCCATCAGCAGCGGCGTGAGCTGGTCGATCTCGCCGCGCAGCCACAGCCGCACATCGGTGGCCACCTGGTCGTTGCGTGAGCGCCCGGTGTGCAGCCGCTTGCCGGCCAGCCCCACCAGTTCGGTCAGGCGGGCCTCGATGTTGAGGTGCACGTCCTCGAGCTCGAGCTTCCAGGTGAATTCACCGCGCTCGATCTCACCCGCGATCTGCGCCATGCCGCGCTCGATGTCGGCCAGGTCCTGCGCGCCGATGATCCCTTGTGCGCTCAGCATCCGGGCGTGTGCGAGGCTGCCGTCGATGTCGGCGCGCCACAACCGCTTGTCGAAGCCGACGCTGGCGGTGTAGCGCTGCACCAGCTCGCTCATGGGCTCGCTGAACAGGGCCGACCAGGCCTGGGACTTGTTGGCCAGCGGGTTGCTGGAGGTGCTGGGCGCGGGGCTGGAGGCGGTCATGGCGGGGAGGGCTGCGGAAAGTGACTGGGCATTATCCCGGCCCTGTCGCACCGTCAGCCCGTGTTCCTGAGCCCTGCGGCCAGCCCGTTGATGGACAGTTGGATGCCCCGGCGTACCCGTTCGACCTGGGGGTCACCGGCGGTGCGCTGGCGGTAGCGGCGCAGCAGTTCCACTTGCAGGTGGTTCAGCGGGTCCAGATAGGGAATGCGGTGCTCCAGCGAGCGGGCCAGCGCGGGGTTGGACTTCAGTCGCGTGGCTTCACCGGTGATCAATGTGAGCGCGTCGCTGGTGCGTTGCCATTCGGCCTGCAGCAGCGCGAAGATGCGGCGCCCGCTCTTGCGGTCTTCCACCAGGTCCGCGTAGCGCTGAGCCAGGCCCAGGTCGGTCTTGGCCAGCACCATGTCCAGGTTGGACAGCAGTGTGCGGAAGAAAGGCCACTGCCGGTGCATGCGGCGCAGCAACTGCACGCGCGCGTCACGCCGGGCGGCGGCATCCGACTTGCCCCGGCCTGTGGGGTGGGCCCCCGCCGCGGGCTCGTCAGCGCCGTCCAGGAAAGCCTGCACTCCCGAGCCGAAGCCGCACCACCCGGGCAAGCCCAGGCGGCACTGGCCCCAGGAGAAGCTCCAGGGGATGGCGCGCAGGTCTTCGATGGCGCGCGTGGCCTTGCGCGAGGCGGGCCGCGAGCCGATGTTGAGCTCTGCAATCTCGCGCAGCGGCGTGGCGGCGAAGAACCAGTCGGTGAAGCCGGGTGTTTCGTAGACGATTTTTCGGTACGCGTCGAAGCTCGCCCGGCTGAGCGCGGCGGCCGCTTCCGTGAAGGTCTTGGGAGCGCGTTGCGTGGGGTGCAGCAAGGTTGCCTCCAGGGTGGCGGCCACCAGGGTTTCCAGGTTGCGCCGGCCAATCTCGGGGTGGGCGTATTTGGAGCCGATGACCTCGCCCTGTTCGGTCAGGCGGATCTGTCCCTGCACCGTGCCCGGGGGCTGGGCCAGGATGGCCTGGTAGCTGGGCCCGCCGCCGCGCCCTACCGTGCCGCCACGGCCGTGGAACAGGCGCAGGCGCAGTCCATGCGCCTGGCCCAGTTCGGCAAACAACTCCACCAGCGCCGTCTCGGCCCGGTACAGCTCCCAGTTGCTGGTGAAGAAGCCGCCGTCCTTGTTGCTGTCGCTGTAGCCCAGCATGATTTCCTGCTCGGCCCCGCTGCGCACCACCAGCTCGGCGATGCCCGGCAGGGCGTAGAACTCGTGCATGATGGGCTCGGCGCGGCGCAGATCGGCGATGGTCTCGAACAGCGGCACGACGATCAGCTCGCAACGCGCCCCGCCGTCCGGGATGTTGTCCAGCGTACCGTGCAGCAGCCCGCATTCCTTCTGCAGCAGCAGCACCTCCAGCAGGTCGCTTACCTCCTCGGTGTGGGAAATGATGCTATGGCGCAGGGCTTCATGGCCGTGGCGCCGGCGAAGATCGCGCGCGGTCTCGAAGACCTCGAGTTCGGCCAGGGTGAGAGGGCTGTAGGTGGCGTTGCGCACGCGCAAGGGCCGGGCGTCGTTCAGCAAGCGCAGCAGCAGTTCGCGGCGCTGCGCCTCGGTGAGCGCACCGTAATCCACCTCCACGCGCGACACCCGCAGCAGTTCCGCCACCACCACCTCGTGCTGGTCGGAACTCTGGCGGATGTCCAGCGTCGCCAGGTGAAAGCCGAAGACCTGCACCGCGCGGCGTAGCGGTCTCAGCCGCGGCTGCACCAGGGCCTGCGCATGGTGCGAGCACAGGCTGTCGGCAATGACGTCCAGGTCCGCCAGGAGCTCTTCGGGCGCCAGGTAAGGGTTCTGCGGCGCCACGGCGTGGCGCAGCGCCTCGGTTCCGGTGAGTTCGTGCAGCGTTGCCGCCAGCCGGGCGTACATGCCGATGAGGGCGCGCCGGTAGGGCTCATCCTCGCGGTGCTGGTCCTGGTCGGGCGATCGTGCGGCCAATGCCAGCATGGCCGGCGTCACGGGAGCCAGGGTGTGCGACATCGAGAGCTCGCCGCCCAGAAGGTGCAGCTCGGTCAGGTAGTGGCGCAGCGCCACCTCGGCCTGGCGCGCCATGGCCCGTCGCATGGTGCGCGCGCCCACGTTGGGGTTGCCGTCTCGGTCCCCGCCGATCCAGTGCCCCATGCGCAGGAAAGGGGCGATGTCGTGCCCTTTCAGGGCGTGCTCCACCTCGCCGTACAGCCGCGGAATCTCGCGCAGGAAGGTGGTGGGGTAGTAGCTCAGCGCGTTCTCGATCTCGTCTTCCACGGTGAGCTTGGCGGTGCGCAGCATGCGGGTCTGCCACAGCTGGGTGACGCGAGCGCGCAGCCGTTCCTCGTTCTCGGCCCGTTCGCGCCCGGTGTCCAGATGGTCGCGCGCGGCCACCAGCTCGGCAATGGCGCGCTCGGCGTCGAGGATGCTCTTGCGCTGCACCTCCGTGGGGTGGGCGGTGAGCACGGGCGAGATCCACGCGTGGCGCAGCGTGGCGGCGATGTCGCTGGCGCGCAGGTCGGCGTGGTGCAAGCGCTCCATCGCCAGCGAGAGCGAGCCCTCCTGCACCTGGCTCTTGCGGTCCTGGAAGGCGCGCAGGCGCACGTGCTGATGGTCTTCGGCGATGTTGGCCAGGTGGGCGAAGTAGCTGAAGGCGCGGATCACGCTCACCGTCTGGTCGCCCGACAGGTTCTTCAGCAGGCGGTCCAGCGCCCGCCCGGCTTGCGCATCCTTCTTCAACCGGAAGGCCACGGCCAGTTGCCGTACCTTCTCGATGAGTTCGTAGGTGTCGCGCCCTTCGTGTTCGCGGATGGTGTCGCCCAGGATGCGGCCCAGTAACCGGATGTCTTCCCGCTGGGCGTCATGAGGCCCGTTGGGCACTGGGGCTCCTGTGGCAGATCGGGCGGTTCCAGCCGGCGAATTGGAGGAACTTTGGGGCAAAGATCGGGGCATGGTTGGGCCTCTGCGATGCAAGCTGATGAGAGATTCTGTACGCAAGCCCCGTGCCCGACAGGGGCGGCATTCGACCCTGGTTGACACTCGTCGGTGACAACCCTGCCTGATTTTCGTGGCGACGCTCCCATAATCACCGGATGAGCGACAAGACCATCATCGCCACCCGAGAAAGCCGACTGGCCCTGTGGCAGGCCGAACACGTGCGCGACCTCCTGCAGGTGCGATTCGGCCGCCAGGTCGAACTGCTGGGCATGACCACCCAGGGCGACCAGATCCTGGACCGCGCCCTGTCCAAAGTGGGCGGCAAGGGCCTGTTCGTCAAGGAACTGGAGACGGCCCTGGAAGAGGGCCGGGCCCACCTGGCCGTGCACTCGCTCAAGGACGTCCCCATGGACCTGCCGCCGGGCTTCGTGCTGGCGGCGGTGCTGGAGCGCGAAGACCCGCGCGACGCCTTCGTCTCCAACCGCTACGACGACCTCTCGGCCCTGCCTCAGGGGGCCTGCGTGGGCACGTCCAGCCTGCGGCGCGTGGTGCAGTTGCTCAGCGAGCGTCCTGACCTGCGCATCGAGCCGCTGCGCGGCAATCTCGACACGCGGCTGCGCAAACTGGACGAGGGCGGGTTCGATGCCATCGTGCTGGCGGCCGCGGGCCTCAAGCGCCTGGGCCTGGCCAGCCGTATCCGGGGCGTGTTTGAAGCCGACCGCATGATCCCTGCGGCAGGACAGGGGGCCCTGGGCATCGAGGTGCGTGAAGACGCCCATGAGCTGCGGACGCTGCTGGCGCAGACGGTCCACCCCCCCACCTGGCTGGCGGCCCACGCCGAGCGGGCGGTGTCACGCGCCCTGGGGGGCAGTTGCAGCATGCCGCTGGCCGCGCATGCCACCTGGACAGCAGGCACCCTGCACCTGGAAGCTGCCCTGGGCCACGCCACGCAGCTGACCATGCCGCTTCTGCGCTTCACGGTCGAGGGCGCGCCTGCGGACGAAGCCTCGGCACGCCGCCTGGGCGAGGAAGCCGCAGAGGGCCTTCGCCGCGCAGGCGCATCGGGGTATCTCGGGGCTGCCTGAGCGCTCGTGAGCCCGCTGTGCGTGATCGTCACCCGGCCCCGGGGCCAGGCAGAACCCTGGGTGCAGGCGCTCAGGGCGCGCGGGCTCCAGGCCCAGGCGCTGGCGCTCATCGACATCGCGCCGGCCCCTGACGAGGCCGCTGTCGAGCGGGCGTGGCACCGCCTGGCCTCTGTGGATTTCGTGATGTTCGTCAGCGCGAATGCGGTGGAGCACTTCTTCGCGCGTCGCCCGCCTGGCCGGGTGTGGCCCGCCGGGTTGTGGGCGGGCAGCACGGGGCAGGGCACCACCGCCGCGCTGCAGGCCTGCGGCGTGGCGCCGCACCACATCGCCCAGCCGGCACCGGGCGAGCCGAGCGAATCGGAAGCGCTGTGGCGTCAAGTGGCAGGTCGCGCCTGGCGCGGCCGCAACGTGCTGGTCGTGCGCGGCGAGGAAGGCCGCAACTGGCTGGCCCAGCAGTTCGAGCAGGCCGGTTCGGCCGTGGAGTTCCTGGTGGCCTACCAGCGGCGCCTGCCGGTGCTAGACGAAGCTTCCGCCGGGCTCCTGACATCGGCTCTGGAAGATCCTCAGCGCCATGTCTGGGTGTTCAGCAGTTCCGAGGCGGTGGCCCACCTGCAGGCGCTGAGCCCGCAGGCCGACTGGTCCGCCAGTTGCGCCGTGGCCACGCACGCGCGCATCGCCAAGGCGGCGCGCTCGGCCGGCTTTGCTCAAGTTCTGGAAGTCTCCCCCGAGGTGGAAGCGTTGGTCGCGTGCTGCGCGCACCTAGAATCTTCGCGGTGTTGAACGATGCCTCTTCTTCCTCTTCTTCGTCCGCGCCGCCAGGCTCGGCAGTCGCTGCGTCGCCGCCTCCTGCGGTGACGCCTGACGGGCTCGGCGGCACGGGCGCTCCCCGGCCCGCCGCGATCCTGGACGCTCCTGCGGCTGATTCCGGCGTTCCATCGTCCGCGACCCGGGCCCAGGCCCGCGCGGCGAATCCATGGATCCTTGCCGGGCTGGGGATTCTGGCCACGGCCGCTTTGGCGCTGGCATGGAATACCCAGCAGCGGCTGAAGACTGCGGAACTGGAGATCGTCAAGCGCCAGCAGGAGGCCGGCACCCAGTCGGCCGAAGCACGCGTGATGGCGCGCCAGGCCGAGGCGTCCGCGCGCGAGAACGCCGCCAAGGTGGCGCTGCTGGAGGCGCGTGTGGCCGAGACCTCGCTGCAGCGCAGCCAGTTGGAAGAGTTGATCCAGTCGCTGTCGCGCTCACGCGATGAGAACGTGCTCTCGGACGTTGACGCCGCGCTGCGCCTGGCCTTGCAGCAGTCGGCCATCACCGGCAGTGCCGAGCCACTGCTGGCGGCCTTGCGCCAGACCGAAGAGCGGCTGGCTCGCTACCAGCAGCCCCGCATGGAGCGGGTGCGCAGGGCAGCGCTGCAGGATCTGGACCGCGTCAAGGCGGCGGGCACGGTGGATCTGCAGAGCCTGGCCATCCGCATCGATGACGCCGTGCGGGCGGTCGACGACCTGCCCATGCTCGCGGCCACCGACCGCCGAGCCGTGCCGCGCGATGGGGATTCACGCGTCGCGCCGGCCTCGGCTCCGGCCCCAGGGGAAGCTGCATCGGCTCCTGGGCCGCAGTGGCTGGATGCCCGGGTGCGCTCTTTGCTGGGACAGTTCTGGTCCGAGGTGCGCAGCCTCGTGCGTGTCACCCGTGTTGACGATCCGCAGGCCGCACTGTTGGCACCGGAGCAGGCCTTTTTCCTGCGAGAGAACCTGAAGCTGCGTCTGCTGAATGCCCGCCTGGCGCTGTTGAGCCGGCAGTTCGACACCGCGCAGGCGGACTTGCGCGAAGCGCAGTCCGCGCTGGACCGTTACTTCGACAAGGGTTCGCGACGCGTGGACTTCGTCCGCGAACAGTTGCGCCAGGTGGCCCAGCAGTCGCGGCAGGTCTCGGTGCCCCGTCCGGAGGCCACCCTGGCCGCGCTGGCCACGGCCGTGGCCGGACGCTGAACGGGGCGCCCCGCATGCGTGCCGTCGTCTGGGCTGTCCTGCTCTTCGTGGTCGCCGTGGTGGCCGCGACCACCTTGGGCACGAATGACGGCCTGGTCTCCGTGGCCTGGGGCGGCTGGCGGGCCGATCTGTCGCTCAACCTCTTCATCCTGGTGGTGCTGGGGGCCTGCTTCCTCATCATGGGCGCCACCCGTGCGGTCGACAGCCTGCTGACCTTGCCCACGCGCGCAGCGGAATGGCGCGCCCTGCAGCGCGAACGCGCGGCGCAGCGGGCCCTGCGAGAAGCTCACCTGGAATTCGACGCTGCGCGTTACCTGCGAGCGCAGCGCGCTGCCGAGAAGGTGCTGGGCTTCTCCCGGGCCTGGCCCCCCATTCCGGAGGCCGACGAGCTCAGCCTCATGGCCCTGCTGACGCTGGCGGCCAGCCTGCATCGGCTGCAGGACCGGGAGGGGCGGCAGCGGGCGCTGGACGAGGCGCTGGCCCTGGCTGGGCGCGTCAAGGGGCGGCCTGGCGCCGAGGTGCCTTTGCTGCGCGCGGCGGAGTGGGCCCTGGAGGACCGGGATGCGGCCCTGGTGCACCAGTGGCTCGATGCCTTGCCCCCTGGCGTGGCCCGGCGCACCCATGCCCTGCGGCTGAGGCTCCAGGCCGCCCGCCTGTCGGGGCAGCACGCAGAAGCCCTGAAAACCGCGCGACTGCTGGCCAAGCACCAGGCCTTTCCGACCACGGCCACCCCGGGCCTGCTGCGGTCTTTGTGCATGCAACTGCTCGATGCCGCACACGACGGCGAGCAACTGCGTCAGGCCTGGGCCACGCTGGAGCCGGCAGACCGGCGCGATCCTTTGCTTGTGGCCCATGCGGTCCGTCGTGCCGCCAGACTGGGTGCGGCCGCCGACGGTCGGGCCTGGGCACGGCCCCTGTGGGACCGGCTTCCTGAGTTGTCTGCAGATGAGCGGTCGGCGCTGGCCCTGGCCCTTTGTGAGAGTCTGGAGGGCGTGGGCCCTGAGTGGCTGGCTCCGATGGAGAAAGCCTGGAGCCTTGCACCTGACGGTGCTGCCGCTTCGGCCGTGGTGGCAGCAGCGGGCATGACCTTCGCAGCCCGCGGTCTGTGGGGCCGTGCCGCCGGTCCTTTGGAGCGCGCAGCCCGTGCGCCTGAACTGCCCGGTGACGTGCGCCGCCGAGCCTGGCGCTTGCTGGCTCAGGCGGCACAGGGCGTGGGCGACGATCGCCGTGCCCTGGACTGCGAGCGCGAGGCCTCGCGCATCGATTGACCGGTTCGGGCCTGCCTCGCCTGGCCAGCCTTGTGCGCCGGGCCTGTTGAGGACTGCTATACTGCGTGGCTTCGCGGCTGTAGCTCAGTTGGATAGAGTACTTGGCTACGAACCAAGGGGTCGTGGGTTCGAATCCTGCCAGCCGCGCCACATTTCGCCGTTGTAAGCCAGCGGCCTGCATTCGGGTCAGTCTCCACAAGGGTCTGGCCCGTTTTGCTTTCTGGCCTGCCCTGGCACTCTGTTTTCTTGGGTCGTCGTGTCAATGGTGCCGGCCTGCAACATCCCGTACGGCCCTGAGGGCTTCGGGCTAACATCAATGCTTCGCTGACTGCCTGCCCCGTCCCTGTCGGAGTTCCCAAGATCATGGTCACCGTCGCCCAGTGTTTGCAGACAAAGTCCAACCGTATCGTGTCCGTGCGCCCCTCCGACCCCGTCGTTATGGCATTGCAGTCGATGCGCGACCAGCGGGTGCGTGCCGTGTTGGTGATGGACGGTGACCAGCTGGCAGGCATCATCACCCAGGGCGATTGCGCTATCAAGGTGCTGCTGCCCGGGCGCGATGCCAAGCAGACGCTGGTGGCCGAGGTCATGACCGCCAACCCGATGACCGTCAAGCCTGCAGATCCGCTGGAAGCCTGCATGGGTCTGATGGCCAACCGGGGTTTTCGTCACCTGCCGGTGATGGATGGTGGGCGCGTTGTCGGCGTGGTGTCGGTGGGCGATGTGGTGAAGGACAGCATCCGCCGCATGGGCGAGCAGATCGGCTTCCTGGAAACCTACATCAAGGGTCACGGCGCCTGAGGTTGGCGCTGAGGCTGGCGTGTCGTTGGAGCGCCTGGTGAGCCCCCCATCCGCGGCCAAGCCCTTGCCTTCGACCGTGGCGTCATCAGGCGATGAGGCCGCACTTGCAGAGGCGGACCTGCACACCCATGTGCGTGATCTGCAGCGGGCGCTGGCAGCGCAGCGCGAGAGCCTGGATGCCCTGGCTGAGGCGCGTGAGCGGGATCGCCAGGAGGCGACGGCCTCCTCTGTGCAGGAGACCGTGCAACTCAAGTCGACGATCGCTGCGCTGCGCGATGCCCTGGCCGTGATCCAGGCCGAGAAAGACCGGGCGGTGCAACAGGCGCTGTCCGTTTCTGCGCAGGAAATCGCCCAGCTCAAGGCGACCGTGTCCACCTTGCGGGATGCGCTGGAGGCCGCCCGCCACGAGCACGAGCAAGCGCTGCAAGCCGCTGGCCGCGAGCAACAGGATGAGAATCGCCACCTCCTGCAAACCGTGGTGAGGCTGCGCGAGCAACTGGATCTGGCGCGGGCGCCGAAGTCCGGGGCCCTTTCGTCATGAAGGCTCCTGACGCTGCCAAGTCCGTGCGGTCTGCCAAAGGTTCAGGCGCTGCGGGCCGTACGCGCCGCGTGGCTTCCTCGGCGCAGCCTTCGGCTGACGCACCTGCGCACTCCTTGGCCACCCTGGAGCGCCGCCTTCGGTTTGCTGAGGTGCTGCTGGGCATCTCGCAGAAGGTGTCGGGCGTCGAATCCCTGGACGAAGTGCTCGAGGCGCTGGTGCTGGTCACAGCGCAAGAACTGCAGGCCGAGCGCTGCAGCCTGTTTCTCAACGATCCCCAGACCGGGGAGCTTTACTCCCGCGTTGCGCAGGGCAGTCGCCGTCGCGAGATCCGCCTCATGAACAACCTGGGCATTGCCGGGCATGTGTTCAATACAGGCGAGAGTCTGGTGGTGCACGACGCCTACGCGGACCCTCGTTTCAACCGCGCCAACGACGAGCAGACCGGCTTCATCACCCGCAGCATCCTGTGCGTGCCGGTGCGCACCGGGCGCGGCGAGATCATCGGGGTGTCGCAGGTCATCAACCGGCTCAAGGGCCGCTTCACCAAGGCCGACCTGGAGCTGCTGACGGCGATGACCAGCCACAGCGCGCTGGCGCTGCAGAGCGTGCAGTCCATCGAACGCATGCGCCAGCTCCGCCAGCAGGAAATGGAGTTCCTGGACGTGGTGTCTGACGTCACTTCCGAGATCGACATCCGGGTGCTGCTGCGCAAGGTGATGGGCGAGGCCACCCGCATGCTCAAGGCCGAGCGTTCCACTCTGTTCCTGAACGACGAGAAGACAGGGGAGTTGTGGTCCGAGGTGGGTCAAGGCCTGCAATCCATGCAGATCCGGTTGCCAAACCACGCCGGCATTGCAGGGGCCGCCTTCACCACTGGGCGCACCATCAACATCCCCTATGCGTATGCCGATCTGCGCTTCAACCCGGCCTTTGACAAGAAGACGGGTTTCTTCACGCGCTCCATCCTGTGCGTGCCCATCGTCAACCAGGCGGGCAAGGTCATCGGCGTCACCCAGGTGCTGAACAAGCGCGGCGGGCCGTTCACGGACGAGGACGAGTCTCGGCTGAAGGCCTTCACGGCGCAGATCTCGATCGCGCTGGAGAACGCCAAGCTGTTCTCCGACGTGCAGAACATGAAGAACTACAACGACAGCGTGCTGCAGTCGATGTCCAGCGGGGTGTTGACCCTGGACACCGACCGGCGCGTGGTCACCTGCAATGCCGCGGGGCTGCGCATCCTTCAGGTGCAGCCGTCCCAGGTGCTGGGGCAGACGGCGGCCGAGCTGTTCGGTTCGTCCAACGCATGGTTGCTGGAGAAGCTGGACCGGGTGGACCAGACACGTCAGACCGAAATGGCGATGGACGTTGAGCTGCGCCTGCGCGCCGACGTCCGCTCGGTGAACCTGACGGTGACGCCGCTGGTCAGCGGCGAGGGCAAGGGCCTGGGCTCCATGCTGATGTTCGAGGACATCTCCTCCGAAAAGCGCATGAAGTCGACCATGTCGCGCTACATGGACCCGTCGATCGCCGACCAGGTGCTGGCCTCGGGGGCAGAGCTGCTGGGCGGGCGAAGCGTCACGGCCACGGTGCTGTTCTCCGACATCCGGGGCTTCACGACGCTGACCGAGGAACTGGGGCCTCAGGCCACGGTGAGCCTGCTCAACGAGTACTTCGAGATCATGGTGGATTGCATCCAGCGCGAAGGCGGGATGCTCGACAAGTTCATCGGCGATGCCATCATGGCTGCGTTCGGCATCCCGGTGGCCCATGACGACGATGAGGACCGGGCAGTGCGCACGGCGGTGGCCATGATCAGCCGATTGCGCGAGTGGAACCAGGTGCGAGCGGGGCAGGGCAAGCGTCCGGTGGACATCGGCATCGGCCTGAACACCGATGTGGTGGTGTCCGGCAACATCGGCTCCAACAAGCGCATGGACTTCACCATCATCGGCGACGGCGTGAACTTGGCCGCGCGGCTGGAGTCGGCCTGCAAATCGTATGCGGCCCGCATTCTGATCAGCGAGTTCACCCGCAAGCGCTTGCGCGGCACCTACCGCATGCGCGAGGTGGACCGCGTGATCGTCAAGGGCAAGACCCAGCCCGTGGCCGTCTACGAGGTGCTGGATTACCACGACGACACGACGTTCCCCCACCTGATGGATGTGGTCAACCAGTTCAACGACGGCATCGGGAAGTACCGTGCGGGCCGCTGGGACGAGGCCGCCACGGCTTTCAACGAGGCCTTGCGCCTGCACCCGCAGGACCAGTTGTCCCGGATCTACGTTCAGCGCTGCATGAGCCTGAAGGCCCGGCCCCCCGAGGGCACCTGGGATGGCGTCTGGGTGATGGACGAGAAGTAGAGCCGTCCCGCTGAGCGGCCGGTCGCCTGGGTGCGACCCCTGGCCTCAGCCGGGCTGGGCCGACTTCAGGGGCGTCGTCATCAGGGCCTCCAGGAAGTCTTGGCGCTGTCGCCGGTCCTCGGTCCGGCCCTGCTGGTGCAGCAGGGACTCGGCCACCTCGTAGCTGTACATCATGAAGGCGCGCAGGGCGGCCTCACCGGGTTCAAACCCCAGAGATTCGAAGATCTGTCGGTGATAGGCGATGCGTTGCTGGTCGGCTTCGTCCACGGCTTCGCGCGCCATCTGGTCGCGCCGGGCCCATGCGCGGATGGCCAGTTCAATGCGCGCGGCCCGCGCGGCCGCGCGGCCTCGGTGGGGCAACGAGATCACGTCGCGCAGTTGGGAGCGCGCGTCCTGGCCCGCAAGGCTCAGGCGGCGTGTCAACTGCACGGTGGTCCGGTTGCGCCAGGCCTCCAGCACGCGGCGCAGCAGGTCTTCCCGGTCCCTAAAGTGCCAATAGAAGCTGCCCCGCGTGACGCCCAGTTGCGTGGCCAGGACATCCACGCGCACGTGGTCAATGCCGCGGTCGACCAGCACTTCGGTGGCGGCGTCTATCCAGGCCTCTGGCGTCAGCGATTGGCGCCCGGGTTCGGCAGCGTTCGGGATTCCTCGGGGCGTGCGGGCCTTGCGGGCGATGGTGGCGTCGGAGGTCTTGCCGGAAGGCTTTGAGCCCTGGGGCGTGGCAGGCTGTGAGAGCGAAATCTTCATGGCGCAGGGATCATGCCTTCCATACATCAATGTATGGAACATGGTGTTTTCCCTGATGCCCGATGGCGGATGCCTGATTAGCATTCAGGCCAAACACATACACATGTGTATGGAGTCGCGAAGAGCGATGTGACCGAGACAAGTGGCCCTCCGATTGGATGGCCCCAAGGAGAGTTGGATGACCCTGCAGCCGACCGCCCCTGTCACCGGTGCCTGCGGCCGCCCGGCGGATTTCTTCTCCGACGAGGCGTTGCTGGCGCCGCGCCGGTGCGTTCGCGAAGACCGAGGCGATGGCGTATTTGTCCTGCGCTCGCCAGAAACCCTGCAACCTCATGAGCGCTGCGTGGGCGAGTGGCTGGAGCGCTGGGCGCGCGAGACGCCGCAGGCGCCAGCCTTCGCGGAACCCGACGCTGCGTCACCTGCTGGCTGGCGTGTGCTGAGCTGGGGCGCGCTGCGCCAGCAGGTTGGCGCCGTGGCGCAATCGCTGCTGGACATGGGTCTGGAGCCCGAGGGTCCGGTGGTGGTGCTGTCTGACAACTCCCTGGACCACCTGGTCTTGCTGCTGGCCGGCATGCACATCGGCCGGGCCGTGTGCACGGTCAGCAGCGGCTACTGCCGTCTGGCGGGGGGAGACTTCTCCCGCATTCACGGCATCCTGGCCACCCTGCAGCCGGCCCTGATCTACGCCTCGGATGCAGCCACCTACGGCCCTGCGCTGGTGCAGGCACCCGTCAAGTCGCGCGTGGTGTTCACGCACGGCGCCGCTTCGCACCTGGGTGCCGTTCCTTTCAGCGACCTGTTGGCCACCGTGGAGACGCCGGCCGTGCTCAAGGCCTTTGCCGCCATCACGCCCGACACGCACGCCAAGTACCTGCTGACCTCGGGTTCCACCGGTCACCCCAAGGTGGTGATCAATACCCACCGCATGCTCTGCGCCAACCAGCAGATGCTGGCGCAGACTTTGCGCTTCCTGACGCTGGAGAAGCCGGTGCTGCTGGATTGGCTGCCCTGGAGCCACACCTTCGGCGGCAACCACAACACGAACATGGTGCTCAAGCATGGCGGCACCCTCTACATCGACGACGGCCGGCCGATGCCGCGCCTGGTGGACAAGACCCTTCAGCACCTGCGCGAGGTGCAGCCCACCGTCTACTTCAACGTGCCCAAGGGCTACGACATGATGTTGCCGGCCCTGGAGGCCGACGCCGAACTGGCGCGCAACTTCTTCAGCCGGCTGCGCATGGTGTTCTATTCGGGCGCGGGCATGCCGCAGACCACCTGGAGGCGCCTGGAAGCCGTGGCCGCCGCCGTACGCGAGGAGCCGGTGTGGTTCACCACCTCCTGGGGGGCGACCGAGACCGCGCCGGCCATCACCTTTGCCAACTGGCGTCTGGACCGGCCGGGTGTGATCGGCAATCCGATGCCCGGCGCCGAAGTGAAGTTCCTGCCCAACGGGGGCAAGCAGGAGATGCGCATCCGGGGGCCGCACGTCTTTCCCGGCTACCGCGGCAACCCCGAGGCCACGGCGGCGGCCTTCGACGAGGAGGGCTTCTATTGCATCGGGGATGCCGGCTACCTGCAGGACGAGACGGACCCCGCTTCGGGCATCGTGTTCAATGGCCGTGTGGCAGAGGACTTCAAGCTGACCACCGGCACGTGGGTGTCCGTGGGGACCTTGCGCCTGAAGGTGGTGGCCGCCCTGGCCCCGCTGGCCCAGGACGTGGTGATCACGGGTCACGACCGTCACGAGATTGGTGCGCTGGTGTTCCTGAACGAGGCCGCGCGTTCCCTGCCCGCGGAAGAGTTGCGCCAGCGTGTGCAGGCCGGCTTGCGGGCGCTGAAGGCCGAGGGCGGCGGCTCTTCCCAGGTGCCGGCATGTGCGCTGGTGCTGCCGGATGCCCCCAGCATGGCTGCCGGCGAGATCACCGACAAGGGCTACCTGAACCAGCGCCTGACGCTGCAGCGCCGCGCCGCGGAAGTCCAGGTGCTGTACGCCACGCCCGAGGACCCGCAGGTGATTCGCTGCTGACCCTGGTGCGACGTTCCGCCCGCGCCTGCGCAGCTTCGCACAACCCCCCCAACTTCAAAGCTTCGACCCATGTCCTTCCAGCCCCTTGAGTCCGGCCCCGGTCCCTTGTCTCACCTGTCGTTGCTGACCTTGGAGTCTGCAGGTCCCGTGCTGCATCTGCGCCTGAACCGGCCAGCCAAGCGCAACTCCATCAGCGACGAGCTGCTGGCCCAGATCCACACCATGTTCGTCAACCTGCCTGCCAGCTTCAAGGTGGTGGTGCTGAGCGGTGCGGGGGACCACTTCTGCGCCGGGCTGGACCTGTCGGAAGTGTCCGAGCGCACGGTGGCCGAGGGCATGCAGCATTCGCGCTCCTGGCACGCCTGCTTCGACGCCATCCAGTTCGGGCCCGTGCCGGTGATCGCCGTGCTGCACGGCGCGGTGGTCGGTGGCGGTCTGGAGCTGGCCTCCTCCGCCCATCTGCGCGTGGCCGAAGACAGCGCCTTCTACGGCCTGCCCGAGGGCACGCGCGGCATCTTCGTGGGCGGTGGCGGCTCGGTGCGCATCTCGCGCCTGATCGGCGTGTCGCGCATGACCGACATGATGCTCACCGGCCGAGTGTTCGATGCCGACGAAGGCCAGGCCTTCACCATCTCCAACTACCGCGTGGCCGACGGCCAGGGCCTGGCCAAGGCGCTGCAACTGGCGCAGAAGATCGCCGGCAACGCGCCCTTGTCCAACTACGCCATCACACAGGCCCTGCCGCGCATTGCTGACCTCTCAGCCAGCGACGGCCTGTTCATGGAGTCCCTCATCTCCTCCATTGCACAGGGCGATGAGGCCGCGAAGGAGCGCGTGCGGGCGTTCCTGGAGAAGCGGGCGGCCAAGGTCGTGAAGTCATGAGCGGCGATTTCCCTGCGTCGGTCGAGGCGCCCCAAGCCCTGTCGCGCCTGCATGTCTACCGCGTGAACGTGCAGTTTGGCGACTGCGACCCCGCGGGCATCGTCTTCTTTCCGAACTTCAATCGCTGGATGGACGAGGCCTCGCTCGCCTTCTTCATGGCCTGCGGCATCCCCGCGTGGCGTGAACTGGTGAAGACACGCGGCATCATCGGCACGCCGCTGCTGGAGATCCATACCAAGTTCCTGCGTCCGGCCACCTATGGCGAGACGATCGAGGTTCACACCACGGTAGAGCACTGGGCGGCAAAGACCTTCCGCCACCGTCATGTGGTGAGGCGTGGCGACACCGTGTTGTGCGAGGGCACCGAGGTGCGCGCCTTCTGCATCCGCGACCCGCAGAACCCCGACCGCATCAAGGCCATACCTGTCCCCGAGGACATCAGGGCGGCGTGTCTGGCAGTTGCGTCTGAAGATGTTCATCGATGAGCGGGTCAGCGCATGAGCCTGCCCTGCTTGAAGGGCCAGCGCCTGTCAGGGGCGCCTTGTGATGAAGGGGAACTGAGCATGAGGATCGAGGAACAGGTGGCGATCGTGACAGGCGGCGGCTCGGGTCTTGGTGAAGCCGTGGCGCGTGAACTCGCCCGGCTGGGTGGCAAGGTCGCCGTGCTGGACGTCAATGTCGCCAACGCCCAGCGCGTGGCTGCTGACATCGGCGGTGTCGGGCTCGCAGCCGATATCACCGACACCGCGAGCATGAACGCCGCGCTGGATGCGGCCGAGGCCGCGCTGGGCAGCGCGCGCATCGTGATGAACATCGCCGGCATCGGCACCGCCAAGCGCGTGGTGGGCAAGGACGGATTGCCTGCGCCGCTGGAAGACTTCGAGCGCGTGATCCGTGTCAACCTCATCGGCACCTACAACGTGGTGCGCCTGACCGCAGCCCGCATCGCACGCCTGGAACCGCTGGCCGACGGTGAGCGCGGCGTGATGCTGATGACTGCCTCGGTGGCCGCCTTCGACGGACAGGTGGGCCAGGAGGCTTACGCCGCGAGCAAGGGTGGCCTGGTGTCCATGACGCTGCCCTTGGCGCGTGATCTCGCCCAGCACGGCATTCGCGTGTGCACGGTAGCGCCCGGCCTCTTCGAGACCCCGCTGATGAAGCAGTTGCCCGAGGCCGTGCAGCAGTCCCTGGCGGCCTCCATACCGTTCCCACCCCGGCTTGGGCGTCCGGACGAGTTCGCGGCGCTGGCCGCGCATATCGTCAGCAACGTCCATCTGAACGGCGAGACCATCCGTTTGGACGGTGCCCTGCGCATGGCGCCACGCTGAAGCCCGCCAGCAGGCAATCGACATGGCCTGGGAGTACCGCGCTCCGCTGCAGGACATGCGCTTCGTGATGGAGCGCGTGCTCGACGCGCCCGCCTCCTGGGCGCGGTCCCTTCCCTTTGCAGACCTGGATCTCGACACCGTGGACGCGGTGCTGCACGAGGCCGCAAAGTTCGCCAGCGGCGTGCTGCTGCCCCTCAACGCCCCGGGCGATGCGGCAGGCTGCGTACGCGATGAGGCCGGCCGGGTGCGCACCCCGCCGGGCTACCGCGAGGCCTATCGTGCCTATGTCGAGGGCGGTTGGCCCGCGCTGCCTTGCGACCCCGCCTGGGGCGGGCAGGGGCTGCCCATGCTGGTGGACGCCGCCGCCCGCGAGATGCTGGTGGCCTGCAACCACGGCTGGGTCATGTACCCCGACCTGCTGCATGGCGCTTACGAGACGATCAAGGCGCACGCCAGCGAAGACTTGAAAGCGCGCTACCTGCAAGATGTGGCCACCGGGCGCACGCTGGCGGCCATGGCACTCACCGAGCCGCAGGCCGGCAGCGATCTGGGCTTGCTGCGCACCCGAGGCGAGCCGCAGCCGCATGGCAGCCTGCGCATCTTCGGCCAGAAGATCTTCATCTCCGGCGGTGAGCACGACCTCACCGACAACATCGTCCATCTGGTGCTGTGCCGGCTGCCGGATGCGCCGCCCGGTACCAAGGGCATCTCGCTGGCGCTGGTGCCCAAGCTGCTGCCCGATGGCACGGACAATGCCTTGCATTGCGACGGCATCGAACACAAGACCGGCATCCACGGCAGCGCCACGTGCGCCATGCGCTACGAGGGCGCCACAGGCTGGCTGGTGGGCGAGCCCCATCGCGGTCTGGCCGCGATGTTCCTGATGATGAACTCGGCGCGCCTGCACGTGGGTTTGCAGGGCCTCGGCCACCAGGAGATGGCCACGCAGAACGCTTTGCGCTACGCCGGCGAGCGTCTTCAGGGCCGCGCTGCCGCCGGCTCAGGGGCCGCAGCAAGCCCCATCGCCCTGCACCCGGCCGTGCGCCACACCTTGCTGCGCCTGCGGGCCATGACCGAAGGCCAGCGCGTCATCGCCTACCGGGCGGCGCTGGCCATAGACCGTGCGTCGCACGATCCGGAGCCCGCGGTACGCGCCGCCGAGTCCGCGCTGGCGGCCCTGATGACCCCCGTGGTCAAGGCCTTCTGCACCCATCATGGTTTCCACGGCGCCAGTGCAGCGCTGCAGGTCTTCGGGGGCTACGGCTACGTGCGGGAGTACGGCATCGAGCAGACGCTGCGCGACGCCCGCATCGCCATGATCTACGAGGGCACGAACGAGATCCAGGCGATCGACCTGCTGCAGCGCAAGGTGCTGGCCGATGGCGGCGCGGCGCTGCAGGTCTGGCTGGCCGAGGCCCGCACCGAGGCCCAGGCTTGCGAGGCCGCCGGGCTGTCCGACATCGCCGCCGCCTTGCGCAGCGAGTGCGATGCCGCACAGGCTGCCGTGGCGTCCGTGCAGGCGGCTGTGGCCGCAACACCTGGCGATCGCGAAGGGCCCCTGCGCGTCGCTGACGATTTCCTCATGGGTCTGTCCCACACCCTGCTGGCCTGGGCCTTCGCGGCCAGCGCCCGCGCGGCGGTGGGCCACCCGGACAGCGACTGGGCCCAGGCCAAGCTCGAGCGCATGCGCTACGGCGTCCAGTGGGTGCTGCCACAGGCGGCGGTGCACTGGGCGCGGGTGCAAGCCATTGGCAGCTTGATCCTGCCTGCGATCAGCGACTGACTCAGCCCACCCGGCCGAGCAGAAGGTACTCCATGAGTACCTTCTGCACGTGCAATCGATTCTGGTTTCGGCCGGCGCTGCGCGCCTTCACATCGCTGGCGCGATGTGAGCCTGCACCGGGATCGATTGCCGGGCCGTTGGCCCGCCGAGTGGGCCGTTCCCCACCCGGCCGAGCAAAAGGTACTCCATGAGCACCTTCTGCACGTGCAATCGATTCTCAGCTTCATCCCAGACGACGGACTGGGGGCCGTCGATGACGTCGGCAGCGACTTCCTCGCCGCGGTGGGCGGGCAGGCAGTGCATGAACAGCGCATCGGGCTGGGCGAGCTGCATCATCTGCGTGTCCACGCACCAGTCGGCGAAGGCGGCGCGGCGCTGCGCGTTCTCGGCTTCGAAGCCCATGCTGGTCCAGACGTCGGTGGTTACCAGGTGGGCCCCCTCGCAGGCGGCTGCCGGGCTCTTGAAGAC
Source organism: Rubrivivax sp. (assembly GCA_044372085.1). GTDB lineage: Bacteria > Pseudomonadota > Gammaproteobacteria > Burkholderiales > Burkholderiaceae_C > Rubrivivax. Next base: position 19,008 of record JBILSM010000040.1, read on the forward strand.
CTTCAGGCAGTCGGGGTTGGCAACGCCCGCCAGTGTGGGGTCGATCTCGTAGCCGCTGGGCGTGCTGACATGCAGGGTGAAGCCCAGGATGTCGGCGGCCTGCAGCCAGGTGTTGGCCATGTTGTTGCCGTCACCGACCCAGGCCACCGTCTTGCCCTGGATGGAGCCGCGGTGCTCGATGAAGGTGAAGATGTCGGCCAGGATCTGGCAGGGGTGGTACTCGTTCGTCAGGCCGTTGATTACCGGCACGCGCGAGTGCGCCGCGAAGCGTTCGATCTTGCTTTGCTCGAAGGTGCGGATCATCACCAGGTCCACCATGCGGCTGATGACGCGCGCGCTGTCTTCAATGGGCTCGGCCCGGCCCAACTGGCTGTCGCCCGTGGTCAGGTGCACCACCGAGCCGCCCATCTGGTACATGCCCGCTTCGAAGCTCACGCGCGTGCGCGTGCTCGCCTTCTCGAAGATCATGGCCAGCGTGCGATCGGTCAGCGGCTGGTAGCGCTCGTAGTTCTTGAAGCGGGTCTTGATGATGCTGGCCCGCTCGAACAGGTAGGCGTACTCATCCGCCCGCAGGTCCTTGAACTGCAGGTAGTGCTTCATGAGGGAGTGTCCCGGCTTCATGCAGTTGGCTCGGCCAGGAAGGCCTTCACGACCGGGCTGAGGAGGGCCACGATCTGGTCTGCCTCGTCGGCCGAGAGGATCAGCGGCGGCACCAGTCGGATCACGCTGTCGGCGGTGACGCTGATCATGAGGCCGGCCTCGGCCGCACGGCCCAGCAGCACGCCGCAGGGGCGGTCGAGCTCAATGCCGAGCATCAGCCCGGCGCCACGGATCTCCTTTACGCCGGGCAGAGCGCCGAGTTCGCGCTCCAGGCCGGCCTTGAGCCGAGCCCCCACGGCAGCGGCGTTCTCCATCACGCCGTCCTCGCGCATGATGCGCAGCGTCTCCACCCCAGCGCGCATGGACAGCGGGTTGCCGCCGAAGGTGGTGCCGTGGTTGCCCGGGCCCAGCACGCCCGAGGCCTTGGGGCCCGTGACCACGGCGCCGATGGGCACGCCCGAGCCCAAGCCCTTGGCCAGCGGCATCACGTCGGGCACGATGCCGGCCCACTGGTGGGCGAACCACTTGCCCGTGCGGCCGATGCCGCACTGCACCTCGTCCAGCATCAGCAACCAGCCACGCTCATCGCAGAGCTTGCGCAAGCCTTGCAGGTACTCCCAGCGCGAAGGGTTGATGCCTCCCTCGCCCTGGATGGTTTCCAGAAACACGGCCACCACGTTGGGGTTGGTGCGGGCCACCTGCTCGATGGCGTCCAGGTCGTTCAGCGGCACGCGCACAAAGCCCTCCACCAGGGGCTCGAAGCCTTTCTGCACCTTGGGATTGCCCGTGGCCGACAGCGTGGCGATCGAGCGCCCGTGGAAGGCTTTCTCGTAGACGATGATCTCCGGCCGCGTGATGCCGCGGTCGTGCCCGTACTTGCGCGCGATCTTGAGCGCGCCCTCGTTGGCCTCCAGTCCGGTGGAGCAGAAGAACACGCTGTCCAGACCGGAAAGCCCGCACAACACGGCTGCCAGTTGTTCCTGCAGCGGCACCTCGTAGTAGTTGCTGCTGTGGATGAGCTTGGCCACCTGGTCTTGCAGGGCCGGCACCAGCTTGGGGTGTCCATGGCCCAGCGTGTTGACGGCAATGCCGCCCAGCGCGTCGAGGTAGCGTCGGCCCTCGGTATCCCAGACCCAGCAGCCTTTGCCGTGCGACAAGGCAATCGGCAGGCGCCCATAGGTGTTCATCACATGCGGCATAGGCCGGGTGACGGCGGGATCAGCGACGGCGTTCATGGTCTCGGGTCCTCATGTCAGGCAGTGGCGTGAGCAAAGAAAAAGGGCCGGGGGCGCCTTTCGGCGAGGGTCCGGCCGGCGTTGATTCTAGGTTCGTGTCAGGGTGTCAGCACCTGGCCAGCCAGCAGTGAGAAGCTTGGGCGATGCTGCGATGCAACACGCGGAAGGCACAATGTCGCTGTCGTCCGGTACGGGCGGCTTTCCTGGCGTACGAGGGGTCGAGGGATCTGGCGGGTCTGCCCACAGGAGCCTGCGTTTTTCGTCCTCCAGATCTTGCGATCTCATGGCATGAGTTCCCAACCACAAGTCTTCATCCAGGGCATCACCCGCGATGGCAGGGCTTTCCGCCCCAGTGACTGGGCCGAGCGCCTGGCTGGCGCCATGTCGTCCTTCAGGCCCGGGGGCGGCGTGGGCGGCATTGGTGCCTTTATCGGGTACTCGCCCTATTGCTTCCCCAAGGTGATTGAAGGCGTGAAGTGCGTGATCGTGAGCCAGGAACTTCGCGCCGCCGAACCCATGGCCTGGGACTTCGTCATGAACTTCGCGCGCGACAACGAATTGCAGGTGTTCGAGGCCTGCCTGCTGCCGCAGGGGCCTGAAGGCTCTGAGGTCCCGCGATGACGGGGCGGCCTGCGGTGTCCAGTGAGCCCTCGGCAGCGACGACATCTTTTGGCAGAAGCCGGCGGCGCTGAGCGCGCCAGCCAACGAAAAAGGCCCGCAAGCGCGGGCCTTTTCGGCAAGGAGGAGGTGAAGAACTCAGGCGGCCAAGGCCTTGATCTTCGCCGACAGCCGGCTCTTGTGGCGAGCAGCCTTGTTCTTGTGGAACAAGCCCTTGTCGGCGATGGAGTCGATGACGCTCTGGCCGTTCTTGAACAGGTCTGCTGCCTTGGTCTTGTCGCCGGCCGTCACGGCCTTCTGGATGTTCTTGACCACCGTGCGGAACTGGGACCGCAGCGCCGAGTTGTGCGCGTTCAGCTTGACGTCCTGCCGTGCGCGCTTGCGGCCCGAGGCGATACGAACGGTCTTCTTCTTGGCTTTGGACGAGGTGGCCATGTGTTTGCTTGGGCGGCGCCGCCGCGCTCTGGGTTGATGGGTGTGGTGCGGGCTGCAAGGCCCAAAGACCGTCGAGTATAACAACTTTCAAGTTCGTGCCAGCCGCGCACCAGGCCCAGGTGTGAGGGCCCAGCACTTCGAGGCTCGCCTGGCAGCGGGCTTTCTGCGCCCAGGCCTCTTTCCGTGGCCTCCTGCCCTGGCTTCATGCAGCCAGGGGCTCCCGTAAACTGCCCCTGCTGCCTGCGCACTTCCATCTGTGGTGCAGCCTCCTCCCCCCTCCTGTTGTGAACCTCCTCAAGGCGGCCTCCACTGTTTCCCTGCTGACGCTCGCCTCTCGGGTGACGGGTTTGGTGCGAGAGCAGCTCATGGCCGCAGCCTTCGGCGCCAGCGCCGCGACCGACGCCTTCAACGTCGCCTTTCGCATCCCGAACCTGTTGCGGCGCTTGTTTGCCGAAGGTGCGTTCTCTCAGGCCTTTGTGCCCCTGCTGGCAGCTTCGCGCGAGCGCGACGGTGACGAAGCCACCCACCGGCTTGTGAGTGCCGTGGCCTCGGTGCTCTGGTGGGTGTTGCTGGCCACCGTGGTGGTGGGGGTGGTGGGCGCACCTGTCATCGTATGGATGATGGCCTCGGGTCTGGCAGCGTTTGATCAGGCGGTCTTGCTCACCCGGCTGATGTTTCCGTACATCGCCTGCATGTCGCTGGTGGCGCTGGCCGCCGGCGTGCTGAACACCTGGCAACGGTTTGCTGTGCCTGCAGCCACCCCGGTGCTGTTGAACCTGTCCTGGATTGCCGCGGCGTGGTGGGGGGCGCCCTGGTTCCAGTCGCTCGGCGTGGAGCCGATCTACGCGGTGGCTGCCGGGGTCATGGTCGGTGGCATGCTGCAGTTGGCGGTGCAGTGGTATGCGTTGCGCCGCCTGGGCATAGTCCCGCGCCTGGCCTGGACGCCGGGCAGGATCGCCCAGGCGTGGGCCCACCCGGGCGTGGGCCGCATCCTGGGGCAGATGGCGCCCGCATTGCTGGGCGTATCGGTGGCGCAGGTGTCG
>JBILSM010000041.1:0-22612 GCA_044372085.1 Rubrivivax sp.
TGGTGCGGATAGGCGTCGAGGCGCTGTGCGGCCTGCGGCAGTTGCACCCGCTCCAACAGGCGCAGGGCCTCGGCCCGGGCCTCGCGGGCGCTGATGCGTCGGTGCAGCCGCAGCGACTCCGCAATCTGCCGCCCGATGGTGTGCAGCGGGTTCAGCGCCGTCATGGGCTCTTGGAACACCATGCCCATCTTCGCGCCGCGCAGCGCGCACAACGCGGCCTCTTCCAGCGTGGTGAGTTCCTGTCCCGCCAGACGGACGGAGCCCGAGACCTTCGCGCCCTCGGGCAGCAGGCCCATCAGCGCCAGCGCGGTGATGGACTTGCCGCAACCTGATTCGCCGATCAGGCCCACGGTGTCGCCACGGGCCATGGAAAACGAGATGCCCCGCAGCGCATCGGCCGGGCCGCGGCTGGTCTGCAGGGTGACGCGCAGGTTCTGAACTTCGAGCAGGTTCACGCCGGGACGATACCGCGGATTGGGGGCGCCTCAGCCCGCCGGAAACCGGGGCCGAAGCGGGACGCAAGGGCGTTCAGCCCAGCCCGCACCCCGGCACAAAACCGGCTTCCAGCTCCTTGCGCAGGGCGTAGGCGCGCGTGGTGGTTTCCATCACCACGTCGTCCCAGCAAAGGCTCTGGCCCTTCTTCACCGGCCGTGCCACGCGGATGCCGTGCGCCAGGCCCAGCGGCAGGCCGCCGAAGGCCATGGACCTGGCGGCGGGCAGCAGCTTGCCCCACACCGTGTAGCCGCCCTCGCCGTCCAGCAATTCGCCCGGGGCCAGGTCGCGCTTGGCGGTGGCCACCACGTCGGCGTTCCAGCCCGTGGCCACGCCCGTGGGCTCGCGCCGCAGCGCCACGCTGGCCACGCTCTGGCCCACCTCCAGGCCGATCAGATGCCAGCGCTTGTAGAGCGTGAAGTAGCGCCCGCTCGGGTCGGTGTGGGCGTTGTATTCCTCGAAGCAGTGGCGGATGTAGTCGGTCTCGCCTTCCACCGTCACCCACACGCCCATGCGGATGTCATAAGGGATGACGCGGCCGTCGGCCTCCAGGCTGGAGATCACCTCGACCATGCCCTTTTGCTCCAGCACCCCGCCCTCCTCGCGCGGCCGCGTGACGAAGGGGATGTCCTCCACGCTGGCCGGCGGGTACAGCAGGCCGTTGGACGGCACCGCCAGCCCCGTGGCGTTGCTCACCGCCGTGCTCTCGATGCTGGGCTTGGAGCCGTCCAGGAAGCTGTTGAACATCTTGGGGTTCAGGCCACCGCGCGTGGCCTGCTCGGGTGTGAGGCCGTAGTAGCCCCACACCGTCTCGGGCGTGGATTCGCAGAAGTGCGGCAGCCACTTGTGCCCACGCCCGGCCGCCACCACCGGGAAGCCGCAGGTGCGCGCCCAGTCCACCAGGTCGCAGATCATGGCCGGCTGGTCGCCATAGGCCAGCGAGTACACGACGCCGGCTTCGGCCGCACGCCGGGCCAGCAGCGGCCCGCAGAAGGCATCGGCCTCCACCGTCACGTTCACCACATGCTTGCCGTGGGCGAAGGCCTCCAGGCAGTGGTCCACGGCGGCAATGGGGTGGCCAGTGCACTCCACCACCACGTCGATGGCCGGGTGCGAGACGAGTGCGCGCCAGTCCTCACCCACGTGGGTGCTGCCGTCCTTGAGCGCCGCCTCCAGCGAGGCCGCCTGCGTGCGCTGCGCGTCCCAGCCCACGCGCGCCAGGTTGGCGCGCGCCGCGTCCGGCGACAGGTCGGCAATGCCCACCAGGTGCACGCCCGGCGTGCGCGGCACCTGCGACAGGTACATGGATCCGAACTTGCCGGCCCCGATCAGGCCGACATGGATGGGCCGCCCTTCGGCGGCGCGTTGCTGGAGTTGGCGGTGCAGGCTCATGGGGAAGTTCCTGGGCTCAAGCCGCCTGCCGCAGGCTGAAATCCACCGGCTCCGGCGAGGTCTGCAGCGCGCTTGCGGGCAGCCCGTCCTTCCAGGGCAGGTCCACCGCGTAGTCCTTCAGCAGGCAGTCGTCGGGCAGGGTGGCGATGGGCGTGAAGTCGCGGTGGGCGATGTACTCCGGGCGCTTGTAGCGGCGGATGTGGTTGGACACCGCGCACAGGCTGAGGTAAACACTCACGCGGTTCCAGGGCGAGAGGTTGCTGGTGGAGGCGTGCACCAGGCAGCTGTGGAACAGGATCATCGAGCCCGCCGGCCCGGTGGGGCTGACGATGCCGCCTTGCTTGCCACCGGCGCGCTCCACCAGGGTGGTGATGAGCTCGTTGTTCACCGTCCACAGCGGGTAGCTGGTGGTGGTGAGGTCGTGCTTGGCATCCACCACGCCGCGCTTGTGCGAGCCGGGAATGAACATCAGCGGCCCGTTGAAGGCGTTCACGTCGTCCAGGAAGATGGCCACGTTCATGGCGCGCTCGGTGGGCATCATGTCGTCGTTCAGCCAGGTGCCGTAGTCCTGGTGCCACTGCCAGACGTCGCCCTCGAAGGCCATCTTGCCGTTGATCTTGAACTGGTGCATGTACAGCTTCTCGCCGAACAGGTCTTCCACCGGTTCGATCATGCGCGGGTGCCGCGCCAGCCGGGCAAACGGCGCGCTGTACAGGTGCGCGGCAAAGTTGGTGCGTACCGCGTCCGAGCCGCGCTCGCGCACGTTGTAGGCCTCGCGCCGGCTGTAGAGCTCGGGCACGGCGGCGTTGAGGGTGGCCGTCTCCTGCGGCGTGAACAGGCTGGGGAAGAACAGGTAGCCGTCGCGGTCGAACTGCTCCAGCTGTTCGGGGGTGAGTCTCATGAGGTTTCTCCTGGGGTGGCGGCGATCTGCCGCAAGGCTTGTTCGAACACCTCGGGCGGCTGGCCGCCCTGGATCAGGTGGCGGTCGTTCACCACCACCGAAGGCACCGAGCGGATGCCGGCTTGCTGCCAGAAGGCCTCAGCCTGCCGCACCTCGGCGCTGAACTCGTCGCTGTCCAGCACCTGGCGGGCGCGCGCGGCATCCAGCCCGGCGCCTGTGGCGGCCTCCAGCAGCACCTCGGCGTCGCTCGGGTTGCGGCCCTGGCCGTGATAAGCCTGCAGCAGCGCATGCTTCAGGGCGCGCTGCGCGCCGGCCGGACCTTCCACCCCCGCCCAGTGCAGCAGGCGGTGGCCATCAAACGTGTTCCACACCCGAGCGCGCGGGCCGAAGCTGAAGCCCACCGCCGCCCCGCGCTCCCGGATGGCCGCCTGGTTGCGCGCGATCTGCTCGGCCGAGATGCCGTACTTGGCCGAGAGATACGCCACCGCGTCCTCGCCTTGCGGCCCCATCTGCGGGTTCAGCTCGAAGGGCTGGAAGTGCAGTTCCACGGGGATGTCGGCGCCCACGCGCTGCAGCGCGATTTCCAACGCACTCAGCCCCACAGCGCACCAGGGGCAGGCGATGTCGGAGACGAAGTCGATTTTCATGCGGAGCATCCCAGGCCCATGAGCGCGCCTGTCGTGAATGAAGTCAAAGGGCTTGGTGCGAGCGGCTTCTCCGGTCCGGCAGCGCCATGGCCTCGCCCGAAGCAGTCTAGCCGCTGGGCCCAGACCCCTGCCCGCGCCCTGACACGGCTCAATGCGGACGCAGAAAGTCCTGCCAATTCAGCGCGCGGGCCGGCGGCGCGCACTGGAAGGGCCGCGGGGCCGGCAGCGCGGTGGCGTCGGGCGGGCGCGGACGTTCGCACTCGGCCAGGAACTCGGCCGACACCGGGTTGCGGAACTCGCGCAGGCGCTGCACCAGGTGGCGCGCGCGCTCCAGGTCGCCCGCCTCGGCGTAGGCCTGGGCCCAGGCCATCATCAGCCGCGTGTCCAGCAGGTGGTGCGTGGCGATGTCGAAGGCGGGCATCTCCCGCGCCGGGTGGTCGCTCACCGTGGCCGCGGCGTAGTGTGCGTGGTGGCCGAAAAAGACACTGCGCTTGCCGGCCTCGATGCGCTGCTCCAGCGGCGGCGCCCCCCGGCGGGCCTCGAAGATCGCCGCCACGCGCAGATAGTCGAACAGCGCGAACAGCGCGCCGGCCACGCACAACACGCCTGCCGCAGCCCGCAGCCAGGGGACTTGAGGGTGCAGGGCGGCTTCGGCCCTGGCCGCCCCGTCCGCCCCGCCCTCAGCTGGGCCCGGTGCCCGCGGCGCAAGCACCTGACCCGCCCCCACAGGCCCGGCTGGCGCGCCCGCGCGCCCCGGCAACCCCAGCGCCAGGCCCCAGGCAAAAGCCGTGGGCAGCAGGAAGTAGGCGTACCACAGCGGGTACTCCAGCAGGCTGTGCAGCCCGATCAGCCCCACCATCATCAGCGCACAGCGCCCCGTGGCGGAGGCCGCCCCCGTGGCCGCGAGCGCGCGGCGGGCGCCCTGCCACAGCGCCCACAGCAGCAGGGCGCAGACCACCAGCGCCAGCGGCAGGCCCAGTTCCACCGCCAGTTGCAGCGGCAGGTTGTGGGTGTGGTCGAAGAACGCCGTGTGGCGCTGCGGAAAGGGGGTGAGCGACCACGCGAAGTTGAAGTTGCCCCAGCCCACGCCCGTCCAGGGATGCTGGGCGATCAGCTGCAGCGCATCGGCCCAGATGCGAAAGCGTGAGCCCGACACATCACCCTCGGCCAGGCGCTGCTGCCCGCCGAACGTGTGATCCGACGCCTGCGCCCACCACGCCATGCCCCACCACGCCGCGGCGTACAGCAGCGGCGTGGCCAGCAGCAGGCCCCGCGCCGCGCGCGACAGCCGCCGGTCCGCCAGGCCCCAAAGCGCCAGCAAGGCCACGCCCACCACCCCCGTGCGCGAGGCCGTCAGCACCAAGGTCCAGATGAACAACGCCATGGCCAGCGCTGCCAGCACCACAACGCCGCGCGGAGACCGCAGGGCCGTGAAGGCGCTACCGGCCCCCCGCGTCGCGGCCGGGCCGTCGCCCGACTGCTGCTCTTGCCTCTGCGCTTCCCGATGTTCTTCCCGATGCGCGTCCCGCTGTTCGTCCCCTTGCCCTGCCCGCTGCACATCCCGCTGCACATCCCGCTGCATCTCGCGCTGCATCTCGCGCTGCATCTCGAGCTGCATCTCGAGCTGCAATTCCAGCCACCCCACCAGGGCGATGGCCGCCCACAGCATCAGGCTGCTGAGGTGGTTGGGCTGGCGCAGATTGCCCACCGCCCGCCCTGCCACCGACGACGCGGCGATCCAGTTGCCATCGGCCAGGTCGGGGGCGAACACCTGCACCAAGCCCACCGCCGCGTGCAGCACCCCCACCGCCGCCCAGGCGCCGAAGAAGGCCTGCCCCACCGGCACGGCCAGCGGCCCGGCCGCCGCCACTTGAGCGGCCCGCAGCAGCACCGCCGCCGCCGCGCACAGGCCCGCCGTGCCCGCCACCAGCGACAGCGCCTGCGCCCCGGCGCCCCAGGGCAGCAAAGCGCCCAGGCCCACCAGCGCCAGCGCGGCCAGCGCCGCGGCGATGCCGGACCAGTGCGCTTGGTTCGTCCCCCGGGTCGGCACCGGAGTCAGGGCCGAGGTGGGGTCCCCTGCGCGCACCAGCCACCCCGCCGGCTGCAAGGCCAGGGCCCACACCAGCGCCCCCCACCCGGCCAGCGCCAGCGCCTGATTGAAGAAGGTGGTGGAGGGCGAGACGTTGAAGGCCAGCAAGGTGCTCAGCCCGGCGGCGGAGAGGGGAAACAGGAGATGCATTGCGACAGCGAGCGAAGATGTCAGAGGTTATCCGTTCTGGCATCAATGCCTTCACCTTTTCTGTGACCCTCAGCCGCAGCCCGGTTTTGCTGAGGCGATCATCTGAGACAGAATCGTGGTCCCCGCGTAGGTCCCTCGTCGTTTCGTGTGGAACCCAACAGTCAGAATCGGTGATCGTCGTCGAGCCCGGTGGGCATGTGGGCAGGTCGCTTGCCGGCCTGTCCACATGTCCACCGGGCGGGTCTAGCCAGAGGTTGTCATGAGCGTTGGCGTTGAAGCTTTGTTCACCAGTGCATTGGGCCTGCAGCCGCCCTGGGTGGTTCAGGACGTCAAGCTCGACACCGCCAAGCGGCGTATCGATTTCCAGATCGCCTGCCAGGGCGCGAAGTTGGCCTGCCCGGCTTGTGGCGCGAGCGCTGAGCCAGTGCATGACCGCCTTGCACGCTCGTGGCGCCACTTGGACTTTTTCCAGTTCGAGGCCTGGCTGCACTGCGACGTGCCACGCGTGGCGTGCGGCGTCTGCGGTAAGACCACGCAAGTCGGTGTGCCCTGGGCCCGACCGGGATCGGGATTCACGGCTGCCTTTGAAGCGTTGGCGCTGGCGCTTTGCCGCGACCTTCCGGTGCGCCAGGCGGCCTCGCTGCTGCGCTGTGCCGACAAGCAACTGTGGCGCCGCATCGAGTTCTACGTCCAGCAGGCCCGGGCGCTGGAGGTGTTTGCTGACGTTCAGGTCGTGGGCGTTGACGAGACCAGCCTGCGGCGCGGCCAGGACTACATCACCGTGGTCCACGACCTGGATGCCAAGCGGCTGCTGTTCGCCGCCGAGGGTCGCACCCACCAGACGGTGCTGGACTTTGCCGCCGACCTCAAGGCCCACGGGGGTGACCCCGCTGAGGTCCGGCATGTGTGCATGGACATGAGCGCGGCGTACGCCAAGGGTGCGGCGCTGGCGCTGCCCCAGGCGCAGATCAGCTACGACCGCTTCCATGTGGTGGCGATGGCCATTGAGGCGACGGACCAGGTGCGCCGTGCGGAGATGGCCCAGGACGCTCCGGCGGTGCGCTCTACGCTGGGGACTGCAGACCGCAAGACGCTCAAGCAACTGATGTGGGGCATGAGGCGCAACCCCACGGGCTGGAGCCGCCACCAGCTCAACGCCATGCACTGGCTGCAACGCTCCGCGCTCAAGAGCGCCCGGGCGTGGAGGTTGAAGATGGCGCTGCGCGAGGTCTACGCCCAGGCGAGATCGCACAACAGCCAGGCCCAGGCCGCCACCGATCTGCGGGCCTGGCTTAGCTGGGCGCGACGATGCCGGCTCGAGCCGTTCAAGAAACTGGCCACCACGCTCAAGGAGCGCTTCGACGCCGTGGTGCGGGGGATGGTGGATCACCGCAGCAACGCCTTCGTGGAGGCAATGAACGGCCTGCTGCAGCAGGCCAAGCGGGCGGCACGCGGCTTCAGAACCAGCGCGAACTTCATCGCGATCGCCTACCTGCGGATGTCCAAACTCAAGCATCTGCCGGCCAGCCCGTTCGTACCGGCGGCTGCCAAGTGAGGACGGGGTGTTCCACACCAAACGGCATAGAGCCCCCGCGTACTGCTTGATGGATGACGCGTTTTTCGTTCGGTCCTACAGATGCTTCGAAAACTGCTGCAACGACTGACGGGTCCTTCAGCCATTGATGTGACCGTCCAGGCACTTGTGCGCGAGTTGCTGCGCCGCTACCCCCCGACGATGGCCAGCGGCGAGGGAAGGCGCCTGTCCCCCCAAGCCGTGACCAATATCCTGGAGACGGTGATCGGCAAAGCCGTCACCAAGAGCAAGGAACTGGAACTTGGCGTCGTCGGCAAGGCCCGTTTGACCAACGATTTCAAATGGGCGCTTAAGGACCAGGGTTACCCGGAGCCCTTTATCGACCTCCTGACCGAGGCACTGGTGGTTTACATGTCTCGGAAGAAGGAGGCCTGAGAACCGTGCTCGGCAGCCTGCTGCGTGAAATCACCAAGGGGTGGTGGCCAAGCGGAACCCGTCAGCCTGCGCAGTCGACAAGTTTGCAAGCACTGGCCACCGAATTCGACAGCGCTGATCGTCCACGCCGGGTCGCCCTGTTGGCCGAGCTTCAGGCTTGGCTCGAGTCAGAGCCCCAATCCTTGCGCGGTTGGGCGTTGTTGGGCGACTGGCAAGCGCGCCTAGGCAAGCTGGCAGACGCTGAAGACGCCTATCGCCGTGCGCTGCGGCTGAATCCCAGAGACGCAGGCGCGCAAGAGGGCATTGGGCTCACGCTACTCAAGGCCGGTTGTTTGGACGAAGCTTACTTGCACCTTGAGACCGCGCACAAGCAACAACCCATGAACCCCGAAGTCATGGTGCATTGGGGACTTGTGGCGCTGGAGATGGGGCAGTTGAACGATGCAGCGGCGAAGTTCCAGGGCGCCATCGACCGCGATCCGCGCAACGGCCAAGCCTGGCACAACCTGGGTTTGGTGGCACTGCGGCAGGGCGACACTGCGCTAGGCATAGGGCTGCTGAAGAGGACGATCGACATAACCCCCGACTTGGGTATCGCTCACAGCAACCTGGCGTTGGCCAGCAGAGATGCCGAGCGCCTAGATGAAGGACTTCAGTCGGCCCATCGCGCCGTAGCACTTAAACCCCAAGACGCGCGCAGCCGTGTCATCTTGGCTGATCTGCTGACCGATGCGGGCGACTTCCCCGCTGCCGCCCAGGCACTGGTGGAGGCCTCGGCGCTGGACCCTGCTGACCGAGGCCTGCGCCTGGGCCGTGCCAAGTTGTACAGCGCAGAGGGCCGGCTAGACGATGCTGAAGCCGAACTGCGCGCCGTCCTAAGCGTTGAGCCCAGCGAACCCGAAGCCCTGGGGGCGCTCGGCCAGTTGCTGCTACTGCGCGGTCACTTTGACACCGGATGGGACCTGTACGACGCCCGACTGCGCAGCCATGCGGCGCCACGCAGCGAGTTACCCCTACCCCTGTGGCAAGGAGAGCCCCTGGTGGGCCGCACTCTGCTCGTCCTGGCCGAACAAGGGCTCGGCGATATCATTCTCTTCAGTAGCTGCCTGCCGGACGTGCTGGCCCGCGCCGGTCACGTGGTGCTGGAAACGTATCCTCGGCTGGCCGAGCTGATGCAGCGCTCCTTCCCCAAAGCCACGGTCGTGGGCCGGGACGTACGCGACCCCGACACCGCGTGGCTGAACGGCCTGCCACCGATAGATGTGTGCATCTCCATCGGCAGCCTGCCGCGCTGGCTGCGTCAAACCCGAAATGCCTTCCCCCAGCACGGCGGCTATCTGGTGCCCGATGCAGACCGCGTGGCCTCGTTACGACAGCGGTTGTCAGACACCGGAAGTGTCCACGCCATCGGGATTGCTTGGCGTGGCGGGCTGGCGCGCACCGCGCAACGTCAGCGCAGCCTTGAACTGGAGGCGCTTCTGCAAGCGCTCGGGTCAACCGGCGCTCGGCTGGTGAGTTTGCAGCATGGCGATGTGGAGCAGGAGATCACGCTTGCGACCGCTGCCACCGGTGTGCCCGTGACCCATTGGCCCGAGCTTCTTGCTGACCAGGACAGTGCCGCCGCGTTGACATGCGCGCTGCAGGGCGTGGTCAGCGTATGTCAAACCCAGGCCCACTTGACGGGCGCCTTGGGCCGGCCTGGCTGCGTGCTGGTGCCACGCCATTCCAATTGGCGCTACGGTCTGGAGGGCACCGCCGTGCCCTGGTACCCCAGTTTGACCCTGTGCCGCCAAGCCGCATTCGGCGACTGGCAGGCGCCGCTTCAGTCCGCCACTGCTTGGGTTGCGACGCGGACATGAAGTTGAGAACGCTGGCATGAGCGGCCCCGATAGCGCCAGGTGGCGGCGCTGGTTCCGGTGCGCTGTAATTCCCGTGCCGGCTGGCGATCGCCCCGACCAGCAAATGCCCCAAGCCGAGCCCGTAGTTGGTGAAGACGCCGACGAGCCCGTATTGGCCCAAGCGCGTATCCTCCGCGCAACCGGCGATCCTCAGGCAGCGCTGCGTCTGCTGGAAAGCGCCCTCGCCGACGCCGCGCGCCCGGCACTGATCCACCTGGAAATGGGCGAGACCTGCCGCCTCCTTCCGGACCTGCCTGCCGCCGAAGCTGCCTTTGCTGTGGCAGTCGAACTGGAACCTGCGCTAGGCGATGCCTGGCTGAGGCTGGGGGAGATCCAGGCCCGCTATGAGCGGCTGGACGATGCGCTGGCATCACTGCGACAAGCGAGAGAGCATGGTGGAACCCAGGGGGAGGGACTCAAGGCCGCGCTCCTGTTTGCGAACGTCTTGGGAATGAAACTGCGCTTCAACGAGGCCAGCGACGTTTATCGCGAGATACTTCAGGCCCATCCAGACAACGCGGCTTCTTTGCACGGTCTGGCAGGGATGGAGCTGCGGACGGGCCACGAGAACACCGCTGTTGAGCTTTTCGAGCGGGCTTTCGCAATCGAACCCTCACTGCGCGACCGGTCCTCCATCGAGGTTGCCTCAGCATTTCGACAGAATGGGCGCTGGCACGACGCTTTGGCCATGTTCGAAGCCGAGGCGCGACGCAAGCCACCCACACCGTCTCTACGGTGGTCAACCTGCCAGACCCGTTTGGCGCTCGGGCAGTGGGCTGTCGGCTGGGACGACTATGCGAGCCGGTTCGCAGCGGGCGTACTGCCGTACCGTCCGCTTTCATTCCGCACCTGGGGCGGCGAGCCCATGCCCGATGGAACGCTGCTGGTACTGGCAGAACAAGGACTGGGCGACGAGATCATGTTTGCCTCGTGCCTTCCCGACGCGCAGGCGCGCGTCGGGCACATGATCGTCGAATGCGAGCCTCGATTGGCGCCGCTGCTGAAGCGTGCTTTTCCTCGGGCTACGGTGCTGCCCACCCGCCGCGAAAAGGACGGTAGCTGGCTGGCCCAAGCGCCACGAGAGCCAGATCGCCAGATCTTTGCTGGCGATCTTCCGCGACTGTTCCGGCGTCAACGCAGTGACTTTCCCAACCACCAGGGGTACTTGCAGGCTGATCCCGCGCGTGTGCACCACTGGCGAGAGAGACTTCGGCACGATCTGGGTGATGACGTCCTGCATGTGGGCATCTCCTGGCGCGGCGGCACCGACCGCACGCTGCAGCAGCGTCGTACCGTTCCGCCCGATGCCTGGGTACCCATCCTTCAGACACGGGGCTGCCGCTTTGTCAACCTGCAGTATGGCGATAGTGAGGCTGCCCGGCAAGAACTGGAAGTTGCCTCCGGTGTACCAGTGACTCACTACAGCGAGGCCATTGACGACTATGACGAAACCGCCGCCCTCGTGACCGCACTGGACTTGGTGGTCTCCGTCTGCACAGCCATCATCCACTTGGGAGGCTCGTTGGGTCAGCGGGTGTGGATCCTCACCCCCAAGGTGCCGGAGTGGCGCTACACCGCTCAGGACACGTCCCTAGCCTGGTACCCGAGCATAAGAATGTTCCGGCAACACACACCTGGCGAGTGGGTGCCTGTATGCCAAGAAGTGTCAGCCACACTCACCTCCCTGACGAAAAGTGACACTTGCCTGTCGAGGCCATGTAAAGGATGACATTTAATGTCAGAACGCTCACTCTGATTGCTTGGGACCACATGGTGCTGAAGCACGGGCCTAGTCCTTGCTTAGCGTGGGAAGCAGTGTCATCGCGTCAGAACTCTTGGGTGCAAGGAGCAAGAAAGTGAAAAAGGCTGTTCAGAGAGGCTTTACTCTCATAGAGTTAATGATTGTGATTGCTATTGTTGGCATCTTGGCTGCAGTCGCATTACCAAGCTATCAGGAATACACTTTGAAAGCGAAGGTTTCCGATTTGATGGTTACAGCACAATCGGTCAAGCCTCACATCATTGCAGATATTCAGTCGAGGAATACTGGGGCCTCTGTATCCCTAGCAGCAGGCATTACCCCGATTGCCGTCGGATTTGTAAGCGCAAGCTCAGGTACTCAAATTGCTATCAACGGTTCTGGCGTCATCACAGTTCAGGGGCGCAACTCCGGAGATGCGTTTGGAACTACTGTGACTTTGACTCTCACGCCTTCCTGGAGTGAGGCCAATAAGACGGTTGCCTGGAGTTGTACGTTAACGCCGGCTCGCTTGGAGCCTGTAAGTTGCCAGCGCGATTGATAAGTTTTCTGCGAGTTCGAAAAGCCGTGCATCTTTGCGCGGCTTTTTTTTGGTTTTCCGATTCTGTCGCTTGTATATGCTGATCACTCCCAATTACGCGGAATTGAACGCGAGGTTGCACGATGTTCGGCCGGATTACGGTACCAGCGGCCAACGATGGGCCGCCACGGTGGACAGACTTGCCAACTGGATTGGCGCTTGTTCGATCTTGGATTACGGTTGTGGGAAGCAGACTCTTGCGGCTGCACTACCCCAACGAAAAATCACTGGATACGATCCTGCCCTTCCTGGCCTGGACATAGCTCCATCTCCTGCCGATTTGGTGGTGTGCACCGACGTGCTCGAGCATGTAGAGCCTGAGTGTATTGAGGAGGTACTGGACGACCTGTGCCGGATCACTTCCAAGTTGGCCTTTGTCACCGTCGCCACCCGTCCGGCAGTCAAGACCTTGGCGGACGGCCGAAATGCACACCTCACGGTTCAACCCTTGTCATGGTGGCGAAGTCGGTTCGAGAGCCGCTTCGACATCCTGCAAGTGCGCGAATTGAAGGGATCCGAATTCGCCCTCGTCCTCGTCGCGTTGCACGCTGACATGGATGGGCTCGGCCCACTGGACGGCCTGCTGCCAGCGGATGCGAGTCCATCACAGCCCCCCACAGCACCGCCGGCGAACATGGAGATTCTCCACCGCGAACACAGACTGATCTTTCAGACGCCCAATCAGATGACTCGCTGGAGAGTTCAGACGCTGCTAGAGAAGGAGCCGCATACGATCCACTGGCTTGAGCGGATTCCACTAAACAGCGTGCTTTTGGATGTGGGGGCCAATGTCGGGATGTACAGCATTTTCGCCGGGGTAACGCGCAAGGCGAGAGTCTTTGCGTTCGAGCCCGAGTCGCAAAACTTCGCCTTACTGAATCAAAACATTGCGGCGAACGCGCTTTCTGGGCGGGCTGTGGCCTACCCTTTGGCGCTTTCCGATCAGACTGCCCTGGCCCCCTTGTACCTGTCGAGCGTTTCTGCAGGGGGGTCGTGCCACTCCTTCGGGGCAGAGGTGGGTTTTGACTTAAGGCCAAGGAGTCACGCCTTTGCCCAGGGCAGCTTCGCGACGACGATTGACCAACTGGTTGCAACCGGCGCCATACCGTGTCCCGCATTCATCAAGATTGATGTAGACGGCTTAGAGCATAAAGTCATACGAGGAGCAAGACAGACTTTGGCCGATCCTCGGGTGCAGGAAATCCTCATTGAGCTCAATACCCACCTGCAAGAGCACCTTGATGTCATCGACATCTTGAAAGAGCATGGGTTTGAATATGATCCGGCCCAGTCGGCTTCTTCGCTTCGCAAGTCTGGCGCGTTCGAGGGAGTGGGCGAATTCATCTTCCGCCGTAAGGAGCGCGCAGATGCCGCTCAGAAGATGAATCATGTGTTTTCAATTCACCCCCCCCGGAATGAGGAAGGATGGAAGGTACTTCAACACATGATTGGGAGGATTGCTGATGCAGAATTATTTGCAGACCCGTTTCCCTATCTGGTACTCGATAAGGTATTTCCAGAAGATTACTACGCTCAGATGCTCGAGAATTTCCCAGCCCTAGAGCACATGCGCCCGCTAAGCGAGTCAGGCCGGGTTGCCCGAGGACTGTACGAACAACGCCATGCATTGCTCTTCCAGGACGGCGAATTTGAACGTCTGACGAATCGACAAGCAGGGTTTTGGAAGGGACTTGCCGACTGGTTGTACAGCGACCCCTTCGCTAACGCATTTATAGCCAAGTTCCATCAGGCACTCCAGCCACGAATGAGTGCCATACTGAAAAGCGAGGATCGTATAAGGGCGAGGGGTGACGCGCTCTTGGTAGAGGACCACACGCAGTACGCGATTGGCCCGCATACTGACGCGCCACACCGGTTGGTAACTTTCCTTTTCTATCTGCCAGAGGATGATTCAATGCGTGATCTCGGCACTTCTATCTACAAGCCAAGAAACAGTGAGTTCACTTGTTGGGGCGGCCCACACCACCCGTTCGATCAGTTCGAGCGCACCACCACGGTGGAGTTTCTGCCAAACCGCCTACTTGCTTTCCCAAAGACAGATCGTTCATTCCATGGCGTAGAACCGATAGAGCGAGAGCAGGTTCGCCGGAGGTTGCTGATCAATAACGTCAGGTTGATGAGTCAAACCACCCGCTGACCAGGCCAAGCAATCCGAGTACGAGACGGATAAACAGGTCACTCAGGCTGCACCTCACCTTACGCCCGCGGCATGACGCTGCTCATCAACCGGTGTTCTTCGAACCACGTTGCGGAGTGCTCGCAACCGCGGAACTCCCCAAAGTACGGACCGCCAATGGTGTAGTGCACGTTCTTCGCTTCGGGATCGGGGGCGTCGTGGCCGACCAAGTGGTTCCAGGTCTTGGGCAACTCGCCAATGGCTTCATCGCCCTCCACCCACTTGAACTGGTGCAATGCCAGGCCGCTGGCGGAGTTGACGTAATCTGGTGTCAGCGCGCGGCATCGGGCGTTGTTGAACAGCATGACGCTGCTCCAGTTCTTCTTGCCGTAGGAAGTCTGCGGGGCACCTAGAAACTTCACCGTCTCGAGCGGACGGTGGTCGTGCTTGACGCACATGACGGCGTAACGGTCGTCTCGCAGGTCCCAGAGCTCGGCGATGTCGGCCCGCACCAGCATGTCGCAGTCCATGAACAAGCTCCAACCCTCATAGCCGCTGAGGTACGGTACGAGGAAGCGAGTGAAACTGAAGTCGGTACTCTGCAAGGGGTCGCGCGGTCGGTTGAAGTACCCGCCAAGCTGGTGAAGCGCAAGGGGCACGAAGGACACGGGCTGCGAACTGCGCGCCAGGATGCTGTGGCATAGCACATGCCAAGCCACCGTCTCTCGAGGATCAAAACCGATGAAGATGCGGATCATCACGACAAGGTTGCAGTCAGAAGTGCCGCTTGAGTACTGATTGCCTGGGTATTGCGGCGGAGAAGAGGATCCCCAGCGTCATTCGGCTCGCCCCGCCGGAACCGGAAACTCCCAGAACAGCTGGCGATAGTAAGGCGCCCTGAATAACGCCACCACCACGGCCGCGTCCAGCAGTGAACAACTGGCCAGGAACAGGTCAGGCCAGGGGGACCAGGCCTGCGGGCGGCCAATCAGGGGTACCAAGATGGCCGCGTTGCACAAGGCCGTGATCAGCAGCAGCCAAGGGGCGCAGCGCCAAACCATCCGGACGGCACGGCCTGCGGTGGGGCTGCGCCGCACGGCTGCCAGCGCTACCAGCAGCACCAGCGCCTGACCGGTCAACGCCAGCCAGGATACGGGAACATCAGCCAAGGCTGCAGCGGATTGACCACCGTCGCGCCGGGCTGAAACCCCCACCAACAGAAACATCACCCAGTAACGCGCCAGAACAACAAGACTCAGCCAGAACACTGCGGGCACTACCAGCACACCGTGCCGATCGGTATGGAAGGCTAGTTCCTGCGGGGTTCTCGGCAGAGACATGCAACTCAGGACTGCCGAGCCTGGCGGGCAATCGTGAGGCTCTCTCCCGCCACCAACGCCCGTATCCGGTGGCGGCGGTCGTGGGCGCCGATTTCGCGCATCACGGCGTCCAGTTCACCGGGCTTGATGTGGGTGATGAGCACCTGAGCGTCGGCGCGCAGGTGTTTCAGCTCGGCCTCCAGCATGGCCGGGCACAGGTGCTGGCTGATCTGGGCCAGGGCTTGCTCTTCGTCTCCAAAAGCAGTCTCGATCACCAGGGTGTGGACGTCCATCTGCGCCAGGCGTTGCCACAGCGCCGGGTTGGGTCCCGTGTCCCCGGTGTAGACCCAGGCCGGCCGACCGGCACCAGCGCTGACGGCATAGCCCACCGCCGGCACGGAGTGGGCGGCGGGCAGCACCTCAATGCGGCGTCCCGCCACCTCCAGGCACTGGCCCAGTGCCACCTCCACAAAGGCCAGGGCGGGTTGCTCAGCGCTCGGGATGACGGTGAAGTCTGGCCAGATCACACCGTTGAAGATGTGCTCGCGCAGCGCCTCCAAGGTGTCTCTCAGGGCATAGACCTGCACGGGCGGGCGCTTGGCGGCCATGCGCAGGCGCAGGCCGGAGTCCGCCAACAGCCCTACTGCCAGAACATGGTCCAGATGACTGTGGGTGAGGAAGACGTGGTCGATGCGGGCGATGTCTTCGTGAGTCAGGTCCCCCACGCCAGTGCCCGCATCAATCAACACTGTGTCGTCCAGCAGAAACGAGGTGGTTAGGCAGCCCTTCGCGATGGAACCTGAGCAGCCGAGCACACGCACCTGCAGGTCTGCGATGCGGGCAAGAGTTTCAGGCACCGCCATGACGCCGCCCTTCCTGGCCGCTCAGGTGTTGCTGAACTGCATGCGGGTGCCCGCCAGTTCGATGACATCGCCGTTGCGCAGGGAAAGGCCGTCGCCCGACACGGGCGCGCCGTTCACGGTGGGCCGCTGCGCGCCCTCCACATGGGTAAGCACAAAGCTGCCGCCGCGCTTGTCAATGGCCGCCACCTGCACACCCGGCTTGCCCAGCGTGGTGCGGTCTTTGGTCAGTTCCACCTCGCGGCCGGCAGCCGCACCGTTGAGCACACGGATGCTGGCCTGCGTCTGCAGCGGGTTCGGGGCGCTGAACAGCCCCAGGTCGGAGCCGGGCACGGTGACGAACCCCGCCCAGTCCTTGTCTTCCTCGTCATCCTGGGGCCCGGGAGGCTGGCCCTCGCCCAGGAACTTGATCTTGTACTTGCCCACCTCGATCACTTCGTCATGCGCCAGACGATGCCGCTTGATGGCCGAGCCATTGACGTAAGTGCCGTTGGTGCTCTTCAAGTCTTCTATGTAGACCTCGGAGCCGAGCATATGGAATATGGCGTGCTCGCCGCTGACTGCCAGGTTGTCGATGACGATGTCGTTGTAGGGCCGCCGACCCAGGGTCGTTTTCTCCTTGGAGATCGTGGCCTCTCGCACGACCACGCCGTCCAGCGAAATCACCAGTTTGTTCATTGAGCCTACCTCTTGCCGAGCGCAACTGCCTCGCCTCCAGCGCGCACCAAAACCACCGAAATGTTATCCCTTCCACCTGCCGCATTGGCCGCATCGACCAGGGCATGGCAGGCCTCCTGCAGCGAGGCGTGAGTGTGGCACAGCAGGTCGCAGATGCCTTCGTCGTCGACCATGTCAGTCAGCCCGTCTGAGCACAAGAGCAAAAGGTCGTCGTACATCAGGCTGTGGTCACGCGACTCCAGCGTCACTTCAGCCTCCACGCCCAAGGCACGTGTGACCAGGTTGCGGTTGGTGGAGCGGGCGGCCTGCGCAGGCGTGATGAGGCCGGCATCCAGTTGCTCTTGCAGCATGGAATGGTCCCGGGTCAGGCGCTGCAACTGCCCGCCGCGAAGACGATAGACCCGGGAATCGCCGACATGGCCCACGACCAACTGGTCGCCAGCCACGGCCACCATCACGAGAGTGGTGCCCATGCCGCTGTACTGCGGGTTGCCGTTGGAGGCGTCGAAGATGGCGCGATTGGCTTGGTCTACGCAGTGCCCCATGGCTTGAGCCAGTTCACGCGGCGTCGGCACGCAGTGCGACCTTAACCACTGCACCAAGGAGGAACACACAAGGGATGTGGCCATGCCCGAAGCCACCTCGCCAGCCTTGTAGCCGCCCATGCCGTCGGCCAAGACGGCCACCTTCGCTTCTGCGTCGAGCGCGACCGAATCCTCGTTGTTGGTCCGCGCCCGACCCACATCCAGTGCACTGGCGAATTCCAAGGTCATGACGGGGCCGCAGGCATCCACGGGCTGCTAGGTGACTGAAGTGACAAGCGCCGGGATTGTGCCGTGGTTTCAGCAGCACAAATCCCGATGTCGTGGCCGCGGCCGTGAGATTTGACCGTGAGACGATGCCGCCTCGGCGCGGTGCCTCACGCGGGCGAACCCGGAGGCACCCGCCGCGCCAGCATCTTTCCGATCACCAGCACCACTACGGCACCGGCCAACCCGGCCGCATAGCGCACGGTGGACAGGACGTCAGGCTTCTGGTTCTGGGCCGCGGCTTCCTCCAGCGGCATCCATCCCAGGACGGCTGGATCGGTTACCGCCATGGTGCCGGCAATCCAGCCCAGGAGCATGCCGCCGACGGTGATGACCATCGGGAACCGGTCCATCAGCTTGATGACGAGCTGGCTGCCCCAAACGATGATGGGGATGCTGACCACCAGGCCGAAGATCACCAGCGGCATGGTGTGGTCGCCACCCGCGGACTCGGCTGCGCCGGCAATCGCGATGACGTTGTCCACGCTCATCACGAGGTCAGCCACGATCACGGTCTTCACCGCCGCCCAGAGCTTGTCGCTCGCGGCAATGTCGCCATGGCCTTCGCCGTCCTCGGGCAGCAGCAGCTTCACGCCGATCCACACCAGCAGTACGGCACCCACCAGCTTGAGGAACGGAATGGCCAGCAGTTGCAACGCGAAGAAGATCAGTATCACGCGCAGCAAGATGGCCCCGGCCGTGCCCCACATGATGCCTTGCGCCCGTTGCTTGGGGGGCAGCTTGCGGCAGGCCAGCGCGATGACCACCGCGTTGTCACCGCCCAGCAGGATGTCGATCATGATGATCTGGCCCACGGCAATCCAGAATTCGGGGGTCATGAACATATCCATATCAGCGGCTCCGGAAAAACCGGGATTTTAGTGGGGTCTCACGTTCCCGAGAGGGTGGGAACTACAGATGTGCGAGTTCAAAGAAAACAGCCGCCCCGTGGGGCGGCTGTTCGGCAGGGGAATGGACGCTCAGAGCATGGCCTTGAGCAGCTTGGCCATTTCCGACGGGTTGCGCGTGACCTTGAAGCCGCACTCTTCCATGATGGCCAGCTTGGCGTCTGCCGTGTCCGCGCCGCCGGAGATCAATGCGCCGGCGTGGCCCATGCGCTTGCCGGGAGGTGCGGTGACGCCGGCGATGAAGCCGACCACGGGCTTCTTCATGTTCGCCTTGCACCAGCGCGCGGCCTCGGCCTCGTCGGGCCCGCCGATCTCGCCGATCATGATGACGGCGTCGGTGTCCGGGTCGTCATTGAACATGCGCATCACGTCGATGTGCTTCAGGCCGTTGATCGGGTCGCCGCCGATGCCCACGGCGCTGGACTGGCCCAGGCCGATCTCAGTGAGCTGCGCCACGGCTTCATACGTCAGCGTGCCGGAACGGCTGACTACCCCGATGCGGCCCTTGCGGTGGATGTGGCCCGGCATGATGCCGATCTTGATTTCCTCGGGCGTGATGGTGCCGGGGCAGTTGGGGCCCAGCAGCAGCGTGCGCTTGCCGCCCGCGGCTTCCTTGGCCTTCATCTTGCTGCGCACTTCCAGCATGTCCTTGATGGGAATGCCTTCGGTGATGCACACGGCCAGGTCCAGGTCGGCCTGCACGGCCTCCCAGATGGCGGCCGCCGCACCGGCCGGTGGCACGTAGATCACGCTGACGGTGGCACCCGTGGCCGAGGCCGCGTCCTTGACGCTGGCGTAGATGGGAATGCCTTCGAAGTCCTCGCCGGCCTTTTTGGGGTTCACGCCGGCGACGAAGCAATTCTTGCCGTTGGCGTAGTCCCGGCACATGCGGGTGTGGAACTGCCCGGTCTTGCCCGTGATGCCCTGGGTGATGACCTTGGTGTCCTTGTTGATCAGGATGCTCATGCTCTTTTTCCTTGAACCTTGAAAGGTCAGGCGGCCACGATTCTGGCTAGGGCCCGGGGCTTCACCCGTTCACGCCGCTTCGCGACATGAGCCTGCGCCGAAATCGTGTCGTCTGTGCTACCGCACAGCCGCCACGATTTTGGTCGCGGCTTCGGCCATCGTGTCGGCGCTGATGATGGGCAGGCCGGACTCGGCCAGCATCTTCTTGCCGATCTCCTCGTTCGTGCCCTTCATGCGCACCACCAGCGGCACCGTCAGGTTGACGGCCTTGCAGGCGGCGATCACGCCCTCGGCAATGGTGTCGCAGCGCATGATGCCGCCGAAGATGTTGACCAGGATGCCCTTGACCTTGGGGTTGCCCAGCATGATCTTGAAGGCCTCGGTGACCTTCTCGGCCGTGGCGCCGCCGCCCACGTCCAGGAAGTTGGCCGGCTCGCCGCCGAACAGCTTGATGGTGTCCATCGTGGCCATGGCCAGGCCGGCACCGTTGACCAGGCAGCCGATATTGCCGTCCAGGCTGATGTACGAAAGATCGAATTTACTGGCCTCGACCTCGGCGGGGTCTTCCTCGTCCAGGTCGCGGTAGGCCACGATCTCGGGATGGCGGAACAGCGCGTTGGAATCGAAGTTGAACTTCGCGTCCAGGGCCTTGATGTTCCCGTTGCCTTCCAGGATCAGCGGGTTGATCTCGGCCAGGCTGGCGTCGGTGGCCATGTAACAGGCATAGAGCTTGCCGAACACGTCCTTGGCCTGGGCCTGGCTGGCCGCGGGCACGCCAATGCCATCGGCCAGTTGCTGGGCCTGCGCGTCGGTCATGCCGGTGAGCGGGTCCACGAAGACCTTGATGATCTTCTCGGGCGTGCTGTGGGCCACCTCTTCGATGTCCATGCCGCCTTCGGAGCTGGCCATCACGGCCACTTTTTGCGTGGCGCGGTCGGTCAGCGCGGCCACGTAGTACTCCTTCTTGATGTCGGCGCCTTCCTCAATGAGCAGGCGACGCACCTTCTGGCCCTCGGGGCCGGTCTGGTGGGTCTTGAGCTGCATGCCCAGGATCTGCCCGGCCAGCGTCTTGACATCGTCGATGGAGCGGGCCAGCTTGACGCCGCCGCCCTTGCCGCGTCCGCCGGCGTGGATTTGGGCCTTGACGACCCAGACGCTGCCGCCGAGCTTCTGCGCCGCTTCGACGGCTTCCTGCACCGTGAAGGCCGGAATGCCCCGCGGCACTGGCACACCGGCCTGGCGCAGGACTTCCTTGCCTTGGTATTCGTGGATCTTCATGGGCCTCCTCGCACTTGCTCTTGGGGATGGAAAGTCAGGGCACGGCTTGCGCCGACGCTGCGGCGGCATTGTCAGCGCTGTTGTTGGCACCGGGCTGACGGTGCCAACGCGGGTAATGCAGGCGGACCGCCTCGCCGTCAGTGCGCAGGGCGTGGCAGCGGTCCAACTGGAAAGGCTGGGCGTCGCCCGGGCGATCCCCACGGGCGTCGATGGCCTCGCCCACCAATCCTTGAATCACCGCGGTGGGCAGCACCTGGGCCAGTTCCGTGAGGTGGGTGCAGCCACGAACGCCCGACAAGCGCTCCAGCACGGCCTTGCGGAAACCGCGGGCCAGGTTGAGCCCGGTCAGGCCGGCATAGGCATCGCCGTGTTCGCCGCAATGGCCTGGGTAGGGCACCCAGTCCGACGAGGAGCCAGCCTGGAGGATGTCCAGGCGGCTGTTGACCACCAGACGCAGCAGCAGTTGGTGGATGGGGATGCCGGCCGGCCGCAGGCCGTCGACCATCTTCGCGTCACGTGTCTTGACGTCGGTGAGCAGAGCGTCCACCTCCCACAGGCCGTCCTCGCGGCCATACACCTCCACGGTGAGGGTGCGCCGGTGCTTGAGCAGGCGCTGCGGCGAAGGAGGCGGAATCGGCATGGCAAACCGGGTGAACAGCCCGGCAATGTAGCATGCTGCACTGCAGCAATGACGCCGGGCCCCTGCGGCCTGGGGCGAACCGTCAGGCCCCCGCAGAGAGCTGGTCGTCGCTTTCGGTCTCAGGACAGCCTGCACCGCGGAGCACGGCCCAGATGGTGTCGGCGCTGAAGCCGCGTCCCGCCAGAAAGCGCATTTGCCGCCCACGCTCTGACGCGCCGGCGGGCAGCTGGCCGAACTTGCGGGCCCAGACGGCCTGAGCGCGCTGGAGCTCGCTTTCGCGCAGGGCAGCGCGGACCGGCTCATCTGCCGCCACGCCCAGCTGCTGCAGTTCCCTCTCGATGCGCAGGTTGCCAAAACGTGCAGCGCGCACCTGGACGCGCGATTCGAGCAGGCGCGCGTCGGACAGATGACCCGCGGCCTCCAGTGCGTCCAGCAGCTCGGGGATCTGCCTGATGTCAGGGAGTTCAGGCCGCTCGGCCGGCTTAGCCGGCTCAGCCCGGTCCGCCCGCTTCAGGCCCTCGGGCCCTTCCAGCGCCTCGGACGCCTGAATCGCTTGAACCGCGCCGGGCCCTGATGCACCGGGAAAGGGCGCGGGCGCGGAGGGCGCCAGGCCGCGAGTGGCTTCCAGGGCCCGAACCCAGCGCTGCAGCTTGTCGTGCAGCTCCTTGCGCGAGTGCTCCCGCTGGGCCAGCCACATCAGGGCGCGTTGGCGCAGCGAGGTGGGCTGACGAGACGCAGTCACGTTCGCAGGCACGTTCGCAGGCCGGCAGGCTCTTCAGCCGAGTTCAGGCAAGCCCAGTTCGGTGCCGTCGGCAAGGGGTCTTCAGGCCGCCTCGCCCGCGGGCAGCAGCGGAATGCCCATGGCTGCGCGGACCTTGTTCTCCACTTCCACCGCCAGTTCAGGGTTCTCGCGCAGGAACTCGCGGGCGTTGTCCTTGCCCTGACCGATCTTCTCGCCGTTGTAGGCATACCAGGCGCCGGACTTCTCGAGCACGCGGGCATTGACGCCCATGTCGATGATTTCGCCTTCGCGGCTGATCCCTTCGCCGTACAGGATGTCGAACTCCGCCGTCTTGAAGGGCGGGCTGACCTTGTTCTTGACGACCTTGACCTTGGTTTCGCTGCCGATGACTTCTTCGC
>JBILSM010000042.1:0-22598 GCA_044372085.1 Rubrivivax sp.
TGGGCGCGCCGCGTCCGGCTTCCGGCACGGGCCCCGTGTCCGGCATGGGCCGCTCGGGCGCGCCCAGTTCGTCCACCAGGGCTTGCAAGGCGGCCAGGGCGTCCTGCTCCGGCCGGCTGAGCACATGGAACACGGCCTCGGGCCGTGACTGGCGCGAGGGCTTGCCGGGATAGCCGAAAAACCCCACGGGTGCCTTGGCGTTCACCAGGACGATGTCGTCATAGGGCGCCAGCGCCTGCACGGCCTGGTCGGTGTTGTAGGGCACACGGCGCAACGGCAGACGTCCCTGGCCGCGGGCCACGCGGCCGGCCACATAGTCCGCCATCAGTTCGGCACCCGTGGCCTGGGCCACGCGCCAGGCCAGGGCCTGGCCGGGCGCCAGCAGGGCGCCACCGGCCAGCAACAGCAACACGCGCCGCCCGCTGCGCAGCAGGCGGGCCACCGCCTGCACGGCGTGCGGGTCCGGTGCCGCGGGCGGCAGGTCAGGCAGAGCGGCGGCCACCTCGCCGCCTTCGTCCCAGCAGACGTCTGACGGCAGCACCAGCGTGGCCACCTGGCCGTTGGCGCTGCGGGCGGCCTGTACCGCCGCGGCGCCGTCCCGGCCCACCTCGTCAGCGCGGGTGCTGGTGCGCACCCAGGCCGAGACCGCGCGGGCCAGGCCCTCGGTGTCGGCGGTCAAGGGCGCATCATGCGGACGGTGCCAGGTGGCCTGGTCTCCGACGAGGTTGACGATGCCGCTGGCCGCGCGACGGGCGTTATGCAGATTCGCCCAGCCATTGGCCAGGCCCGGGCCACAGTGCAGCAGGGTGCAAGCCGGGCGGCCCGCCATGCGGAAGTGGCCGTCGGCCATGCCCGTGACCACGTTCTCCTGCAAGCCCAGCACGCAGCGCATGCCGGGCGTGGTGTCCAGCGCCGCCACGAAGTGCATCTCGCTCGTGCCGGGGTTGGCATAGCAGGTGTCCACGCCGGCCGCAAGCAGCGTGCGCACCAGGCTCTGCGCGCCGTTCATGCGGCCCTGCCGATCAGCGCCAGGGGCTGGCTCACGCAGCCCCGTTCTCCCATCTTCCTCGACGGCCTCACGCCGGCTCCAGAAAGCGCTCTGCCAGGCGTGTCCAGTACGCCGCACCCACGGTCAGCAGTTCGTCGTTGAAGTCGTAGCGCGGGTTGTGCAGCATCACGCTGTCGGCACCATTGCCCAGGCGCAGGAAGCAGCCGGGCTTCTTCTGCAGGTAATAGGCGAAGTCCTCGCTGGCGGTCACGGGCGGGAAGGGCGAGATCACGCGCTCGGGCCCCACCAGCTCTTCGGCCACTTGGCGCGCGAACTCGGTCTCGGGGGCGGTGTTCACCACCACCGGGTAGCCGCGCTCGTAGTCGATGGTCACCTCGCCGCCATAGCCGGCCGCGTGGGCGGCGACCAGGGTGCGGATGCGCTGCTCGAGCTGGTTCCTCACCTCGGCATCGAAGGAGCGGATGCTCAGGCCCAGCGTGGCGCTGTCGGGGATGACGTTGTAGGCCGAGCCCGCGTGCAGCGAGCCGATGGTGACGATGGCGGTGTGGCGCGGGTCGATGTTGCGGGACACCACGCTTTGCAGCGCCACCACCAGGCTGCCGGCGATGAGGATGGGGTCCACCGCGAGATGCGGCCGCGCCGCATGCCCGCCCCGGCCGTGGACGGTGATGCGGCAGCTGTCCGACGCCGCCATCGCGGCACCAGGGATGAAGCCAAAGGTGCCGGCAGTCAGCCCGGGCGTGTTGTGCAGGCCGAAGATGGCGTCACAGGGAAAGCGCTCGAACAGCCCGTCTTCGATCATGCGTTGCGCGCCGCTGCCCTTGCCCGCCTCTTCGGCCGGCTGGAACACCAAGTGCACCGTGCCGCTGAAACGCCGCGTGGCCGCCAGGTGCTGGGCCGCGCCCAGCAGGATGGCGGTGTGGCCGTCATGCCCGCAGGCGTGCATCACACCGTCGTGCACGCTCTGCCAGGGCTTGCCCGTGGCCTCCTGGATGGGCAGGGCGTCCATGTCGGCGCGCAGCGCGATGGACTTGCGGCCAGGGCCCAGCGTCATGGTGCCCACCACGCCATGGCCGCCCACGCCGGGCGTGACCTGCCAGCCCCATTCCTGCAAGCGCTTGGCTACAAGGCCGGCGGTTTCGGCCTCCTGGAACGAGAGCTCGGGGTGGCGGTGCAGGTGGCGCCGGGTTTCGGTCAGCCAGCCGGCGGCGCCTTGCAAGTCCTCGGCCTGGCAGAAGCATCGGAGTCGGTCGTTCATGGCGGTGTGCGGGATTGGGGTGAACAGAGGAAAAGGATGGAGCGCTTGATTCTGCACGCGGGGCCTTCGGTGCCCATCAGACCGTGCGCCCCAGCACGCGCAGGATCTCCTGGCCGTAAGCCTGGAGCTTCTTCGCGCCCACGCCGCTGATGCCGGCCAGATCGTCCAGGCTGCCCGGGCGCTCACGGGACATCTCGGCCAGGGTGGCGTCGTGGAAGATCACATAAGCCGGTAGGCCGTGTTCACGCGCCACCTCGGCGCGCCAGGCCTTGAGTTGCGCGAACAGCGCCAACCCCGTGTCGTCCAGCGGCAGCGGCGGCGGCCGGTCGGCCGCGCCTCGGGCCCCTCGGCCGCCGCGTGCGCCGGCCTTGGAGCGCGGCGCGGGTTCGGCCGGTACGCGCAGGAGCAACTCCACCTCCCCGCGCAGCACCTCGCGCGCGCTCGGCGTCAGGGCCAGGGTGCCGTACTCGCCCTCGGCGCGCAGGTGGCCCAGGGCGATGAGCTGGCGCAGCACGCCGCGCCACTGGGCCTCGCTCACCTCGGCGCCGATGCCGAAGGTGGACAGCCGCTCATGGCCGCGCTGCTGCACCTTGTCGGTGACCTTGCCGCGCAGCACGTCGATGAGATGGCCGGCACCGTAGCTGGCGCCGCCCTGCTGGCCGAAGCGGTAGATGCAGCTCAGCGCCTTGCGCGCGGCCTCGGTGGCGTTCCAGGTGGCAGGCGGCTGCAGGCAGTTGTCGCAGTTGCCGCAGCGGTAGGCGCTGCCGCCCTGCGCGGGCTCCCGGGCTTCGCCGAAGTAGGCCAGCAGGCGCACGCGGCGGCAATCGTGCGCCTCGGCCAGCGCCAGCAGAGCCTCGAGCTTGGCGCGCTGCAGGCGCTTGAACTCCTCGTCGGCCTCGCCCTCGTCGATCATGCGGCGCTGGTTCACCACATCGGCCAGGCCGTAGGCCATCCAGGCATCGGCCGGCGCGCCATCTCGCCCGGCGCGGCCCGTCTCCTGGTAGTAGCTCTCGATGTTCTTGGGCAGGTCCAGGTGGGCGACGAAGCGCACGTCGGGCTTGTCGATGCCCATGCCGAAGGCGATGGTGGCGGCCATCACCAGGCCGTCCTCGCGCAGGAAGCGGTCTTGGTGGCGGCGGCGCACCTCGGGCTCCAGCCCGGCGTGGTAAGGCAGCGCGGGGATGCCCTCCTCCGCCAGCCAGGCCGCTGTCTCCTCCACCTTGCGCCGGCTCTGGCAGTAGACGATGCCGGCCTCGCCCTCGTGCTCGTCGCGCAGGAAACGCAGCAACTGGGCGCGGGCGTTGTCCTTCTCCACGATGGCGTAGCGGATGTTGGGGCGGTCAAAGCTCGCCACGAAGCGGCGCGCGCCGGCCAGCGCCAGGCGCTCGACGATGTCTTGCCGCGTGTGCTCGTCAGCCGTGGCGGTGAGCGCTACGCGCGGCACGCCGGGGTAGCGTTCGTGCAGGGCCGACAGGCCGAGGTAGTCGGCGCGGAAGTCGTGCCCCCACTGGCTGACGCAGTGCGCCTCGTCGATGGCGAACAGGCTCAGCCGGCCGCGCTCGTGCAGTGAGTCCAGCATGGCCAGAAAGCGCGGGTTCAGCACGCGCTCGGGGGCGGCGTAGAGCATCACCAGACGGCCCGACAGCAGCTCGCGCTCGATGCGCCGCGCTTCCTCGCCATCCAGCGTGCTGTTCAGGAAGGCCGCGTGCACCCCGGCCTCTTCCAGCGCACCCACCTGGTCGTGCATCAGGGCGATCAGCGGGCTCACCACCACCGCCACGCCATGGCCGCTGCGGTGGCGCACGATGGCCGGCACCTGGTAGCACAGGCTCTTGCCGCCACCCGTGGGCATGAGCACCAGGGCGTCACCGCCCGCGCCCACATGCTCGACGATCTCGGCCTGCCCGCCGCGGAAGGCGCTGTAACCGAACACGTCGCGCAGGACCTGCAGGGCGTCGGCCGGCTCGCAGGGCTGGCGCGACGGCGGCGCGCTCAATGTGTAGGCCTGCGCATCGTCTTCCTGCAGAAAGGAAGGGGTCTCGTCCAGAGGCGGCGCGTTGTCGGTCATGGGCGGCGGGCATGGTAAGGCACGGGGGCCAGCAGCATCCCGACGAGATTTCCGGCCTGAACTTGATCTAACGCAAATGGTAATGATTCGCATTTGCTGATAGAGTCGGGTCTAAATCGTGATCTGCATCGCGAGGCTTACGGGGGAACCCGGCGCCTGCCCTGATCCTGAACCTTCTCCCTCACGTCACCGCGAACCCTCTGAATCCTCGAAAGGACCCCTCATGGCCACCCCACGTCCCTTGAACTCCCGCACGCCCGCACGGCGTCTGCTGGTCGGTGCTCGCGGGCTGGCCGCCCTGATGGTGGCTGCGGTCGCGCTGGGCGGCACCCCAGCACGTGCCCAGGAGGCCGTGCTGAACCTCTACTCCGCCCGCCACTACCCCACGGATGAAGCCCTGTACAGCGGCTTCACCAAGGCCACGGGCATCCGCATCCAGCGCGTGGACGCGGACGACGCCGGCATCTTGGCCCGGCTGCGGGCCGAAGGCTCGGCCTCGCCGGCCGATGTGGTCTTGTTGGTAGACGCCGCCCGCCTGTGGCGCGCCGAGGTGGACGGGATGTTCCGCCCCGTCAAGTCAGCGGTGCTGGAAAAGGCCATCCCGGCGAATCTGCGCGCCAAGCCCACCGACGAGGGCACGGCCTGGTTCGGCCTGTCCACCCGCGCCCGCGTGGTGGTCTACGACAAGCTCAAGGTCAAGCGCGAGGACGTCGACACCTATGAGGAGCTGGCGGCGCCCGTCAACAAGGGGCGCGTGTGCACACGCTCTGGCGCCCACCCCTACAACCTCAGCCTCTTTGGTGCGATGGTGGAACACATCGGCCCGCAGAAGACCGAGGCCTGGCTCAAGGGCTTGGTGGACAACATGGCGCGCGCGCCCAAGGGCGGCGACACCGACCAGATCCGGGCCGTGGCCAGCGGCGAATGCAGCGTGGCGCTCACCAACACCTACTACCTGGCGCGCCTGATGCGCTCGGCCAAGCCCGAGGACAAGACCGTGGCCGAACGTGTGGGCGTCGTCTTCCCTAACCAGGCCAGCTGGGGTACGCACCTGAACATCGCTGGCGGCGCAGTGGCACGGCACGCGAAGAACGCGCCGGCGGCGGTGAAGTTCCTGGAGTACCTGGCCAGCCCTGAGGCACAGAACCACTTCGCCAACGGCAACAATGAATGGCCGGCGGCCCAGGGCGTGAGCTTCGACAACCCCGCGCTCAAGGCCATGACGGGCGGCAGCTTCAAGAGCGAGCTGGTGCCCATCAGCCGCGTGGGCATGAACCAGGTGGCGGTGCAGCAGATGCTGGACCGGGTGGGGTTCAGGTAAGGCGAGCGCGGCACCTCGCCATGCGCATGGCGGACGCCCCTTGCGCACGGAACCACCCGCCCCTTGCGTGGGCCCTCTGGCGGGGGAGGGCCGACAGCCTGTGCGTCGGTATCATGCCTGCGCACTCCCCGCACCGAGGCCTCGCGGCTGGCGCGGGAGCCCAGAATCCCTCCCTCAAACACCCCACCCAGGAGAGCGCCCATGGCCTCGGTCAACAAAGTCATTCTCGTCGGCAACTGCGGGCGCGACCCAGAGGTGCGCTATGCCCCCAGCGGCGCGGCCATCTGCAACATCTCCATCGCCACCTCCAGCCGCCGCAAGGACAAGGCCTCTGGCGAGTCCATCGAAGACACCCAGTGGCACCGTGTCACCTTCTATGACCGTCTGGCCGAGATTGCCGGCGAGTTCCTGAAGAAGGGACGGCCGGTGTACGTGGAGGGCCGCCTGAAATACGGCAAGTACACCGACAAGGACGGCATCGAGCGCAACACGGTGGACATCGTGGCCACCGAGATGCAACTGCTGGGCGGCCGCGAAGGCGGCATGGGGGGTGGTGACGACATGGGCGGCGGCGCCCCGGCTCGCTCGGCCCCTGCGCAGCGCAGCGCCCCTGCGGCCAAGCCGGCGCCGGCGAAGTCGGCCACCAGCTTCGACGACATGGATGACGATATTCCGTTCTGAAGCTTCACCAGGCCACCCTGCCGCACGGCACGACCACCCGCCTCTTGTTCGATAAACAGGAGGCAGCACCATGCACGACACCATCCGCCGCGCGGCCCTGGACGGCCGCTTCCTGGCCGGCACCTGGCTGAGCCTGGGCCATGCCGACGCCGCCGAGATGGCGGCGCTGGCAGGCTTTGACTGGCTGCTCTTCGACCACGAACACGGCGCCAGCGATTGGCGCGACCTGCAGCATCAATTGCAGGCCACCGCGGCAGGCGGCGGCGCTGCGACAGTGTTGCGCGTGGGCGCCGTCGATGCCGTGGTCTTCAAGCGTGCGCTCGATCTCGGCGTCCACGGACTGATGGTGCCCGACGTTCGCGACGCGCAGGAAGCGCATGAGCTGGTGGACCTGGCGCGCGTGCCGCCGCTGGGCCGGCGCGGGGCCGCCACCTCCACGCGCAACAGCGCCTATGGCCGCGACTACGCGCAGTACGTCGCCACCATCAACGAGCGGCTGTGGCTGATGGCGCAGATCGAATCGGCGGAGGGTCTGGCACAGGCCGAGGCGATTGCGGCCGTCGACGGCATAGACGTGCTGTTCGTCGGACCCACGGACCTGGGCATTGCGCTGGGCCTGGGAGCGGGAACCCCGTCCGACCCGGCGTTCCGCGACGTGCTGGCGCGCGTGGCACAAGCTGCCGCAGCGCACGGCAAGGCGGCCGGCGTGCTGGCGCGTGACGCTGCGCAGGCGCGCGACTATCGGGCGCTGGGCTATAGCGTCATCGCCATGGGGTCGGATCGCGGCCTGCTGGCGCAAGGTATGCGCCAGTGCGCCAGCCAGCTGCGCGAACTGGCCCCATGAGCATGCCGGGCGACGGCGCCAACCTGCTGGCCGTCGATCTGGGCACGCAAAGCCTGAGGCTTGCGGCCTACGACGATACCGGCCGCAGGCGCTGGGCCTGGTCGGCGCCGGTGGATTCGCGCATCGAAGGCGATGTGTTCGAGCAGTCACCCGAACAATGGGAATCGCTGCTGCTGCAAGGCCTGGGCGAGGCGCAGCGTGCGGGCGTGCGGCCGGTGGCGCTGGCCGCCGCCGGCCCGCTGGCCGGCTATGTGGCGCTGGGTGCTGACGGCCGCGCACTGGGCGCGGCCACGATGTACCCCGACCGTCGCGCTGCCGGGCAGGCACGCCGCGTCATGGCGGCGCTTCGCACAGCAGGCAACGACCACGGTCTGCGCGTGCACCCTGCGGACCCACTGCCGCAATGGTTGGACTTCGCCGAGCGGTCGCCGGAGATGGCGCGCCGCACGCGCCACTTCCTGGACGCCACCGGCTGGCTCAACCACCTTCTGTGCGGGGAAGCCAGCCTCAACGCCTTCACCGGACTTCGGCTCTACGACGCCGCGCTGCGCCACGCGTTGTCCGCCGATGACGCGCCTTTCGGGCGCATCGTCGAGGCAGGCCAGGATCTCGGCGAGATGCGGCCAGCGCTGGCCGCGCGCTTCGGCTTTGGCCGCGTGCGCGTGATCGCCGCCGCGTTCGACAGCAAGAGCGCCTACCTGGGCGCGGGCCTGTCGGCTCCTGGCGACGCTGCCGACATCTCCGGCACCGTCAGCTCGATGGGGGTCTTGTGGCCAAAGCCGATCGACGACCCGGCGCGGCGCATCTACAGCGTGCCTTTTGCAGGCCAGTACCTGGTGCGCGGGTCGACAGCCGCTGCCGGCAGCTCGCTGGAATGGGTGTGCCGCAGCCTGCTGCGCGAAGACCCCGCGGCGCTGGAGCGGCTGGCCGCCGAAGCGCCGCCAGGGGCCAACGGCCTGACTTTCCTGCCCTACCTGTCGGGCGAGCGCACACCGCTGTGGAATCCCTGGGCCAGCGGAGCGATGCTCGGGCTGCGCCTGAACAGCCGCCCGGAGGATTTTGCGCGCGCCGTCTTTGAGGGCCTGGCCTTCTCGGTGGGCCACATTGCGGACGTGATGCGCGAGCGCGGTGTGGAGCTGCACAGCATGCGCCTGGCAGGCGGCTTGGCGCGCAGCCCGCTTCTGGCACAGATCAAGGCCGACGTGCTGGGCGTGCCCGTGGCACCCTTTACGGACCATGAACTCACCTCCCAAGGCCTGGCCGCCATCATGGCCGTGGCCACCGGACAAGCGAAAGATTTGGTCGAAGCGAGCCGTCGCTTCACTGCCGTCGAACGCTGGGTCGAGCCGCAAGAGCGCACGCGCGCGGCCCATCGCGAGGCTTACGAGCGATACCGGGCCGCGTCGGCAGCGCTGGAGCCCCTCTTCGCCACTGCTGCCAACCGCCCTGGCATCTAGCGGGTCAGCATCCCGCCCGCAAGCCTCGCCCTGGCCCGTTGCCCGCATCGGAGAACCCTGTCATGCCCCTGAGCCGATTCACCTTCATCGTCAAGGCACCCGGATACGCCGCGCACCAGCACCGCGCAGCGCTGACCTCGGATGCGTTCACCACCCAGGTGATCGGGGTGCCGGACCTGGCAGCGGCCATCGAAGCCGCCCGCCAGCAGGCCGCGCAAGGCACCCAGCTCATCGAACTGTGCGGCGGGTTCACGCCGCAAGAGGCTGCCGAGCTGCGGAGCCATCTGCCGCCCACGGTGCCGGTAGGCGTCGTCACCTACGACGCGCAGCAGCAGGCCGAACTCGAACGCCTGTTCGCCTGAGCGCGTCACCTGCCCAGCCCGGTAAGGTCATCGTGGTGCGGACGACACACCATGAGCAAAGACTTCAGCACGATGGAAGACAGAAGGCATCGGCCAACCTGAGCAGCCACGCGGTGTCCGGCTGAAACAGCAAACTTGCGGGTGAAACGTCAAGAGTCTGCCAAGGCCGTCATGTCAAGTGAGTCACCATGGGGCACTTGGCTGGTCCCGTGCCACCCCGGCACGAAACTGTGGCAAGGCTTCGAACGCGGAGGCGTCGAAAGCTTCGCTACGGAAGAGCTTCGGGTAGTAGAACTCACGCAGTGCGGCGTGAAAGGCACGTACCCTGGCCTCATAGGCCAGGGTGGCCTGCACGTCTGTCCCCGCCATGGCCTGCAGCGTGCGCTCCATCAACACCGGCGGCGCGATGAGCGCCAGCCAGCCGGCAAGGCGGTCACGCGTCGAGCGGCCTGCGGTGTAGGCTTCGGACAGGGCCTGGGCCCTCTGGTCACCCACCTGCTGGAAGGCGAAATACCACTTCCACTCGAACGGCCGGTCGACGGCAGCGTAGGCCGCCCACTGCGGATGGCGTTCGACGAAGGGCATCATCGTCGTCGCCTTGGGCAGGTCCCATGCGTCGTTCACCGCTTCGCGCTGGGTCATGATGATGTCCGCACCCGATGGCACGGGCACCGCACGGTCGATGGCGATGCGGCCAGCGGCCGGGACCACGACGCCCAGCAGGATCCACAGCGCCATCAGCGTGGCCAGGATCACTTCCCCCGTTTGCCGCCAGGCCGCTACCGCAGCACAGACCGCGGTCCAGAACAGCAGGTAGACGAACAGCAACGCGCAAGCCGCCAGCAGTGTCGTCGGGGCGGTGCCGTTCAGTCCGGCACCCACCACCAGCGGCAGCGCGACGCATACGAACACCCCGCTGGCGCGCAGCCCGGCGCGCAACGGCCACAGCCGTGCCGAGTGACCCGCGGTCGCCACCAGCAGGTCGTGACGCCCGGCCACGCGCTCGCTGGAGCGCAGGTCGTGCAGCAGTACGATCAGCACGAGCGGCACCACGAAGGCCGCGAGGAACGCGAAGTCGAACCGGCCGATCAGGGCCAGCAACGGGTGACCGGCATCTCGTTCATGGATCTGGCCCTCCAGTGCCAGCATCCGCACGCGGTGTTTCCACGCCGCGTCGTCGCGCCGACCGAGCGCTGCGAAGGCGAAGTCCGAAGGCGGATCGAAGGTGAGGTGGAAGCTGTAGTACGCGGCGCCGCCCCAGTCCTTCTGCGTCTTCTGGACGGTCAGGCGATCGGCGCGGTCGGCCTCGACCAGGCGCGCGATCGTCGCCTTCTGCTGGTGGATCTCGGAAAGCCCCGCCGACACGGCCAGCACCGACAGGCACAGCACGACCAGCCACCAGACCCACACCGACCGCTCGCGCGCCAGCAAGGCCGTCTCACGGCGGACTGCGAACCACGTACCCGCGGAGAAAGACGGCGCACTCATGGCTTGAGCCTTCCGCCCGCCCAGAACCCAGCGCTGGCCAGGATGACGCACCAGACGCACAGCATCAGCCACTGCGGCCCGGCCCGGGTGATGCGGCTGCCCGCCGCGTCGGGTTCGAAACGAAAGCGCTCCAGCAGCTGCCAGTTCGTGGCATCCACCCGCGTGCGCTCCTCCGCCAGCGCATCACCGCTGCGGCGGACGTCGTCGCTATAGGCAAGCTTCTCCGCGTGTATCTTGTTCAGCCCCTGCACGAAGGCGTAGCGCAGCGCTTCGGCCTCCAGCAGGAAGCGGTGGTGGTGCACGAGATCGGTGCCGGCCACAGCTCGCGAGGCCTCGGCCACCGCGAGCAGCGGGGTGAACCAGCCGTGGCGGGCAAGCACCTCCGCCTGCCGGGCTTCTGCCGCAGCTTGCGCGCGTGCATAGCGGTTCAGCGTCTCGGTGAGCTTTCGCTCGCCGACCTGTGCCACCACGCCGCGCAGGTTCATGGGGAGGTCTTCAACCCGTCGCACGCCGTGCCTGGCCAGCAAATCGGCGCGCAGCTTCGCGAAGGCCGGGTCGTTGGCGTTGTGGCCGTCGCCCAGCTTGCGCAAGTCGGACAGCATCGCCAGGTCGGTCTCGAGCTTGCCGACTATCGGCGCGGCGTTCGATGCCCAACTGGCAGCCACGGCGGGCAGCACCAGGTTCAGTGCGATCCATAGCGTCGCCAGGGTGGCCAGCACGGCCGCGCGGCGGCGCAACAGTGCAGAAGCCAGCATGGCCAGCGCGGCCCAGATGACCAGGTACAGCAGGTACGCGCCGAACAAGGCCCAGGCAGCCAGTGCCTGCTCGCCTGCACGAACGGCCAGGCCCGCACTGACGGCCAGCGGCAAGAGCAGCAGCATCACGAAGGACAGCAGCGCAAGCGCCTTGCCCGCCAGCAGCACCCGGCCCGGCGTGCCTTGCGCGAGCAGGCTCGCCAGCGTCGCGGCCTCGCGTTCGCGGGCGATCAGGCCGTGCCCGAGCAAGATCACCAGCAGCGGGGCGAACAGCTGGTAGACCATCGCCGGGCTCAGCCAGCTGAAGCCGCCCAGGTCGGCGCTGGCGCCGGACGCCGCGAACATGGCCGTGTTCTGGCGGTGGCCCTCCAGAAAGATCGATTGGCCCGTGACCGCGTCCAGCCCGGGGTCGAACAAGGCCAGGGGTGCCGGCGTACGGAAAACGTAATGCCCGTAGTGCACCATGCGGTGCGGATGCCGCGCCGGCTGCGAAAGGAAGGCGGCTTCGGCCTCGGCTTGGTGGCGCGCGCGATCCGCCGCTTCGCCTTGCATGCGCAAGGTGGTCAGTACCGTGGTGGCGATCAGCAGCCCTGCCAGCAGCAGGGCGCCACCGAGGGCCAGGCGTGAACGCAACCAGTAGCGCCATTCAGCGCCGGCGATGATGAACACCCGCTTCACGCGAGCGCTTTCGCAGAGAAGGCGCGGTGCACGGTTTCGGTGTCAATGCGGCCGCCGGCCGGGGCATCGAACTGGTCCACCAGATGCCCGCCGCGCAGCAAGCCGATGCGGTCGGCCACCTGGCAGGCGCCGTACACGTCGTGCGTCACCATCAGGGTGGACTTGCCGGCATCGGCCAGGCCGCGTAGCAGGTCGTGGAACTCGTCGATGGCGCTGGGGTCCAGGCCGGAGGTCGGCTCGTCGAGCAACAGGATGTCGGTGTCGCGCAGGAGGGCCAGTGCGATGGCCACCTTCTGGCGCATGCCTTTGGAGTAAGCGCGCAGCTTGAGGCCGCGTGCCGCCAAAGCCAGCGACACACGGTCCAGCGCCGCATCGATGTCAGCCGCATGGCTTCGCACCTGAGCCAGCTGCAGAAAGTAGTGCAGGTTCTCGCGTGCATCCAGGTGTTCGTACAAGGATGCCGCCTCCGGCAGATAGGCGATGGCGCGGCGGGTGGCCGCAATGTCGGTGCCGACATCGAGGCCGTTGACGATCACCCGGCCGCTGGCGGCGGGCACAAAGCCCAGAAAGGTGGACAGCGTGGTGGACTTGCCCGCACCGTTGCCCCCCAGCAGGCCGTAGACCTCGCCTGGGGCGACGACGAAGCTCACCCCCGACAGCACCTCCTTGCCGCCACGCAGCACGCGCAACTTCTCAGCCTGCAGTCTCATCAAGCTCGCCACTTCAGAACCTGAATGTCGCTGACACCCGCGCGCTGCGCGGTGCGCCCGGCTGCACCCACAGCGCCGAGAACGAGTTGGTGTAGTAGGTCTCGTTGAACAGGTTGTCGACGTCCAGGCGCAAGGTCGTTGACTTCGTCAGCCCGTAGGCTGCGAAGGCCCGCGCCACGGTATAGGCCGGCAACTTGAAGTTGGTGGTGAACTCGCCCGAACGCTGGCCCACGTAGACGAGGCCGCCGCCGAACTGCAGGCCGCGCCCGGCCACGGCCATGGACTTCACCACCTGCAGGCTCAGGCTGTGCTTGGGCACGTTGAGCAGCTGCGTGCCAGCAGGAACCGCAACGCCGAAGTTGACGTCGTTGAAGGTGTTGGAGGTCTTGGCGTCCACATAGGCGTACGAGGCCCACAGACTCAGGTCATCCATGAGATCGCCGTGGAGGTCAATTTCCAGTCCCTGGCTGCGAGCCTGGCCAATGGCCAGCTGGGTTACCGCGCTGGCGTCGGCGGCGACGAGCATGTTCCTCTGCTTGACCTGGAACACCGCCACCGTGCCGTTGATGCCGCCCAGCGAAAACTTCGCGCCGGCTTCAACCGACGTGGACTGGTTGGGCTCGAAGCCATTGCCCTGGGCATCCGCGCCGGACAGCGGGCGGAAGTTCTCACCGTACGTGGCATAGAGCGAGAGTGCGTCTGCCGCCCGGTAGACGAGGCCGAGCTGCGGGCTGGTGCGCGCTTCCGTCTGCGCCGACACTCGGCTGGTCGCCCGGTCCTCGAGGGTCTGTCGGTAGTGATCGAAGCGCGCTCCCAGGCGCAGCTGCAGACGCTCGCTGAGGTTGATCTGATCCTGCGCGAACACACCCAGCGACCTTTGGACTTCCACCCGGTTGGTCAGCGGGGTCGGCGTGGGCAGGGTGTAGCTGCCGTACACCGGGTTGAAGATGTTGATGGCTTGAAGTTGCGTCAATGTCGGGTTGCTGGCCAGTGCAGGCGCGCGGACGCGCAGGAAGACCTGGTCGTTCTCGAAGCGGTCGGCATCGACGCCAAAGATCAGGCGATGCTGCAGCCCGGCCAACCGGAAGCGGCCGTTGATCTCGGCGCGGATCACCTGGTAGGACGCATCGTAGTCACGGAACCGGCGTTGCCGGGTCAGCGTCTGGCCATCCACCAGCAGCCGCTGGCGGTTCGTGGCCAGTTCCGCCTCGGTCGAGAAGCCTTCCAACGAAGTCTTGCGCGTGGTGAAGCCCACCAGGGCGCTCCAGTCCTTGCTGAAGTCGTGCTGGAACTCGAATTGATGGCCCTGCACGTTGGCCTCCAGCGGCCCGTCACCCGGCTCACCTAGAAAGCGGCTCTGCGGGATGCGGCCCAATTGGCCATTGATGGCCAGCACGCCTCGATCGAAGGGGATTTCCTGATGGCTGAGCTCCAGTTCATAGACCAGCCTGCTTTGTGGGCTGATGCGCCAGGCCAGAGACGGGCTCATGCCGTACTTGCGGGTCGCGACCGTGTCGCGAAAGCTGCCGGCGTCTTCGGCGAAGCCCACCAGGCGCACGGCGATCGCGTCGGACAGCGGGGTCGTCCAATCGACATCGGCTCGGTAGGTCTCGAAGCCGCCGGCGGAGACGCGAAACTCCCCGGCCGTCTTGAAGGTGGGGCGCTTGGTCACCAGGTTGACCGTGCCGCCCGGCTCACCGCGCCCGAACAGTGCCGCGCGTGGGCCCTTGAGAACGTCGATCGACTCGATGCCCGACAGATCCCGTGGCCCGCCGAAGCCGCGGCCGGCGTTGAAGCCGTTCACGAGGTAGTTGCTGGGCAGGTTCTCGTCGCCCACGAAGCCACGCAGGGCGAAGGCGTTCCAAAGCCCGCCGAAGTTGTTTTGTCGAGCTACTGAAGCCGACAGGTCGAGCGCCTGCGTCAGGTCGCTCGCGCCAGAAGCACGCAGGGCTTCAGCGTCAATCGTTTGCTCGGCTTGTGGCGTCTCCATGCGTCTGAAGTCACCCCGGTAGGCCTGGCGGGTGCCGGTGACGGTGACGGCCTCCATTCGCGCGCCTGGGGTCGGCTCTTGGGCGTGTACGGGAATGACGAATGGTGCTGCCGTGCAGAGCAACAGCGCAACGCGTTGGGGACGTTTCACAGGGGAACCTCGACGAAAAGATAAGCTAGGCGGCTTAGCCCGAGCACATTGAGCAATGCTTGTCTGTTTAATGCTAACGCTTTCGCATATGCAAAAGAATCTCAAGGATCGGCCCCCGTGGTGGTGCGGCGCGCGGACGGCGGGGTGATCGGATCGTGAAGCGCAACCGAATCCCCGGGGCTCTCCAGGCAGCCTTGCTGCTGGCCACGGCTGCAGGAGGGGCCAGTGCACAGGACACCGTACGCCTGACCCGCGAAGACCGACAGGCCCGTCCGCAACCGCTTACGAACCGCACGGCAGGGCCTGCCGTGGCGTGGCGCTGATCTCCCCGGGGGCCGGGGGCTCCGAGCAGGGGTACGCCTACCTCGGCGAAGCGCTGTCCAGCCTGGGCTACCTGGCCGTGGTGGTGGGTCACCCTGAGAGCGGACGCCGCGCGCTGCGGGAGCACAAGCGCGACAGCGGCGGCATGCGCGAGGGTCTGGCCGACCTCATCACCGACCCGCTGGCTTACCGCGGCCGGTTCATGGACCTGGCGGCCGCCCGACGCTGGGCGGAGGCCCGGTGCCCAGATCGCCCAGCCCTCCTGGTGGGGCATTCCATGGGCGCAGCCACGGTGATGATGGAAGCCGGCGCGCGCAACCTGGTGGGCGTGCGGGGCGCCGACGGTTACCGTGCCTACATCGCGCTCTCACCGCAGGGCGTGGGTCCCATCTTCCCGGAAAACGCCTGGGCGAACCTGGTCAAGCCTGTGCTGACGATCACCGGTACACGCGACAACGAGCTCGGCGGCGCGTCGTGGCAAACGCGCACGGAACCCTTCCGCAACATGCCTGCGGGCTGCAAGTGGCTCGTGGTCATCAACGGCGCTTCGCACATGAACCTGGCAGGCAACGGCATGGCGCGCAGCACCGAGGCCGCAGCCGCACAGGCCATCACCGCCTTCGTCGAGGGCCTCGAGCGGGGCGACTGCACGCCACCCCGCAGAACACGGGGCGTGGACATCGAGGCGAAGTAGCGCAGCAGGCGTCGCGGCCACCTTGTCCAAGGCGGCTGTGACCCATGCCGGGAGCGGGGAGGGCCCGCTGGCGTACAGCCAGGCTACTTCGCCACCGGCATAGCGAACTCCGCGCCCTTGCCGATGCTGTCGGGCCAGCGCTGCATCACGCTCTTTTGCTTGGTATAGAAGCGCACACCCTCCTCGCCATAGGCGTGCATGTCACCGAAGAGGCTGCGCTTCCAGCCGCCAAAACCGTGCCAGGCCATGGGCACGGGGATGGGCACGTTGATGCCCACCATGCCCACCTGGATGCGGCGGGCGAACTCGCGCGCCACGCCACCGTCGCCGGTGAAGCACGACACGCCATTGCCGAACTCGTGATCATTGATGAGCTGCACGGCTTCAGCGAAGTCCTTCACGCGCACGCAGGCCAGCACGGGGCCGAAGATCTCTTCCTTGTAGATGCGCATGGCCGGCGTGACGTGGTCGAACAGCGTGCCGCCCGTGAAGAAGCCGGCCTCGTGCCCGGGCACCTGGCAGCCCCGGCCGTCCACCACCAGCGTGGCGCCTTCGTCCACGCCCAAGGCGATGTAGCCCTCGATGCGGTCGCGCGCCTCACGCGTGACGATGGGGCCCATCTCGGCGTCGAGCTCCATGCCGTTCTTCACCTTCAGCGCCTTGGCGCGTTCGGCCAGCAAGGGCACGATGCGGTCCGCCACATCGCCCACCAGCAA
Organism: Rubrivivax sp.; assembly: GCA_044372085.1. GTDB lineage: Bacteria > Pseudomonadota > Gammaproteobacteria > Burkholderiales > Burkholderiaceae_C > Rubrivivax. The sequence goes on from JBILSM010000042.1 coordinate 16,503, forward strand.
CGCCACGCTGATGGCCATGCAGCGCTCGCCGGCCGAGCCGTAGGCGCTGCCGATGAGGGCATCCACGGCCTGGTCGATGTCGGCATCGGGCATCACCACCATGTGGTTCTTGGCGCCGCCCAGCGCCTGCACGCGCTTGCCGTGGTGCGCACCGGTCTCGTAGATGTACTGCGCAATCGGCGTGGAGCCTACGAAGGACACGGCCTTCACGTCCGGGTGGGTGAGCAGCGCGTCCACCACCACCTTGTCGCCCTGCACCACGTTGAACACGCCGTCGGGCAGACCGGCCTGCTTGAGCAGCTCGGCCATGAACAGGGCCGGGCTCGGGTCGCGCTCGCTGGGCTTCAGGATGAAGGCGTTGCCGCAGGCCAGGGCCACGGGGAACATCCAGCACGGCACCATGACGGGGAAGTTGAAGGGCGTGATGCCGGCCACCACGCCCAGGGGCTGGCGCAGCGTCCAGTTGTCGATGCCGGTGGAGACCTGGTCGGTGTAGTCGCCCTTGAGCAACTGCGGGATGCCGCACGCGAACTCCACGATGTCGATGCCGCGCGTGACCTCGCCCTGGGCATCGGTGAAGACCTTGCCATGCTCGGCCGTGATCATGGACGCCAGCGTGTCGCGGTGCTGGTTCAGCAGGGCGAGGAAGGCGTTCATCACCCGCGCGCGGCGGATCGGCGGGGTGTCACCCCAGGCGGGCTGGGCCTTGCGGGCGGCGGCCACGGCGGCGTCCACGTCCGCCGGCGTACCCAGCAGCACCTGACGTGCGGCCTGACCGGTGGCCGGGTTCCACACCTTCTGCGCGCGCCCACCCGCACCGGCCGAGCCTGCCGTGCCTGCTGAAGGGGCGCCGGCAATCCAGTGGCCGATGTCGGCGGTCGAGGTGAAGGGTTGAGGCGCGCCCATGCGGGGTCTCCTGTATCGGGAAAGTGAAAGGGGCAGAGTCTAGTCAAGTCGCGGCCCGCAGGTTTGCGCCGCAGAATCCGACCATGAACCAAGCTGCCCCCCTGTCCGACGCAGAACTCACCGAGCTGGAGCAACTGCTGGACGGACTTCCCGAGCCCCTGGAGCCGCTGGACATCAGCGCCCTGGACGGCTTTCTGTGCGGCGTGCTGCTGCAGCCCCAGCCCGTGCCGGTGGCGCAATGGCTGCGCTGGGTGGGCGATGGGGAGGGCCGGCCGCTGCCCCCCGGGCCGCAGGCGCTGCGACTGTCTGCGCTGGCCGCTCGCCGGCATGCCGAACTGGACCTCGCGATCTCGCAGCGGCAGTGGTTCGACCCCTGGGTGTTCGAGATCGATGACGACGGGCTGGCACCTTCGGACCTCACCCTGCCCTGGGTGGCGGGCTTTGCCGCGGCGATGGACCGCTTCGGCGGGTTGATGGCGATGGGCCACCCCGGCCTGCTGGAGCCGCTGGCCGTTCTCTACGCGGGCTTTGATCCGGATGACCTGGAGGACGCCGACGAATTGTTGGCCGTCATCGAGACACTGGAGCCCCCCTCCAGCTTGAGCGAAGCCGTGGAAGATCTGGTGCGCAGCGTGCTGTTGCTGGCCGACATTTCCCGGCCACGCCCGAGCGGCCCCGCACGACGCGCCCGGCGACCTGTTGCGAACGCGCGACACACCCGTCGATGACGTGATCTGCGACACCAAAACGGTCAAATTCCCGTCATGCTCCGCAGCACATGATGTCAGCATTGGATCCAAAGCCAAGTTGACCGGGAGCACACCATGAAGCCAGGGACCTTTGCATCTCGTCTGATCGAGCGTCTGCGGCCTGAGCCGGCCCCGACGACGCCGGACTTCGCGGATTACGGCACCGCGTTCGCCCTGGACCTGTCGATAGCTGCGGCCCCCGCGGCGGCGGCCGGAGCCGGCGGACCCACTGGCGACCCCAGCACTTGGTGGTCGGAACTCGCTTCGAACCGCCCGGGGCCCGGGCTTTGACGCAGGCCGTCTGGCGCATGCGCGACTGCCCGGTTCAAAGCAAGACCTTGAAGTCACCATTGCGGCCCGGCGGCCTAGAATCCGCCGTATGGCACGAGGCTCCTTTCGCGATCAGGTCCTGAGAGTTCGCGAAGACGCGATCATCTCGTCCGTCAACCGCCTGCTGGCCGAAAAAGGCTTTGAGCAGATGACGGTGGACGAGGTGGCGGCCGATGTGGGTATCGCCAAGGCGAGCCTGTACAAGCACTTCACCTCCAAAGAGGCTCTGGCGGCCGCTGCCATGGTGCGCGTGCTGGAGCGCACCATGGAGGTGTTGGACCAGCAGGCAGCGCGGGCTGTCGGCGCCGTGGAACGCCTGCGCGAGGTCACGCGCTGGGCGCTGCGGGTGCAACTTGCCGGCGAAATGCCCATCCTGCCCTCGCAGAATTCCACGCTGCGCGCCGAACTCCTGGGCCACAAGGCGTATCTGGAGCTTCTCATGCAGGTGAGTGACCGCCTGGGCGAATGGATCGTGCAGGCCCAGGGCGACGGTGACCTGGACCGCTCACTGCCGCCTGAACTGGTGCTCTACACCCTGTTTGCCCGCGCCTGTGACCCCGTGCCTGGCGTGTTGAAGGCCTCAGGCCGGCACAGCGACGAGCAAGTCATCGAATGGGTGCTGGCCACCTGCTTCAGCGGCATCGGCGTGCGGCCCAGTTGACAGACCGCCACCGCCGATCCGAAGGCGGTCTTCAGCGCTCTTGCACTTCAGCGAACCAGCAGCACGGGCGTCTTGCAGTGGGCCAGCACCTTGGTGGCCACCGAACCCATTACCAGGTTGCCCAGCGTGCTGTGGCCGTGCGAGCCCATGATGACCATGTCGTAACCGCCCTTGGTGGCGATCGCGACGATGTTGTCGGCTGCAGGCCCGGCCTTGACCAGGAAGTCCACTTTCAGCTCGCGCTTCCTGCTGAAGAAGGTGCGGATGGGCTTGATCACCTTCTCGCCTTCGTCGTCGTAGTACGCCCTGAGCGTGGCCTTGTCGATCACCGCCGCGGCACGCGGGGGCACGGCCGGTACGGAATGCAGCACGGTGTACTGGTGCGCGCCACCCAGCCATTCGTCGTGCGCAGCCAGATAGCCGAGCATGCGCTTGGTGAAGCGGCTGCCATCCACGGCAACAAGAATCTTCATTGAGGTTTCCTCCAGAAAACGATGTACGCCACCTGCACGGGAACGGACCGGAACGGCCGGGCAGCCGCAGGTGGCACAGACTGCAGTATCTCGCTCTCGAAAACGCTGGCCTTGTCACAAGTCAATTGGCCGTAGGTCGCCTGTGGCATGCCGCCCCAGGCCTACACGTCGAACAGCCGGCAAGGGTCGAAGCCTGCCGCCTCGCCCTTCTTGGCCAGACCGCGCGCCTGACACACCACGCGCGCCGGGGCGCGGCCGGGGCGGTCCACCGCGTAATCGTGGCGGCAGTGCAAGTGGCCGTGGATCCACAGGTCGGCGCGCGGCAACAGGTCGTCGTCGGCGTTGCAGAAGCTGGCCGTGCCCGGCTGGCGGCCATAGCGTGGGTCGGCGCTGCGCAGGCTGGGTGCGAAGTGCGTGATGACCACCGTTGTGGCGCCGGTGCCGGGTGGCTGGGGCGGCGGCAGGGGCGGCAGGGGCGTCGACACCTGCGGCGACAGCCAAGTCGAGGGGGGTTGCGTCAACGCCCGCTCCAGCCAGGCCCTGCAGTCCTGCCCTTCCGCCCGCAAGGTCTGCGGGTCCAAGGGCTTGCCGTGCAAGGTCGAACCCATCTTCTTGAGGTAGTAGGCTGCCGCGCGCTCGGCCTTGGGCCGGCCGCGTTCACCGAAGAGGTCGAAGTCGCTCCAGCGCGTGGCGCCCAGGAAGCGCACGCTGCGCCCGGCGGCGTCACGCATCACGGCCTCCTCGCGCTGCAAGAGCCGGATACCGGCCCGCCCGCAGGCCTCGCGCAGCGGCTCCCAGGCCTGGTGCAGGTCCCGACCGTCAAACTCGTGGTTGCCCGCCACCATCAGCATGGGCACCGGCCAGCCTGCGAAGCGCTGCAGACCGGCCCAGGTGCTGTCGATGTCACCAGCCAGCACCAGGAGCTCGGCGCCCGCAGCCGGCTCGGGGTCGAAGGCCTCGGTCTCCAGGTGGAGATCTGACAGGATCTGAAGCTTCACCGTTCAGCCAGACCCTGCGACCCAGACGCTCAGGATCTCAGGCCGCCAGACGCTGCTCGATGCGGGCCTTGGTGGCCGGCAGTTCCGGCGGCAGGCCGTGGGCCAGCTGGGTGAAGAGCTCCTGGTGCAAGGCCAGTTCCTGCTGCCATGCGGCGGGCTCGATGCCGATCACGCTGTCGAACTGCGCGCGCGTGAAGGCCAGGCCGTCCCACTGCAGGTCTTCGTAGCGCGGGCTCACGCCGAAGGCGTTCTGCACGCCGCCGGCCGTGCCGTCGATGCGGCCCAGCATCCAGGCCAGCACGCGCATGTTCTCGCCGTAACCCGGCCAGACGAACTTGCCGTCGGTGCCCTTGCGGAACCAGTTCACGCAGAAGATGGCCGGCAGCTTCACGCCGTGGCCGTTGAGCTTGTCGCCCAGGTGCAGCCAGTGGCCGAAGTGCTCGGCCATGTTGTAGCCGCAGAAGGGCAGCATGGCGAACGGGTCGCGGCGCACCACCCCCTGCGCGCCAGCGGCGGCGGCGGTGGTCTCGCTGCCCATGGTGGCGGCCATGTAGACACCTTCGGTCCAGTCGCGCGCCTCGGTCACCAGCGGCACGGTGGTGGAGCGACGGCCGCCGAAGATGAAGGCGTCAATCGCCACGCCGGTGGTGGAGTCCCACTGGTCGTCCAGCACCGGGTTGTTGGTGGAAGCGACCGTGAAGCGGGCATTCGGGTGCGCGGCCGGCCGGGGCTTGCCGTTGTCGGCGTGGGCGCGGGCGATCTCGGGTGTCCAGTCGCGGCCCTGCCAGTCGATCAGGTGTGCCGGGGGCTCGTCGGTCATGCCCTCCCACCACACGTCGCCGTCATCGGTGAGCGCCACGTTGGTGAACACCACGTCGCGCGTCAGCGAGGCCATGCAGTTGGGGTTGGTCTTGTCGTTGGTGCCGGGGGCCACGCCGAAGTAGCCGGCCTCGGGGTTGATGGCGTGCAGACGACCATCGGCGCCCGGCTTGATCCAGGCGATGTCGTCGCCGATGGTCGTGACCTTCCAGCCCTCGAAGCCTGCCGGGGGCACCAGCATGGCGAAGTTGGTCTTCCCGCAGGCGCTGGGGAAGGCGGCGGCCACGTGGTACTTCTTGCCCGCTGGAGAGGTGACCCCCAGCACCAGCATGTGCTCGGCCAGCCAGCCCTGCTCGCGCCCCATGGTGGAGGCGATGCGCAGCGCGAAGCACTTCTTGCCCAGCAGCGCATTGCCGCCATAGCCCGAGCCGTAGCTCCAGATCTCGCGCGTCTCGGGGTAGTGGACGATGTACTTGGTCTTGTTGCAGGGCCAGGCCACATCCTGCTGGCCAGGCTGCAGCGGCGCGCCCACGGTGTGCACGCAAGGCACGAAGGCGCCGTCCTCGCCCAGCAGGTCATAGACCGCGCGGCCCATGCGCGTCATGGTGCGCATGCTGATGACCACGTACGGGCTGTCGGTCAGCTCCACCCCGATGTGCGAGATGTGCGAGCCCAGCGGCCCCATGGAAAACGGCACCACGTACAGCGTGCGGCCTTGCATGGCGCCCTTGAACAGGGCCTGGTCGCCCGTCTGCAGCAACTCGCGCATTTGGCGCGGATCCATCCAGTTGTTCGTGGGGCCGGCATCTTCCTGGCGCTGGCTGCAGATGAAGGTGCGGTCTTCCACGCGAGCCACGTCGCTCGGGTCGCTCCAGGCCAGGAAGCTGTTGGGGCGCTTGGCCGGGTTCAACCGGCGCATGGTGCCGGCGGCCACCAGCTGGTCGCACAAGCGCTCGTACTCTTCCTGGCTGCCGTCGCACCAGACGACGTCGGCCGCCTGCGTGAGCGCGGCGATCTCGGCCACCCAGGCGGTGAGCCGTGCGTGCTTCACATGGGAAGGAGCATTCAGGCGCAGGCCTGACATCAGCGGGTGGTTCATGGGAAAGACTTCAGGAGGTTGGAAATTCGGTTTCGGGCCAGTTTCCTGAGAGCCCTCATGT
>JBILSM010000130.1:0-7686 GCA_044372085.1 Rubrivivax sp.
CACTGGCCTGGTCGGTGCACCTGATCAATGTCTCGGCACTGGCCGAGTTCTCGGCCGCGGTGCGCTCGGCCAACGGAGACCCCGACGTTGTGCTGCGCGGCCCGCGAGAAGGCTTCGACGACCGTTGGCTCGACACCGTGGCGGCGTTGCCGGGCGTGGCCCTCGCCAGCCCGGTGGTGGAGGTGGACACCTATGCCGCGGCCCCTGCGCCAGAGGCTGCCTCCCGGATGCCCGTGCGGCTGATCGGGCTGGACGCGCTGGCAGCCGCCACCTTGACACCTGGCGCGCTGCCCCGCCCTGCGCAGGGCCAGGGCCGGCTGGCGGCCCTGGACCCCCGTCTGGCCTTCGTCAACGCCGCGGCGCGCGACCGCCTGGGCCTGCGCGATGGGCAACTGCTGCGCCTGCAGGCCGGCCCACGCTGGCACACGCTGCAGGTGGGCGGCAGCGTGGCCGCCGGGGGCACGCCGCTGGTGGTGGTCGACATCGCCGCGGCGCAGGCCCTGTTCGGCATGGAAGGGCGCCTCACGCGCATCGACCTGCGCCTGGAGCCCGGTGTGACCGCCAGCACGCTGGAAGGTCGCTGGCCGGCGGGCCTCACCGCCGTGGCGGCCAACGAGGCCGAGCAGCGTGTGTCGCACCTGTCGCGCGCCTACCGCGTGAACCTCACGGTGCTGGCGCTGGTGGCGCTGTTCGTCGGCGCGTTCCTTGTGTACTCGGTGGTCAGCCTGTCGGTGGCGCAACGCACGCCTGCGCTGGCGCTGCTGGGAGTGCTGGGCCTGACCTCGGGCGAGCGACGCGCCCTGGTGCTGGCCGAGTGCGGCCTCCTGGGCGTGGCCGGCAGTGCGCTGGGCCTGGCCTTGGGCAGCGCCATGGCCGCCGGCGCCTTGCACTGGCTGGCGGGCGACCTGGGCGGGGGCTACTTCCCGGGCATCGCCCCGCCGCTGCGCATGGACGGCTGGGGCCTGGCGGGCTTTGGCCTGCTGGGGGTGGCGTCGGCCCTGTTAGGGGGCTGGGTGCCGGCACAGCGCGCCCAGCAGTTGCAGCCTGCGCTGGCGCTGAAGGGCCTGGGGTCGCCGCACGCACGCACGCCGCGCGCTGCGCCAGCCCTGGCGGTGGTGGCCTGCGGCCTCCTGCTGGCCCTGATGCCCCCCATAGGCGGGCTGCCGGTGGCGGCCTATGCCAGCGTGGCGGCGCTGCTGCTGGGCGGTGTGGCACTGGTGCCGGTGGCGGTGCACGCCCTGCTGCTGCGCGTGCCCGCCCCGTCGGGCGCGCTCGCGCTGCTGGCATTGCAGCGCGCACGCTTTCAACGCCACACGGCCACCGCGGCCGTGGCGGGTGTGGTCGCCAGTCTGGCTTTGTCGGTGGCGCTCACCGTGATGGTGACCAGCTTCCGCCAAGGCGTGGCCACCTGGCTGGACAGCGTGCTGCCGGCCGATCTGTACGCCCGCACCGCCGCCAGCAGTGCCGCCAGCGAGCAAGCCTGGCTGGACGCCAGCTTTGTGGCGCAGGTGCAGGCCTTGCCCGGGGTGCGGCGCGTGGAAGCCTCCCGCACCCGGGCGCTGCAACTGGCGCCCGGGCGCCCTGCCGTGGCCTTGGTGGCACGGGAACTGGACGACCCTGCCGCCGCCCTGCCGCTCTTGCAAGCCCCCCTGCCCCCACGTGAAGGAACGGTGGGCGTCTTCGTCAGCGAGGCCATGGTGTCGCTCTACGGCGCGGAGCCGGGCAGCCGGCTGCTGCTGCCCCTGGAAGGCCGCGTGGTGAGCACCGAGGTGCGCGGCGTCTGGCGCGATTACGCCCGGCAGTTCGGCGCCGTGGTGATGAGCCGGCAGGACTACCAGGCGCTGACGGGCGACACCCGGCTCAACGATCTGGCCCTGTGGCTGGACGCGCCCGCCGGGGCGGGACCACCACAGCAGTCGCAGCAGGTACAGCAAGCGCTCAGGCGCCTGGCGCCCGACCCGGCCATGCTGGAGTTCGCCTCCACGCCCGAGCTGCGCAGCCTGTCGATGGCCATCTTCGACCGCAGCTTTGCGGTCACCTACTACCTGCAGGCCGTGGCCATCGGCATCGGCCTGATTGGCGTGGCCGCCAGCCTGTCGGCCCAGGTGCTGGCGCGGCGCAAGGAGTTCGGCCTGCTGGCGCACCTGGGGCTGACAGGGCGCCAGGTGGTGGCCGTGGTCAGCGTGGAGGTGCTGGTCTGGCTGGCGGCCGGCGCCGCGGTGGGCCTGTTGCTGGGCCTGGCCATCAGCGTGGTGCTGGTGCACGTGGTGAACCCCCAGAGCTTCCACTGGACCATGGACCTGGTGCTGCCCTGGGCCCGATTGGCGCTGCTGTGTGCTGCCGTGGTGGCCGCCGGGGTGCTCACCGCCGCCTGGACCGCCCGGCGCGCCGCGTCGCGTAACGCCGTGCTGTCGGTGAAGGAAGACTGGTGAAGCCGCCCGGCCGCGCCTTCCCCGCCAGCCGCCGCACGTGGCTGCTGCAGGCGAGCGCCGGACTCGGATGGGCCTTGGCGCCGGGAATCGGACGAGGGGCTGGCCCCGCACCGGGCCCTTCCCCTGCACGCCCCGCCGCGCCTGCGCCCCAGGCCGACCCCGTGCGCCGGGGCCGGAAGCTGGTGTTCCCGCGCGACCACGGCGCGCATCCGGGCAGCCAGATCGAGTGGTGGTACGTCACAGGCTGGCTGCTGGAGGGTGGGCCCGTGCGGGGCGCTGGCACCCCGCCAACCGCAAGCCCGGGCCCCCGCGCCCTGGCCACGGCAGACCCATCAAAGCCCGGTCTGACGGGCTTCCAGATCACCTTCTTCCGCAGCCGCACCGGCCTGGCCGAGGACCTGGGCGGGCGCTTCGCGCCGCGGCAGTTGCTGTTCGCCCACGCCGCGCTCACCGACCCGGGCGCCGCCACCCACCAGCACGACGCCCGCCTGGGCCGCTGGTCCGGCCGGGACGAACCCACCGCGCGGGTGCGCGCTGCGCTGCACGATGCCGACATCGCCGTGCACGGCTGGCGCCTGTGGCGCCAGGATGGGCCGGCGCGCTGGTCCGCCGACATCGCCACGCGCAGCTTCGCCCTGCGCCTGGACATGGCGCCCACCCAGCCCCTGCTGCTGCAAGGCGAGGCCGGCTTCTCACGCAAAGGGCCGGAGGAGGCCCAGGCCAGCCACTACATCAGCGAACCGCAACTGGCCGTCAGCGGGCAGCTGCTTCGGGGCGGCCGCACCCAGCAGGTGCTGGGCCGGGCCTGGCTGGACCACGAATGGAGCGACGAGCTGCTGCACCCGCAGGCCGTGGGCTGGGACTGGATCGGCATGAACCTGGACGACGGCTCGGCCCTGACGGCCTTTCGCCTGCGGCGCGCCGATGGCAGCGCGCTGTGGGCCGGCGGCAGCTGGCGCCGCGCCGGGCAGGCCCAGGGGCAGGACTTCGCGCCCGGCGCCGTCACCTTCCAGCCCGGCCGGCGCTGGCGCAGCGCCACCTCGGGCGCCGAGTACCCCGTGGCCTGGACCGTGCTGACCCCCGCCGGCCGCTTCACCGTGCAGGCCCTGCTGGACGCGCAGGAACTCGACAGCCGCAGCAGCACCGGCACCATCTACTGGGAGGGCTTGTCCGCCCTGCTGGACGATGCCGGACGGCATGTCGGCCTGGGTTACCTGGAGATGACGGGCTACGCCGGGCGGCTGGTGCTTTAGGGCGCTCGAGCCCACAGTTTGCGCAGACACAGCCCCGGGAGTGCACAGCCGCGGTCTGATCTACCGTGTGCTGCTACCGGACTTTCTTCGCTCCCCCGAGACCTACCGGAGTCTGGGGCTGCAGGGCGAGGTGGTGCAGACCATCGAGACGCACCACGCCTGGGTGTTCCTGTTTGGCGAGCACGCCCTGAAGCTGAAGAAACCGGTGCGCAGCCGGTGGTTGGACTTCTCCACCCCGGCCCTGCGCGGGGCCGCCTGCCGTGCCGAATGGCGCCTGAACCAGGCCTTGGCGCCCGGCGTCTACCTCGGTCTGGTTCAGGTGCGCGCGCAGGCAGGGGGCTGGGTGCTGAGGCTGGAAGCAGGCGCACAGCCGCTGGCCCCAGGCCTTGAAACCCCCACGGCCCACGGTGCCTGCAGCGATGCGACGGTGCAGGACTGGCTGGTGCTGATGCGCCGCCTGCCGGCCGAGCGCATGCTGGATCAGCTGATCGCGGACGGCACGCTCGGCCCCGAGGCGGTGGACCGGCTCGCCCGCGCGCTGTGCGGCTTCTGGTCGTCAGCGCAGCGGGTTGCGGTGGACCCTGGCGCCTGGTGCGAGCGCGCCGCGCAGGCGCTGCACGAGCACGCGCGTGGACTGGAGCACCCGGCCTGGGTTCTTCCCAAGGTCAACGCTGCGCCCTGGCGAGCCGCAGCCCTGCAAGCCCAGCAAGCCCTGGCGGGATGCCGCCGGCTGCTGGACGGCTGCGCGCGAGACCTCGCCCAGCGGGCCGCGCAAGGCCGCATCGTCAACGGCCACGGCGACTTGCGGCCCGAGCACGTGCACCTGCCGCCAGCACCTGGCCGGCCCCTGGTCATCGACCGCCTGGAGTTCAACGAGGGGCTGCGCCAGGTGGACCCTTTCGAGGAACTGTCCTATCTCGCCGTCGAGTGCCGCCGGCTGGATGCCGCCTGGGTGGGGCGCCGGCTGTTCGCGCAGTGTGGCCGCTTGCTGGATGACCGGCCACCCCACCGCCTGCTGCGCCTGTACGGCGCCCAGCGCGCGCTGTTGAGGGCCCGGCTGTGCCTGGCGCATCTGCAGGAGGCCAGCGTTCAGGACGGCCAGCGCTGGCGCGACCAGGCCGCCTGGTACGTGGCCTGCGCGTGCCTGGCCACCGGTGTGCAGCACCCGGGCTGCGGATTCCCGCTGTGGCGGGGACGGTGGCCTCTGCCATGAACATCATGTCCGAATCTGATGGAAAACGGTCGCCATCTGATGCGACATGGGGGCACGCGGTTTCTACAGTGAAGGCCTTCAACACAAGGAGTTCTTCATGCGAACCGCCCTGCTGCTCATCGACGTTCAACAGTCCTTCCGCAAGCGCCCCTACTGGCGCGATGAGCACGTGGAAGCCTTCTTGACCCGCTGCAATTCCTTGATCGCCGCCTGCGTGGAGGCCCAGGTGCCGGTGGTGCGCATCCTGCATGTGGAAGGAGACCCGAGCAAGGACAACCCGTTCGCTGTGGAGTCGGGTCAGGTGCGCGCGCTTGACGGCCTGATCGACTTCCCGGCCGCCGCCGAGTTTCGGAAGTCCCGCCACAGCGCCCTGGTCGGAACTGGCCTGGGTGTCTGGTTGCACCAGCAAGGCATTCAAAGGCTGATCGTCGCGGGCATTCGAACCGAGCAATGCTGCGAAACCACCACCCGCCACGCGTCGGACGAAGGGTGGAGCGTGGACTATGTGTCCGAGGCCACGCTGACCTTTGACATGCAAACCCTGGATGGGAGGCGGCTGACGGCCCGGGAGATCGTCGAACGCACCGAAGCGGTACTGAGCGGCCGTTTCGCGCGAATCTGCACCGTGGCGGACATTCAAGCCTCCCTCGCATCTCAATGACCCCGTCGCCCCTGTCCAAGCTGGCAAGATACCCGGCCCGCACCGAGCGGGTGGGCCAGCCTGGAGGGTGCCTGCCATGGCGGGCCTCTGGTGTGGCCACCGCTTGCCAGTGGACGCAAGGGCCACGCGCCCTGCTGGTGGACAGAATCGACACCTACGTCAACACCCTGCTGTGGTGCAGCGAAGAGGGGGTGGCGGCGATGCGCAGACTGAATGCCCCTGAGACCGCATGATCCCTGTTCTCTTTGTCCTGCTGCCCGACACCCTGGTGCTGGACCTGGCCGGCCCTGCAGAGGCCTTCCGCCTGGCCAACCGTCACCTGTCGGCACGAAACCGCCCTGCCGCGTTCGACCTGCGGTTCGTCGGTGCGACGCCGCAGCAAACCTCGTCGGTGGGCCTGGGGTTGACGAACATCGAGCCCCTGCCCACACCCCTGCCGCCCAAGAGCTGGCTGGTGCTGTTGGGCCAGACCAACGAGGGGTTGAAGGCTTCGCTGGACGGCCGCAGCCCTGCGTGGCTGACCACACGCGCATGGCTGAGCCAGCAGCGAGCCGGGCTGCAGCAGGCCAATGCTGAACACCAGCTCATCACCGTGTGCAGCGGCTCGGTCCTGGCGGCCGACGCAGGCCTGCTGGCGAACTGCCGCTGCACCACCCACCACGAACTTCTGGACCGCCTGCAGGCCCTGGCACCCAGCGCCGAAGTGGTGAACAACCGGGTGTTCGTCATCGACGGGCCTCAGGCCAACGTCGCCACCAGTGCCGGGGTGACCGCTGGCATTGACCTGGCCCTGCACCTCATCGCGCGTGCCTGCGGAGAAGACATCGCCGCTGCCGTAGCGCAGGACATGGTGGTGTACTTGCGACGCGGACCGCGCGACCCTGAGTTGTCGCCTCTGCTGCAGCACCGCAACCACCTGCACCCTGCCGTGCACCGCGTGCAGGACGCCGTGAGCCAGCAGCCCCAGCGGCCGTGGACGACGAAGGCCCTGGCAGACGCCGCGCACGTCACCCAGCGCCACCTCCTGCGCCTGTTCACCGAACATGCAGGCGTGTCGCCCAGCGCTTATGTCGAACTGATTCGGCTGGAGCATGCCCGCAGGGCACTGGCCGGTGGGGCCAGCGTGGGGCAAGCTGCCGAGGTGGCAGGTTTCAGTGCTGAACTTCAACTGCGCCGCGCCTGGTCTCGGCGTTGGGGTGGAACGCCGGCGCAGGCACGAAGGTGAACCGCCTCAGGTTTTGAGGAGGCTCCAGCTCTTCAGACGAAGGAGCCTCCTCAAAACACGGGGCGGTTCACTTCGATCAGTACGCCCCATTTGAAGAAGAGAGAAACACCGCTCAGCAGAAAGAAGATGTCGAAGCCTTGACTCCAGGGGAAGTCCCTGTAGAGGAGTTAGGCGTCGGTCGCGCGCTTTGCCGAGGCGGCATTTGTAGAACGGAGTTCTTCACATGCGCTCCTCTTCTGAAACTATCTTGTTTGCAGCCCGGATCAACAACTTGCGATAGTCGGATTTCCCAGCAGATCTACGTGCTTCCGCTTTATCGATAACGGCTTGATATCGGGCCAGTTGCTTTCTTGCCTTCTCTAAATCGGATTGCAGTGCGCTCCTTTCCTTGGCTGTGAGCTTGTCAGAGTTCAGTTCAGCTGTTAAATCGGCGACTTCCTCCGTGGCCATCTCGACCTCAAGACTTGCGTTCGAGGTCGCAGATTCAAACGACTCGTCCAGCTTCTGTTCCTGCTCGTCTGCAGATGTATCGAACTCGAAGGCAGAGTACTCTGCCGTCGGTCGCGGCCAACTAGTCACTTGCATCAGGTAATCAATAAGGAGTTCCCTCGCCTTCGCACGCGAGATCGGAGCATCAACAGGCTGGATGTGTTCGTTCTTCAGGCGTTGGTAGCGTGGCACTTGAAAGTCTCCTATTTCTTCGTTGGATCACGGTGCGTTGTTGAATGCACGGATTCGTCTCATGGAGCAGGCTTCTACTTTCTGCTGGTTGTCGCTCACGACGAATTCAAAGCTATCTAGTCGATTTGTCACATTAAAAAGAAGCTGCAAATTCAATTTGCAAGACTAAAGCGGGGACTTTTCCTAAATGTCAGATTACTAGATATGCGCATCTTGTGTGG
>JBILSM010000131.1:0-7660 GCA_044372085.1 Rubrivivax sp.
CTGGAGCACCGCGCGCGCCAGACCACAGGGGCCGAGGACGCCAAGGCCTTGCTGCTGGGCTGGCTCAAGGCCATCGGCTACGAGCAGCACCTCTATGACGGCGAGGACAGCGAGAAGCTCGCCGCCGCGCGCTGGACCAACGTGCTGGACTTCGTGGACTGGATCGCGCGGCGCTGCGGCGGTGAACTCACGCAGGAAGGCGGCACCTTCGAGACCGAGAAGCAAAGCGTGCTGCAGGTGGCGCAGACCATCAGCGTCATCATCAGCCTGGCCGAGCGCGGTGACGATCAGGACGTGGTGACCTTGTCCACCCTGCACGCCGCCAAGGGCCTGGAGTGGCCGCACGTGGTGCTGGCCGGCGTGAACGAGGGGTTGCTGCCTTTTCGTTCCGGCGACGAGGACATGACGCCGGAGCGCCTGGAGGAAGAGCGGCGCCTGATGTACGTGGGCATCACCCGCGCCCGCACCACCCTGGCGGTGAGCACCCTGCGCCGGCGCAAGCGCGGGCGCGAAACGGTGGCGGGTGTGCCCAGCCGCTTCATCGCCGAGATGAAGCTGGGCGAGGGTGTGACCAAGGAAGACCCGCGCGAGCGCCTGCGCAAGCTGCGCGAGCAACTGGCCGCGCGCCCCGCAGTGGTGGTGGACCGAGCGTGAAGCGCGGGCAAGGCTGCGGGCCGGACGGGCCGCGGCAGTTCCAGCCGTCGGCGCGCCGAATGCTGCTACTATCAGAGGGTAGGCGTGCTCTAGATCTTCTCTCAGTCGGTTCTTTGTTCTCGCCCGCCGGCCAGGCCGGCGGTTCGGCCAATCTTCCATCGGTGAGTTGCGGGGTGGTTCTGCACGGCGTCCGCATGTGTGGGCGTCTCACTGAAAAGGAAATTGAAAATGACCAAGGAAACCGGTATCGTCAAGTGGTTCAACGAGGGCAAGGGCTTCGGCTTCATCGCCCCGGACAGCGGTGGCAAGGATCTGTTTGCCCACTTCAAGGAAATCCAGGGCACGGGTTTCAAGACGCTGAAGGAAAACCAGCGCGTGGAATTCGAAGTGACGCAGGGCCAGAAGGGCCCGCAAGCTTCCGGCATCCGCACGCTGGACTGAGGACCTGACGGTCCACGTCAAGGGGCTCCAAGGGGCCCCTCGAACAAGCCGCGGCAGTGTCCGCGGCTTTTTTTCGCCTTGGCCTCAGGCGTCCCGTGGGGGCGGAGGCGGTTGCGCGTGCGGTGCGGCCCGGGCCATGACAATGCACGGATGTCAGCACACGACGAACGGCGCGTCCTGCGCCTGCAAGGCGCCAGCAATTTCCGCGACCTGGGCGGCTACCAGACCCAAGATGGGCGCCGGGTCCGCTGGGGCCGGATCTTCCGCTCCGACCACCTGGGGCGGCTGACCGACGCCGACGAGGCGCTGCTCGCCGCGCTGGGACTGCAGCGCGTGCTGGACTTCCGGGGCGAACAGGAGCGCACAGCCCTGCCCAACCGGTTGGCTGCGGCCACCCACCATGCCCTGGGCATCGAGCCGACGGTGGTGCAGCGCATGCAGGACCTGGCCGCTGCCGGGCAACGCCTGTCCGCCGCGGTGGCGGTGGATTTGATGAAAGACCTGTACCGCGGGCTGGTCAACGACCAGGCGCACCGCTATGCCGAGCTGTTCGAGCACCTGTTGCAGGCCGACGGGCCGCTGGTGTTTCACTGCACCGCCGGCAAGGACCGCACGGGGTTTGCTGCCGCCCTGATCCTGCACGCGCTGGGGGTCCCGCGCGCGGTGGTGATGCAGGACTACCTGCTGACCAACGCGCTGTACCAGCCGCCGCCCCTGCCCCGAAGCGACACCCCGGCCGAGGCCTTGGCGGTGTTGTGGCGCGTGCAGGCCGGTTTCCTGGAGGCGGCTTTCGAGGTGCTCGACGCCGACCACGGCGGTGCTGACCGTTACCTGCAGCAGCGTCTGCGGATGGGGCCCGCGGCCCGCCAGGCCCTGGCGGGCCGTTATCTGGAGCCTTTTGCCGGCCCCTGAGGCCGTGGTGTTTGAGGCAGGTCGAGGACGGCCGAAAGGGCTGGCTCCAAGTGCCACTTGGCGTCTGGCGAGACCGCGGGGTGCAACCAAGGGTCTTCCCGCTTCGGGCTTCCCCGGCCTTGCTGTTCGCGGTGGCTTGCTTCATGCTTGTGTGGCATGAGCGGCGCAAACGCTGCCGGGAGACGGGCGATGTACACCAAGGTGTTGTTGGCTTATGACGGCTCCGAAGCCGGACAGAAGGCCCTTCTGGATTGCCGCGAGATCGTGCAGTGGAGCCACGCCGAACTGCGGCTGATCGCCGTGATGCCACGCCCGGTCACCTCGGTGGCGGCCGAGGGCTGGGTCTACACCCAGGAGGCCGACGTGGCCCAGCGCGACCGCCACCAGGCGGTGCTCGACCAAGGCCTGCAGCGCCTGCGCGACGCCGGCCTGAACGCCGAAGGCGAACTGGTGCAGGGCGACTCGGTGGAGGAGATCGCGAACTGCGCCCGCCGCATCGGCGCCGACCTCATCGTGGTGGGCCACAAGCACCTGGAAAGCTGGACGGAGCGCTGGTGGCGCGGTTCGGTCTCCAAGGCCTTGATCGAGCAGGCGCCCTGCAGCGTGCTGGTGGCCATCACACGCTGAACGCGAGTTCAGCAGCCGGGGCTCAGAACAGCACCGTCAGGCGCAGCCAGCCCTCGGGCAGCAGGGCGTTGACACGCGCTTCCAGCCATTTGTCGGCCCCCGTGAGGATGGCCACGCCCATGGCCCCCAGCAGCACGGCAAACACGTTCTTGATCCGGGTGATGCGTGCCAGCACCCAGCCGCGGGCGCGCGTGAAACCGGCGCGCGAAGCATAGGCCACGGCCACCAGCGGCACGGCCGCGCCCAGCCCGAACAGGCCCAGGATCACCCCGCCGCGCACGGCACCGCCCTCGCTGGCCACCAGGGTCAGCGCCGAGGCCAGCAGCGGGCCGGAACAGGGGCTCCACACCAGGCCCAGCACGGCCCCCAGCAGCAGTGCGCTGCCGAGCGAGCCGCCCGACAGGCGCGAAGAGGCGGCCTGCGCCCCGCTGGCCAGGGGCGTCATCCACTGCGTGAAGCGCTCGTTCAGGGCCGGCACCAGCATCACCAGGGCGATGAGCAGCCAGCCCCCGGCCATGCGCACGACGTCGCCGTCCAGCCCCACGGCCTGGCCCACCGTTCCCAGCAGCACGCCGATGACCCCGAAGGAGAGCGCCATGCCCAGGCCCAGCGCCACCGGGGCCAGGCGGTGGTTCTGCAACGCTCCGCCCAGTACCAGCGGCAGCAGAGGAAACACGCAGGGGCTCAGCGTGGTGAGGCTGCCGGCGGCGAGGCTCAGGCCGACTTCGGGAAGGGTGACGGCCATGGCGTTTGCTCGCCGCCGCTCAGAGCGCGGCCTTGAAGGCGGCGCGGAACTTGGCGGGGTCGGTGTCGCCGCCCAGGCGCGCCTTCTCTTCCTTGCCGCGGAACACCACCATGGTGGACTGGCTGCGCACCTTCAGCGCGCGGCGCAGGTCCTTCTCCTTGTCGTAGTCGGCCACGAGCACGGTGAGGTCCAGTCCGGATTCGGTCTTGAGCTGGGCCAGCACCTTCTCCTGCTGCTTGCAGGTGGTGCACCACTCGGCATGGAAGTGCACGGCCACGGGCTGGCCGGCGGCCTGCGCAGCGGCCAGGGCCTGGGCTGTGAAGGGCTTGATCTCCAGCGCATGTGCCAGCGGGGCGGCACCCAGGCTCAGCAGGGCGGCGGCGGTGATCAGCAGGCGGCGGGTGGGTTGAAGCATCGTGAGGCCTTTTCGGTCGGTGGGTGAGAGGGAGCTTCGGTTGTTGCGGGCGTTGCGCGCTGTCCGTGGTGGTGCGACGCCACGCATCCGTTGATCTATTCGACGAAGACGTCTTCGGGGTTACAGCGCTATGACGTGTGCATCACCAGCGCAGCAGCCGCGGCCCCGCCAGGGCACCGAGCCCGGCGCAGGCGGCGATGCCCGCCGAGTACCAGATGGCCACGTAGGCAGGGGAGGACTCGGGGCAAGTGAAGGCGTAGGCAAAGGCGCCGCAGGCGCCGGCTGCACCTCCGACGAGCGCGCCGGCTGCGGTCAGACCCGTGGGCGCCAGCCGGCGCAAGGCCAACAGACCGGCACCCAGGGCCGGCAAGGCCAGCAGCGCGACCTTGGCGGCGCAGGTGGTCCAACTGCCACCGCTGCCCAGCAGGGTGTCGGCGCGCAGTGCCGCCGGGGCGGCCAGCCACGCGGCCAGGGCCAGGACAGTCATCACCAGCCCTGCACCCCCAGCCAGCTGCAGCGGCGCCTGCCAGCGCTGTCCTGGCAGGCCCGCCCTGAAGGCTGCCGCGCCCAGAGCCAGGGCCAGCGTGCCGGTGTAGACCAGCTTGATCCAAGGGGCCAGGGTGACGAAGTCGCTGGCCGGCACCGCGCCCATCAGCGCCAGGCCACCCGCCAGGGCCAGTCCGGTGGCCGCGGTCAGAGGCAGGCCCAGGGCGCGCCACGCGGTGACCCGTGATGCAGGCCCGGCGCGCTGTGCCAGCAGCGCGATCAGGTGGTCGGTCTGCATCAGTCCTCCTCGCCTGGTGTGGCTGCACCCGGCCGGCCCCGCACCCAGGCGGCCAGCCGCTTGAGGCCCCGATGGACCTGCACCTTGATCGCGGACGTGGAGTCCCCGGTGTGCGCTGCCGCTTCCTCTACGGACAGGCCCGCGATCTTGGTGAGTTCGATGGCCCGGCGCTGCGCGGCGGGCAGCCGCGCCAGCAGGCTGGCAAGGTCGTGTCGTGCTGCGGCTCGGTCTTGTGGCAACGCGTCGTCAGCATAGTCGTCGAAGTCTTGCACCGGGTCGTGCAGCGCGTCTCGCCGACCATGGCGGCGCCAATGGTCCACCAGTTTGTAGCGGGCGATGGCATGCATCCAGTGGCTCACGGGAAGGGCCGGGTCGTGAGTGCCGCGCTGCATGTGCAGTGCCAGTAGCGTTTCCTGCACCAGATCCTCCACGTTGTCGGGGTGGTCGCCGAGCCGGCGCTTGAAGTAAGCCCGCAACCGCTGCGCCATGCGCTTGAGCACCATCTGATAGGCAGCCTCGTCACCCGCCTGGGCGCGTTGCCAGAGCGGGGAGATGGCTGCTTCGAAGGTGTCCGGTGGCTCGTTAACGTTCATTCGCCGCCTGCCGGGCAAAAGTTACAGCGGCGCGCAGGTCGCGCGGCCACGCCCGTTCGGCGGGCGGAGCCGGCGGTGGCTCAGACCACGGTGAGCCGGGCCTGCGGCGCCGCGACGCAGCGCCCCACCACCGCCGCGGAACCGAAGCCGTGGCGGCTGAAGGTGGCCAGCACGGCGTCCACCGCTGCGGGCTCGCAGGCCACCAACAGGCCGCCGCTGGTCTGCGGGTCGGTCAGCAGGGCCTGGTCTTCGGGCGCGAAGCCTACGGGCAGCGTGACGTCGTGGCCGTAGCCGGCCCAGTTGCGGCCCGAGGCACCGGTGACGAAGCCCTGAGTGGCGAGCTGGCGCACGTTGTCCAGCAGCGGCACGGCAGACCAGTCGATCTGCACCTCGCACCTGGCGCCGCGCGCCATCTCCAGCGCGTGGCCGGCCAGGCCGAAGCCGGTGACGTCGGTCAGCGCATGCACGCCCGGCATGGCTGCGAGGTCCGGCCCCGGCGTGTTGAGTTTGGTCGTGTTGGCGATCATCTGGGCGTAGCCGGCCTCGCCGAGTTCGCCCTTCTTCAGCGCCGCGCTCATCACGCCCACGCCCACCGGCTTGCCCAGCACCAGCACGTCGCCCGGCTTCGCGTCAGCGTTGCGCTTGACGTGGTCGGGGTGCACCAGGCCCAGGGCCACCAGGCCGTAGATGGCCTCCACCGAGTCGATGGTGTGGCCGCCAGCAATCGGGATGCCCGCTGCCCGACACACCGAGGCGCCGCCTTCCAGGATGCGACCGATGGTGGCGGTGGACAGCACGTTGATGGGCATGCCCACCAGGGCCAGGGCCAGGATGGGGCGCCCGCCCATGGCATAGACGTCGCTGATGGCGTTGGTGGCGGCGATGCGGCCGAAGTCCAGCGGATCGTCCACGATGGGCATGAAGAAGTCGGTGGTGGCGATCAGCGCTTGCTCATCGTTGAGCTTGTAGACGGCCGCGTCGTCGGCCGTCTCGATGCCCACCATCAGTTCCTCGGGAATGGGCATGGCGACCGTGCCCTTGAGGATCTCTGACAGCACGCCCGGGGCGATCTTGCAGCCGCAGCCACCACCATGCGACAGCGAGGTCAGGCGGGGTTCGGCGGCGGGGGGGAGCTTGTCGGGGGCGTTCATGGAAGTCTCCTGGGGTCGTGTCGGTGCAGGGAATGCAGGGCCGGTGCCAAGCGCGCGATCCTGGCTTCGAGAGCACAAGGCCTCAAACTCTCAAGGCCTGCGGCGTTCCAGCAGTTCGTCCACCAGTCGCATCAGCGCACTGGCTTCGGCCTCTGGCGTGAACCGCGGCGCGCGCCAGCCGATCTGGCGCTTCAGGCCTTGCAGCATATCGGCATCGTCTCGTGCCCGCAGGAGCATTCGCGCCAGCCCTGCGCTGTCGCCGGGGTTGAAGTAGCCGGCGTAGTCCGGCCCCAGCAGCCCGACATTGCCATCGATGCGCGAGGCGATCACGGGTGTGCCGCTGCGCACGGCCTCGATGACGACGTGCGCGCCGCCTTCCATGCGGCTGGGGTGCACCAGCACATGCGCGGCCTGGATGCGCCGCCGCGTGGCCTCGTGCGGCAGCCCGCCCAGCCAGCGGTACTGTGGCTGGCGGGCGGCCAGGGCCGTGGCGCGTTCGCCCAGCGCCGGGTCCAGCGCGCGGCCGATGTGGTCCAGCAGGATGTCGGTTCGATGTTGCAGTTGTTGCGCGGCGTCGAAGAAGGTCTGCGGGTCCTTCTCGTCGCGCAGGTGGCCCACCATCAGCGCGCGCAGGTGGCGGTTGGTGTGGGGCCGGTGCTGGCGTGCGCTGCAGGACTGCAGCACCACGCGGCACTTCGGCCGCAGGGCGCGGGGCAGGCGCTGCACGCCGAGTTCGTTGAGCACGATCAGCGCATCGGCCAGGGCCAGGGAGCGTTGTGCGGTGGCGTCGGCGTCGATGTCGCGGTACAGGTCGGTGCCGGTCAGCGCCACGATGAGCGGCGCATCGGGCCGGGCCAGACGCCAGGCGGCGATGGAGGCGGCCGAGCGGCGGGCGTGCAGCGCGATCATCAGGGCCGGCTCGGGCCCCCGCTGCGGGGCCGCCGGCCAGCGGGCCGCCAGCGCCACCGGGTGCCGGGCGGCGAGCATGCTCTTCCAGCGCCGGGCGGTCTGCCAGTTGCCGTTGTTCGCATCGGCCAGCGCGGGCGTGACGATCACAATCGGTGCCTGATGCATGCGCCTAGCGTAACCGCCTGCGCCACCCCGCGCCGCACCCCGGACCTCACTGGCCGCCAGGGCGACGTGCGCGCGCTGGCGGCGGCACTGCAGGACAGCCGGCGCGACACGCTGGCCACCTTCGCCGCCTATGAGCAGGCCCTGCCGGACTTGCAAGTCCCGCAGGCAGCGCACCTGAACCCGCCCCTGTGGGAACTGGGGCATGTCGGATGGTTCCAGAACCATTGGCTGGCGCGCCAGCCGCCGGCGCAGCGCTGGCGCGGC
>JBILSM010000043.1:0-21976 GCA_044372085.1 Rubrivivax sp.
GACCTGGCGCTGGCACTGCGCGCCGCCTACCACTACGGCCTGTCCGAGGGCGTGTGCAACCATTTCAGCGCCGAGCTGCCCGACGGCTCCGGCCGCTTTCTGCTGAACCCGCGCGGCCTGCTGTGGAGCGAAGTCGGCACCGACGACATCGTGATGGTGGACGTGAACGGCCAGCGCCTGGCCGGCGCGCACGAGATCGAACCCACGGCCATGTTCATCCACGCTGCGGTGCACCGGATTGCGCGCAAGGCGGTGGTCATGCACACGCACATGCCCTACGCCACGGCGCTCACCCTCACGCAGGACCGTGCGCTGGACACCACGCTGTCGCAGACGGCCATGCGCTTTCATGGCCTGGTGGCGGTGGACCGCGTGTACAACGGTGTGGCCCTGGGCGTGGAGGAGGGCGAGCGCATCGCCACCGCGATGAACGGCGCCGACATCGTCTTCATGGCCAACCACGGCGTGATCGTCTGCGGCGATCGCATCGACTACGCCTTCGACGACCTGTACTACCTGGAGCGGGCCTGCCAGGTGCAGGTGATCGCCGACTCCACCGGCCGGCCAGGCGCGCCCGTGGCGCCCGAGATGGCCAACCTGGTCGCCTCACAGGTGCAGGGCGAGCGGCTGCAGTCTGAACTCTTCTTCAAGGCGCTGCGACGCCGCCTGTGAGGACCCGCGATCTCGCTCCCGCGGGTCAGCGCGCGGCCAGCGCCTTCTCCACCGCTGCCTTCAAGGCGGCACTGGTGGGGCCGGTGCTGCTGCCAAAGTGGGCGATGGGCGTGCCGTCTCGCCCCACCAGGTACTTGTTGAAGTTCCAGCTGGGCGTTTGACCCGTGGAGCGGGCCAGCGACGCGAACAGGGGGTGCGCTTGCGGGCCGCGCACCCGAACGGCAGTGAACATCGGGAACTTCACCCCGTAGGTGTTGAAGCACACGTCGGCCGTCTTCCGGGCGTCCGCATCTTCCTGTCGGAAGTCGTTGGAGGGGAAGCCCATCACCACCAGCCCGCGTGCTGCGTAAGCGGCGTTCAGGGCCTCCAGACCTTCGAACTGCGAGGTGAAGCCGCAGTAGCTGGCGGTGTTGACGACCAGCAGCACCTTGCCCGCGTACTGGCACAGCGGCTGGGGCTTTTCGTCCTGCAGGCGCGGAACCGTGTGCTGCAGCAGGGGTGGGCAGGATGCCGCCCCAGGCGTTCGGGCGGACCGGGCGGCCTCGGTCGAGGTGCCTGCCGCCGTGGGGGTGGCCACGCTGGTGCCTGTGGAGGCGTGGGCCATCCAGGGCAGCAGCGCGCACAGGCCCGCTGCCATGGCGTGTGCGGCTCGGTGGGTGGGCGATCGCATGGTGGAGTTCCTTCCCCGGGGCTTGACGGCCCGCCGAGTGTCCCTCAAGACACCGGAACCCAAAGGCTCAGCGTCCGTGCTCGCGCCGCCAGGCCTCGAAGGCCACGCGGTTGGCCTCTTCCGTTGGTGGGTAAAGGCCCAGAATGGACTGACCCGCCTGCACGCGCTCGGTGACGAAGTCCTCGAAGGCTGTCATGTCCACAGCCTCAACCGCCACTTCGTCGGCGATGTGCGCGGGAATGACCACCACCCCTTCCGCATCGCCCACCACCACATCGCCCGGCCACACGGCCACGT
The DNA here is from genome assembly GCA_044372085.1 of Rubrivivax sp. Taxonomy (GTDB): domain Bacteria; phylum Pseudomonadota; class Gammaproteobacteria; order Burkholderiales; family Burkholderiaceae_C; genus Rubrivivax. The sequence continues at coordinate 1,640 of JBILSM010000043.1, forward strand.
CGCCGCAGCCAATGGGCACGTTGATGTCCAGGGCCTGGTGCAGGGTCAGGTTGGTGGGGGCGCTGGGCCGGTGGTGGTAGGTGGAAAAGGGCAGGCGCGCGATCTCCGGGCTGTCGCGAAAGCCGCCGTCCGTGACGATGCCGGCCACGCCGCGTTTCATCAGCCGTGTCACCAGGATGGAGCCGGCCGAGGCCGCGCGTGCGTCCTTGCGGCTGTCCACCATGAACACCGCGCCGGCTGGGCACTCCTCCACCGCCTTGCGTTGCGGGTGTGCTCGGTCTTGAAAGACCGAGATCGGGTTCAGGTCCTCGCGAGCCGGGATGTAACGCAGCGTGAAGGCCTCACCCACCATGTTGGGCAGGCCAGGGTTCAGGGGCCGCACGTCCTGGATGAACTGGTTGCGCAAGCCGCGCTTGAACAGGGCGGTGCACAGCGTGGCGGTGCTCACGCCCAGCAGGCGCTCTCGGGTCTGGAGGTTCATGATCGAGGCTTTCAGAGACTCAGAAGATGTCCGGCTCCGGCACGGGGGCGCCGAAGCTGGCCTCGAGAAAGTCGAAGTCGCAACCCTGGTCGGCTTGCAGGATGTGGCGGCCGAACATCCAGCCGTAGCCGCGCTCGTAGCGCGGCGGTGGGGCTTGCCAGGTGGCCCGACGGCGCTCGAACTCGGCCTGGTCGATCTCCAGATGGATGCGCCGTGCCGGCACGTCCACGGTGATGCGGTCGCCCGTGCGCACCAGGGCCAGCGGACCGCCCACGGCCGCCTCGGGGGCGCAGTGCAGCAGGCAGCCGCCGTAGCTGGTGCCGCTCATGCGGGCGTCCGACAGGCGCAGCATGTCCTTCACGCCCTGCTTCAGCAGCTTGGTCGGGATCGGCAGCATGCCCCACTCCGGCATGCCCGCGCCCTTGGGGCCGGCGTTGCGCAGCACCAGCACGTCGTCGCCCGTCACGTCCAGATGGGGATCGTCCACCGCCTTCTTTAGCGAGGGGTAGTCGTCGAACACCAGGGCACGGCCCGTGTGTTGCAGCAGGTGCGGTGCGCAGGCGCTGGGCTTGATGATCACGCCGTCGGGGGCGATGTTGCCGCGCAGTACGGCCAGCGCACCTTCGGCGTAGATCGGCCGGTCCAATGGGCGGATCACATCGTCATGGAAGACTTCAGCACCGGCCACGTTGTCGCCGATGGTGCGTCCGTTCACGGTGAGCGCCGAGCGGTCGAGGTGGGGGCCCATGCGCTCCAGCAGCGCGCGCAGGCCCCCGGCATAGAAGAAGTCTTCCATGAGGTAGCGCTCGCCACTGGGGCGGATGTTGGCGATCACCGGCACGCGGCGGCTGGCGGCGTCGAAATCGTCCAGCGTGACGGCGTGGCCCGCGCGGCGCGAAATGGCCACCAGGTGGATAATGGCGTTGGTAGAGCAGCCCATGGCCATGGCGGTGGCGATGCCGTTGGCGAAGCTGGCGGGCGAGAGCATGCGCGAAGGCTTGAAATCTTCCCAGACCATGTCCACGATGCGTCGACCGCATTCGGCGCTCATGCGCACGTGGCCGGCGTCTGCCGCGGGAATGGAACTGGCCCCCGGCAGCGTCAGGCCGATGGCTTCGGCAATGCCCATCATGGTGGCGGCTGTGCCCATGGTCATGCAGGTGCCGTGGCTGCGCGCGATGCCGGCTTCCATCTCGCGCCAGGCTTCCTCGCTCAAGCGGCCGGCGCGGCGCTCATCCCAGTACTTGAAGGCATCACTGCCCGAACCCAGCACCTGCCCGCGCCAGTTGCCGCGCAGCATCGGGCCCGCCGGCAGGTAGATGCAGGGCAGGTCCATGGTCAGCGCGCCCATCAGCAGGCCGGGCGTGGTCTTGTCACAGCCGCCCATCAGCACCGCTCCGTCCACCGGGTGGCTGCGCAGGAGTTCCTCGGTCTCCATGGCCAGGAAGTTGCGGTACAGCATGGTCGTGGGCTTGACCAGGGACTCGCTCAGCGAGATGGCCGGCAGTTCCAGCGGGAAGCCCCCGGCCTGCAGCACGCCGCGCTTGACGTCCTCCACCCGCTGCTTGAAATGCGCGTGGCACTGGTTGGCGTCGCTCCAGGTGTTGACGATGGCGATCACCGGCTTGCCCACCCAGTCGGCCGGGGCGTAGCCCATCTGCATGACGCGCGAGCGGTGGCCGAAGGAGCGGAAGTCGTCGGGCGCGAACCAGCGCGCGCTGCGCAGGTCCTGAGGGCGGGTTCGTTGAGCGGGTGCGGGTGTTGCCATGGTGCGGGGATGGATCAACAGAGTGTCACTCTGCCTTGATGCCGGCGGTCTTGATCACCCGTGTCCAGAGTTCGATTTCGCTCTTGACGAACTTGCTGTAGTGCTCGCCGCCTTGGGGCGGGATGACGAAGCCCACGCTTTCCAGGCGCTGGCGGATCTCGGCCGAGGCCATGACCTTCTTCATGGCGGCCTCCAGCTTGTCCACGAAGGGCTTGGGCGTGCCCCTGGCCACGGACAGGCCGCTCCAGGACAACGCCTCGTAGCCCTTCACGCCCGTCTCGGCGATGGTGGGTACATCGGGGAACAGGGGGTTGCGCGCCTGGCTGGTGACGGCCAGCGGCCTGAGCTTGCCGGCACGCACGTGCGGCAGGGCCGCGTCCTGGTTGATGAACATCATCGGGATCTGGCCGCCCAGGATGTCCTGCATCATGGGGCCGCCGCCGCGGTAGGGAATGCCCACGATGAACAGCGGCTGCCCCTTCTCGCCGCCCACTTGCTTGAGCAGTTCCATGGCCATGTGGCCGCTGGCGGCGTGGGTGTAGCCGTAGTTCATCTTGCCGGGGTTCTTGCGAATGTAGGCAATGAGTTCCTGGAAGGTCTTGAAGGGTTGGTCGGGGTGGACCACCAGCACGTTCGGCCCGGTATGCACTTGCGAGATGTGGATGAAATCCCGCATGGAGTCATAGGAGAGCTTGGGGTCCAGCCCGTGGGCCACCGCGCTCTGGCCCACACCCGTCTGGATGATCGTGTAGCCATCCGCCGGGGCCTGCAACGCCCGGATGATGCCGATGGTGCCCCCGGCACCACCGATGTTCTCCACCACCACCTGCTGACCCAGTTCCCGCGTGAGGGCCGCGGCCACCACCCGGGCCAGCACATCGCTGGTGCCTCCTGGTGGGAAGGGGCTGATCAGCTTGACCGGCTTGGTGGGCCAGGCGTCCTGGGCGTGGGCGCCCAGCGTCATCAGGCCGGTGGCCAGGGTGGCGGTAAGGGCGGCGGCGTGACGCAGGACCCTGCGGCGCGGCGAGGAGGAAGTGCGGTGGTCCATGATGTCTCCTGGCGTTGAATTGAGGGCAGGGGAGGTGGCGTTGCGATGTGGGGTGGCGATGTGGGGTGGTCGGCGCCCGAAACTTCCTTCACGCCCTTGAGCCGCGAGGCTGCTGTGGGGGATGATGCGTCCCCGCGGCCGCGGCCTGCAGAGGGTTTGCCCTGGGCTGCAGGGGGATTCCCCAGCTCATCGGGCCTGCCCTGACGACGTGCCGACCGCCTGCAGCAGCCCGCGCGTGTAGCCGAGCGCAAAGCCCATGAAGCGTTCCCGTTCCGGGTCTTCGTCCGAGACCGGCACGTGGTCCGGACACAAGGGCCCCGCGTAGCCGCCGCGCTGGTAGGCGCGCAGGGCCGCCAGCATGTCCACATCGCCCTCGTCGGGGAACACTTCCTCGAAATCGAGATACCCGCCGCGGATGTTGCGGAAGTGCACCATGAAGATGCGGCCCGTGGCGGCGAACTCCTCGATCACGGGGACCAGGGCCTCGCCGGGGTGCTCGAACATCTCCGCCACGGTGCCCTGGCAGAAGTTCAGGCCGTGGCGGGGCGAAGATGAAAGGGCCAGGAACCGCCGAAGCCCTTCGGCGCTGCCCACCACGTGTTCGATGCCGCCCAGCCCCCCGGGCGGATAAGCCGGGTCGTGCGGGTGGCAGGCCAGGCGGACGCCTGCCCGGTCGGCGGCCGGCACCAAGCCCTCCAGCAGGAACTCGATGGCATCCCACCCCGCCTGGGCGCTGACCGGCGGCACGTCGCGCGACATCTTCTGGCCGCACAGCGTCGGGTCGTCCGATCCGGCCTCGGCCTGCTGCGTCGGGTAGCCCACGCCCCAGTAGCTGTGTCGCCGGTCGGCCTCGGGGGAATGGTCGGCCAGGCGGAATGCGGAGTTCCGGCAGCCGCCGCGCCCGGGCCTCAGGCCGGTGCGGGTGATGCCCACCATCTGAACGTTGTACTTCAGGCAGGGGATGCCCGCCTCTGCGGCGATCTCCACGTTGCGCGCCAGGATGTCCCGGCTTCTGCGCGCGCCTTCCAGGTCCACGATCGAGTCCAGCAGGATGGAGCCGACGTCCAGCGCAAAGACGTCCAGCGTCAGGTCAAAGCCTTCCACCCATTGGCGGTAATCGCGCAGCCGGGCGAGGTCCCAGCGCGTGACGCCGCCGCCACCGCCCGAGACGAGCTCGCTGCCGCGGTTGTCCAGCACGACATGCTGCACGCCCCACTGCGCCGACAGCCGAAGCCGCCGGGCGTCAGGGTTCAGGAGTTGTTCGCTGATGTACATGCCTGTGCGTGGTGAGTCTTCGCCAGCGCGCGCTTCACGCGCTTTGCAGGTGATAGCCCCGCCCTGCGTAGTCAAAGTCCTGCAGTTCGTTGATGCGCACGGTCTTGTCCGCGGCGGCGGCGTAATAGGCGCGTATCTCCGTGATGCGGCCGGTGTCCGGGTCGAAGCGGTACCACTCGTCGCCGCGCAGGGCCGTGCCCGTCTTGTTCTTCCAGTGCGTCCACTCGATCACCGCCTCCGGGCTGTCGTGGCTGACCAGGATCTTCTCGATGGTCCATTGCGAACCCAGCGTCTGCACGCACCAGACCCACTTCCGGGCGATGGTGTCCGCACTGCGCCAGGGCACATCGGGCAGGCCCGGGGGAAAGTAGTGCACCGCATCTGGCGTGAAGCAGTCCACCAGGCCCTGGTAGTCGGCTTCGTTGCAGGCCTTGAAGTAGCGGCGGATCATGGCCGCGTGGTCGTCTGGCGTGAACCGGTTCATGCCTGGGTTTCCTTTCCTGTTGTCAGCGGGCGGCCGGCCCCTGCGGCGGGATAGGGGGGCGCCCGGCCTCGCACCACGCGCGGTACGCGGCCCGCGTGCGCTCGTCGGGCGGGTACAGGCCCCACAGAGCTTCGCCGGCGCGCACGCGCAGGGCCAGGTAGGCCTCGATGTCATCGCGCTTCTCGCACAGGTCGGCCATCTCCTCGGCCATGGCCGCGGGGATCACCGTGATGTTCTCTCCGTCACCATGGATCACGTCGCCGGGGTAGACGGCCACCCCGGCGCAGCCGATGGGCACCTGCAGGTCGGCCACATGGTGGTAGGACAGCCGGGTGGTGTTGGTGATGCCGGTGCACCAGACGGGGAAGTCCATGGCGGCCAGGTCGCGTCCGTCGCGGAAGCTGCCGTCCGTCACCACGGCGCGGGCGCCGCGCATCATCATGCGGGTGATCAGCATGCTGCCCATGGACGCGGCGCGTCCGTCCCGGTTGCTGTCGATCACCAGCACGTCCCCCGGTTCCACCTGCTCCACGCCCACCCACTGCAGGTTCTCGGCGCTGGGCTCGGTCGTGAGGTTGGCATAGCGGTCGATGTCCTCCCGAGCGGGAATGAACCGCATGGTGCAGGCCCGCCCTGCAAAGGGCTGGTGACGCGGGTTCAAGGGCGTCAGCCCATGCAGCACCGGCTGGCGCAGGCCCTTGATGTAGAGCTGCGTGGTCAGCGAACCACTGGTGCAGCGCGCCAGGCGGCCCAGCACCTCGTCGCTGACCCGGGGCATGGCCGGCAGGCGGGGAATGCGCTCCGGCGGCAACGGCGCCGGCTGGTTGAAGAACAGGGTCATGCGGGCGTGGTGGAGGGCGTTCGTGCGGCTGTGGGCGGTGGGAGGTGAGGATGCGTTGCGGTGATCCGCATCCTCTGTTCAGTCGCTGCGTGGATACTAGGACGCCCCCGAGTCCCGCGTCCACAAGGCCCTGACCGCCCGAGCCTCCAAACATGACGTCAGTTCCACCTGTTGGGACGAAGGGCGTTCTTCGCCCCCCCGCCGAAGGCACGGCCTCGCTGGACAAGGCCCTGGACATCCTGCTGGCGGTGCTGGATGCGCCCGAAGGGCTGAGCCAGCAGGACATCGCTGCCCGGGCCGGGCTTCCGCGCACCACCACCTACCGTCTGCTGGGCACGCTGGTGAACCGGGGGCTGCTGCGGCGCGACCCCGGGCGTCGAACCTACGGTCTGGGCACGCGTTGTGTCGAGATGGGCCGGCGGGCCCAGTCCTCGCCCGGCCTCGTGGCCGCCTCCATGGGTGAGTTGCAGTCCCTGCGCGATGTGACGGGCGAGACCACCTACCTGGCGACCCTGGACGGCCAGGAGGTGGTGTCGCTGGAGCGTTGCGACGGCGCGCACAGTCAACGGTCCTCGGCCGCCTTGGGGCAGCGCAAGCCCCTGCATTGCACCAGCCAGGGCAAGGCCATCCTCAGTGCCTTGGCGCCAACGCCCCGCGATGCTCTGGTGCGCGAACTGCGCCTGGAGCCCCGGACGCCCCACACTCTTACGGACCGCAGGCGCTTGCTGGCCGAGCTGAAGGTGTGTGCCGCCCGAGGCTGGGCCATGGACGACGAGGAGATCACGCTGGGCGTGCGCTGCGTGGGCGCGCCCGTGGTCGACGCCCAGGGCCGTGTGCACGGTGCCATCAGCGTGGCAGGCCCTGCCTGGCGCATCACTCGCGAGCGCGCTGAACTGCTGGGCCCGGAGGTGGCCGAGGCGGCCCGCCGCATCGGGCACCAGCTGCGAGCAGCCACCCCCGTGGTGGGCGATCCCGCAGTGCATGCCGTGGACGGCCCCTGGGCTTTCTGGGGCGCCTTCCCGCGCAGGCACCGAGACGGAGCGCTGTACTGGGTGGATCGTCTGGCGCCGGAGCTGCGCGCCTGGAACCACGGGCAAGACCGCACCGTGGTCGCTGTCGATGCGCCCATCACGGGCTTGGCCTTCATGGGTGATGACCTGGTGCTGGTGCATGAGCGCGCAGCCTTGCGCGTCACGCCGCAAGGCCTTCATGCGCCCCTCAGCACCTGGCCCGCAGCGCCCCTGCAGGCACTGTGCAACGACCCGCAAGGTCGCCTTTGGGCGGCCCTGGGTCGCGGTTCCAACGGCAGTGCGATTGGCGAGTTGAGCCTGGGTGGCGGGTTCAAGCCGCGCTGGTGCGTGGACGAGTCCGTGCAGGCGCTGTGCTGGGACCCGGCGGGCGAGCGGCTGCACGCCGTGGCGCCGGGCAGCGGCAGCCTGCTGGTGCTTCACCCTGATCCGCTGCGGGTGCAGCGGTTGGCCTCGCTGCCACGCGGGGCCGGGCGTCCCAGCGGGCTGGCGGTGGACGCGCACGGTGGTGCCTGGACGGCCTTGGCCGACGGCTGGAGCGTGATGCGGGTGGACGCCGACGGCTACGTGGACCGCGTGGTGGGCTTGCCCGTGCCTTGCCCGACCGACGTGGCCGTGGTGGACGGCGCGCTTTTCGTGACCACCGCCCGCCAGGCCGTGACCCTGGAGGCGCTGGAGAAGGCCCCCTGGTCAGGCCGCCTGCTGAAGCTGGAATTGCCGGGCTGACCTTGCGCGTCGCGGTGCGCGTTCAGGCCGGGCCTGCACAGGCCTCGGCGCTCACGGCCGCTTGCCGAACTCCGCAGTTTCTGTCGTCCAGCGCAAGGCCTGCTCGCTGAGCGAGAAGCCCAGGCCGGGCCGGTCGGACACGTGCATCCGGCCCTCCTGGAGGTGCATCTGTTCGTTGAACATGGGCCCCAGCCACTCGAAGTGCTCCAGCCAGGGCTCGATCCCGTAGGCCGCTGCCAGGTGCAGGTGGATTTCCATGGCGAAGTGCGGCGCCAGCTTGCGTTGCCTGAACTCTCCCAGCGCCATGATCTTCAGGAAAGGCGTGATCCCGCCCACGCGCGGGGCATCGGGCTGGATGAAATCGGTGCCGGCCTGGATGAGCTGCGCGTGTTCGTCGAAGCAGGTCAGCATCTCGCCCGTGGCGATCGCCGTGTCGAAGCGGTCGGCCAGCTGGCCGTGGCCTTCAAAGTCGTGCGCGTCCAGCGGCTCCTCGATCCAGGTCAGGTCGAACGGCTCCAGCAAGCGGCAGGCTCGGGTGGCTTTCTGTCGGTCCCACTGCTGGTTGGCGTCCACCATCAGCGGGAAGTCGTCACCCAGCAGCTTGCGCACGGCGCCCACGCGCTCGATGTCGATCTTGAGGTCGGGCTGCCCCACCTTGAGCTTGATGCCCCCGATGCCGCTCTCACGCGAGATCTCCACGTTCTTCAGCACCTGGTCCAGCGGCGTGTGCAGGTATCCGCCCGAGGTGTTGTAGCACTGCACGGCGTCGCGCTGCGCTCCGAGCAGCTTGGCCAAGGGCAGACCCGCACGCCGGGCCTTGAGGTCCCACAGCGCGATGTCGAAAGGCGCGATCGCCTGGGTGGTCAGGCCCGCGCGGCCCATGCTGGCTCCGGCCCACAGCAACTGGGTGAACAGGCGCGAGATGTCGTTCGGGTCTTCGCCCAGCAGGTGGGGGGCCAGCTCCTGGGCGTGGGCATACAGGCCCGGCCCGCCGGCGCGCTTGGAATAGCCAAAGCCGATGCCTTCATGGCCGTCGCGCGTGCGGATCTGCGCGAACACGAAGGCGATCTCGGTCAGCGGCTTCTGCCGTCCCGTCAGCACCTTGGCATCGCTTACGGGCGTGGCCAGGGGCAGGAAGGTCAGCGACAGCTTGATCCACGCGATGCGGTCGCCGCTCTGGGCGGCAGTGCGGGCGGTGGCATCCACCTGGGCATAGGAGACGATGTTCGATTCAACGGCGTTCATGAGGCGGCGGGGTGGGGCAGGGGATGGTGCCTGGTCGGGATACCCGGGCGGTGCGGCCATGATGCCGTGCCGGCCCCGGTTCCGGCAATGGCTTGCACGACGCGATTGAACGGGTTTGGGGTGTCGCTGGCAAGGGGCGGGCCAGCGGCCAAGGCTGAGGCTGCAAACCGATTCCCACCCTCTGGAACTTGCGGTGCCGCAGCTGGCACGCCCCATCCGGGTCACAATTTCGCCATGATGCCTCCTCTGACCGAGGGCCCACCCGGCGCCTATGACCTGCATCTCAGCCGGGCGCTGCAGTTTGCCTCGCACGGCGTTCAGGGCGCGGGCGTCGCGGGTGACGGAGATTGAGCACTCCACCCAGCCCCTGGCGCCTGAGTGTTGCGCCGATGATGGATTGGACGGACCGGCACTGCCGCTTCTTCCACCGCCTGATCACCCGGCGCACGCTGCTGTACACGGAGATGGTGACCACGGGCGCGCTGCTGCACGGCGATGTGCCGCGCCATCTGGACTTTGACGAGGCCGAGCATCCGGTCGCGCTGCAGCTGGGGGGCAGCGAGCCTGAAGACCTGGTGCGCTGCGCCCGGCTGGCCGAGCAGTGGGGTTACGACGAAGTCAACCTCAACTGCGGTTGCCCGAGCGAGCGGGTGCAGCGAGGCGCCTTTGGCGCCTGTCTGATGCGCGAGGCCGACCTGGTGGCCCAGTGCGTGGCTGCGATGCGCGAGGCCACGCGCCTGCCCGTGACGGTCAAGCACCGGATCGGTGTGGATCGCACCGAGAGCTACGCCTTCGTGCGCGACTTCATCGGCACGGTGGCCGGGCGCGGGGGCTGCGAAGTGTTCATCGTCCATGCCCGCAACGCCTGGCTGCAGGGCCTGAGCCCGAAGGAGAACCGCGAGATTCCGCCCCTGCGCTACGAACTGGTGCACCGGCTGAAGCAGGACTTTCCTTCGTTGACCATCGCCATCAACGGCGGCCTCAAGAGCGAGGCCCAGATTGCGGAACAGCTGGCTGCGGTGGACGGCGTGATGGTCGGGCGTGAGGCCTATCACAACCCCTGGTCCATGGCGGGTTGGGATCAGGCCTTTCTGGGAGCTTCGGGCCCTGCGGCCACCACCCGGGAAGCCGTGGAAGAGGCCATGGTGGCCTACATGGAGCGGCAGCAGGCGGCCCATGGCACGCCCTGGTCGCGTATCGCACGTCACATGCTGGGCCTGTGGAACGGCACGCCCGGGGCGCGGCGCTGGCGCCAGGTGTGGAGCGACCACCGGCTCAAGGCGTTGCCGCCGCGCGAGGTCTGGGCCACAGCAAATCACAGAACAGCGCCGCCCGCCTGAGGTGGTCGCGCCCGGGGGCTCAGGCCGCCGCCGCAGGACGTCGGGACTGCCCCACTTCGTTGTAGACCAGCGCGGCCAGCACCGCCAGCCCGCCCGCCACGGTGGCCCAACCGGGCGTCTCACCGCCGAAGAGCCAGGTCAGCGCGATGCCGAACACCACCTCCAGCAGCGCCAGCAGCGAGGTCTTCGCTGCGGCCAGTCGAGCGGCCGCCCGCATCACCAGGATGCAGGGGATGCCCAACTGGAACACGCCCAGCACGGCCAGAAGGCCCAGGTCGTGCAGGCTGACACCCAAGGGCCACGCCATGGGCAGGGTCAAGGCCGCGGACAGCACGGCGCCCAGCAGCACCGAGCTGGTGAGGTCCATGGAGGTGCCGGCACGTTGCAGCAGGATCCAGTTGATCGCGCCGGCCACGGGAATACCCAGGGCCACCATCACACCGAGGGCGTGCCGGCCCTCCAGCGACGACAGGTCGAAGACGTACATCAGGCAGATCCCGGCTGCCGCCACGATGATGGCCAACCAGGTCCGGCCCGCCACCGGCCGGCGCAACACCAGGCCTGCCAGCAGCGCGGTGAACACCGGCGCCAGGCTTTGCGTGATGAGCACGTTGGCCACGGTGGTGAGTGACAGCGAGAACATGAAGCAGGTGAACATCACCGCCCACATCAGGCCGCTGGCCCAGACCGTGCCCGCACCGGAGCGCAGTTGACGCAGCGGCGAGCGTTCTCCGCGCAGGACCAGCCAGACCAGCACCGTCAAGGCCGCGAACACGCTGCGCCAGAACGTGACCTCGAAGCCCTCGGTGGTGTGGAAGAAGCGACTGAGCACGCCGCCCGTGCTCCACATGAGCGCGCAGGCGACCACCCAGGCCATGGCTTGGCGTTCGGTCATGGTGGATCGGACTTGAATCAGGGTTCGGGGATGCCGGCACGCTCCGGCTGCGCGGGCTGAAGCGTTCTGGCCCGGCTGGAGGCGGGCCTGCGTCGCTGTCAGGCCTTCCGCGGCGGCGAGTATCGCCGCGTTCCGGCCTGTGGCCTGGGCATCAGGCTGCGACGGCGTAGAGTGCAGGGCGATGTTCCGATGCTTCGCCGCGCGAGACGCCGCCTCACCTCCACGCCGCCCCCCGCCATGCATGAGCCCCTCCACCAAGACCTTCTGGACCCCTGGCTGGGGCCCTGGCTGAAAGGTTTTCCGCACGGCGCTGCGCCCCTTCGCCGCTCGCAGGTGGCGGCGCAGGGATGGAACGTATGGCGAGGCGATCTGCCTTTGCCGCTGGCGGTCATCAAGCAGCCTCAGCTGACCCACAACCTGCGGTGGATGCAGGACTTCGTGGATGGGCAGGGCATTGCCTTTGCTCCCCACGGCAAGACCACCATGTCGCCCCAGCTCTTCGACGCCCAGTTGAAGCAGGGCGCTTGGGGCATCACGGTGGCCACCATCGCCCAGTTGCGCGTGGCGGTGCAATCGGGCGTGCGCCGCATCCTGATCGCCAACCAGGTGTTGCAGGCCGTGGACCTGCGGGAGGTGGCGCGTCTGCTGCAGCAGACCCCGCAACTGCGGGTGGTGTTCCTGCTGGATTCCCCAGCGCAGCTGAGGATGATCGAGTCCCAGTCATGGCCGCAGGCCTTCGAGGTGCTGGTGGAAGTGGGTGTGCCGGGCGGACGCACGGGCACGCGCACCCCTGAAGCGGCCGTGGCGCTGGCCCGGGCGGCCCATGCCAGCGCGGCCGTTCGGCTGGTGGGGGTGGAGTGTTACGAAGGTCTGGGCGTGAAGGGCGTCGATGAGGTGGACCGCGCTTCGTGCCAGGCCTTGATGCAGCGCGTGCACGCGGTGGCCCGGCAACTGGATACCGAAGACCTGTTCCAGACAGACGAGGTCATCGTGTCGGCTGGCGGATCGGGCATCTTCGACCTTGTCGCACCGGCGCTTCGGCCGGCGCTTTCCCGCAAGGTGGTCGGCGTGCTGCGCTCGGGCTGCTACGTCACCCATGACGATGGCAATTACCGCCGCCTGGTGGGGGCGGTGAACCGCCGTCTGGGGTGTGACCGCGGCCTGGAAGCGGCCCTGGAGGTGTGGACCCTGGTGCAGTCCATGCCCGAGGCGGGCCTGGCCCTGCTGACCGGGGGCCGGCGTGACCTGTCCTACGACATCGAGATGCCCATTCCCGTGCGCTGGTGCGCGGCCGGCACCCGCCAGCCGATGCCCACCCCGGGGGGCTGGACGGTTTCGGCCATGAACGACCAGCACGCCTACCTGCGCCTGGGCGACCAGCCTGGCAGTCTGCAGGTGGGCGATCGCGTGGCGCTCGGTATCTCGCACCCCTGCACCACCTTCGACAAATGGCGCTGGATGGCGGTGATCGATGATGATGGTCAGGTGATTGACGCCGTCATCACCTGTTTCTGAGCCGCCTGAATCTGAACTGCCTGAATCTGAACCGCCTGAAGCCGATCCGCCTGAGGCCGAACCCGACCGTATCTGCTGCCACCTCCCATCTCCTTTCTTCTTCAAGTCCATGATCCTCACGACCCGCATCCCCGGCCGCCGCTTTCTGCATTCGCCCGGGCCCACCCCGGTGCCTGACGAGGTGCTGTGGGCCATGTGCCGCCAGCCCATGGACCTGGCCGACCCGCGGGTGGATGCGACCATTGCCGCATGTGAGATAGGTTTGAAGCGCCTGCTGGGCACCCAGCAGGCCGACGTCTTTCTCTACGCCTCCAACGGCCACGGCGTGTGGGAGGCCGTGGTGGAGAACCTGTTGCCGCTGGGCGGCACTGCGTTGGTGGCGGGCACAGGGCACTTCTCTGAATCCTGGGCGGTGCAGACCGAGGCTCTGGGCCGCCGCGTGGTGCGCACACCCTGGATCGAGGGCCTGCCCATCGATGAAGCCGCCGTGGTGCAGGCCCTGCAGGCTGACACGGCACATGACATTGCCGCCATCTTCGTGGTGCACACCGACACCTCCAGCGGCGTGACCACCGATCTGGCCTCGCTCAAGCGGGCGATCGACGCCACCGGCCACCCGGCGCTCTACGTGGTGGACGTCGTGGCCTCGCTGGGCGCCGCCCCGTTTGCCATGGACGCCTTGGGCGCCGACGTGGTGGTGGGCGCATCGCAGAAGGGCCTGATGTGCCCGCCGGGCGTGGGCCTTGTTGCGGTTAATGCCCGGGCCATGGAGGTCTCACGCGCCAACCCGGCGCCGCGCTTCTATTGGGATTGGGTGCGCCGGCAAAGCGAGTTGTCCTACCGCAAGTTCTGCGGCACCGCGCCGCAGACCCTGGTGGCGGGCCTGCAGGCGGCGCTGGGCCTGCTGTTTGCCGAAGGTCTGGACGCCGTATTCGAACGCCACCGCCGTCTGGCGGGCGCGGTGCGTGCCGCCGTGCAGGCCTGGAGCAGCGCGGGCGCGCTGGGCTTTTTCTGCCAGGTACCTTCGGCCAGGTCGGTGTCCGTCACCACCGTGACCGTACAGCCCGGCACCGATGTGGACGCCCTGCGCGCCGTGGCGCGTGAGCGCTTTCAGGTGGCCTTTGCCGGTGCGCTGGGGCCGCTGCAAGGCCGCGGCTTTCGCATCGGCCACCTCGGCGACCAGAACCCGGCCAGCATCCTGGGCTGTCTGGCCGGCATAGAGGCGGCCATGACGGTGCAGGGCATCCCGTTTGGCCAAGGCGGGGTGGAGGCGGCCGTGCAGGCGCTCAAGGATTGGCCGACAGCGGGATGAGCCGCCCTGAAGGCTGATCAGCTTGGCCGATGCTGCATGGTCAGTGCGGCAAACCGCCCCAGCGTACGGGCCAGCACCTGGACAGCGTCCGCCGCCTCGTTCAGATAGGCGGCCTTGAGTGCATCGTCTTCAGGGTAGTCGTGGGCAAAGCGGTTGCGGATCACACGCAGGCGCTGCCACTCCTCCACCGAGGCGAGGTATCCCAGCTTCTCCAGCCGGTTGAGGCGATCGATCATGGGCCGCTCGTCATAGGGCTCCTGCAGCACTTCGAGCGTGGCTGCAAAGAGCCTGGAGCCCATGGTGTCCTGCAGTTTCGTCAAGCGCAGGATCAATTGGTCCCAGTCCTGCACAGCCTCGTCGTCCATCTCCCGCAGGCGTTGCGCCGTCAGGGGCAGCGTGGCCTGCACCGCGGCCAGGGCGTGGTGCAGGTGGTGGAGGTGGCGTTGGCACTGATCCCAGGCTTCGGTCAATTTCATTCCGGCGGCACGCGAGACATCCGAGTTCACAGCATCACTCCCTCTCGCCGCGCTACCGAGTAGACCGGCGGGTGAAACTGTCGGCCCGGGTAGTCCACCAACACGTCGATCTTCTGCTCCCCCAGCCGGCCATACAGCAGCGCCAGGAAGCGGGTGTGGGCATGGGAAACCAGGTCGGGGTCTGACTGTTGGGTCTCGATCAGCAGGTCAATGTCACCTCCGCGCCCATCGGGTCTGGCACGCGAGCCGAACAGCCGCACCGTGGCATCAGGACCAAAGCATTCGGCTGCCGCAGTCCGGATGGCGTGCTGTTCAGTGCTGCTGAGTCTCATGGCATTGCTGCAGACGTCGTGGCCTCGGGCAGGCGGCTTGTGCCAAGTGTGACGGAGCAGTAGGGGCCTTGGACCCTCACATCCCCGCGAGCATCAGTCGGGAGGGGCCTGTGCTGGCCGGTGGCCATCACATCCCCGCGTAGTTCGGCCCGCCGCCGCCCTCGGGGGTGACCCAGATGATGTTCTGCGTCGGGTCTTTGATGTCGCAGGTCTTGCAGTGCACGCAGTTCTGCGCGTTGATCTGCAGGCGGTCGCTGCCGTCGTCGTTCTTCACGTACTCGTACACCCCTGCCGGACAGTAGCGGCTCTCGGGGCCGGCGTAGAGTTCCAGGTTGATGGCCACGGGTACCGAGGCGTCCTTCAGCGTGAGGTGCGCCGGCTGGTTCTCCTCGTGGTTGGTGTTGCTGATGAACACCGAGCTCAGCCGGTCGAAGGTGAGCGCGCCATCGGGCTTGGGGTAGCGGATGGGAGGGACCTGACTGGCGGCGTGCAGGCGGCCGTGGTCCGGGGCGTGGCGGTGGATGGTCCAGGGCGGTGACTTGAGGCCCAGCTTGGGCAGCAGCCACTGCTCGATGCCGGTCATCACGGCCCCCACCGTGTTGCCCTTCTTGAACCATTGCTTGAAGTTGCGGCTGGCGTTCAGTTCGGCGTGCAGCCAGCTCTTTTCGAAGGCTTCAGGGTAGGCGGCCAGTTCGTCGTGGGCGCGGCCGGCGGCCAGGGCCGGGGCGATGGCTTCGGCCACCAGCATGCCGGTCTTGACAGCGGCGTGGCTGCCCTTGATGCGCGCGGCGTTCAGCGTGCCGGCGTCGCAGCCCACCAGTGCGCCTCCTGGAAACACCAGCTTCGGCAGGCTCAGCAGCCCGCCCGCGGTGATGGCGCGCGCGCCGTAGCCGATACGCTTGCCGCCTTCCAGGTGCGCGCGGATGGAGGGGTGCGTCTTCCAGCGCTGCATTTCTTCAAACGGGCTGATCCAGGGGTTCTGGTAATCCAGCCCGGTAACGAAGCCCAGCGTGACATTGTTGCCTTCCAGGTGGTAGAGGAAGCCGCCACCGTAGGTGTGCTCGTCCATGGGCCAGCCGGCGGTGTGCACCACCAGCCCGGGCTGGGCCTTGGCGGGGTCGATCTCCCAGAGTTCCTTGATGCCGATGGCGTAGCTTTGCGGGTCGCGGCCTTCGTCGAGGTGGAACTTCGCGATCAGCTGCTTGCCCAGATGGCCGCGTGCGCCTTCAGCGAACACGGTGTACTTGCCGAGCAGCTCCATGCCCAGTTGGAAGCCGTCGTGCGGCTGGCCGTCCTTGCCGACGCCGAGGTTGCCGGTGGCCACCCCGCGCACCGCGCCGGCCTCGTCGTACAGCACCTCAGCGGCGGTGAAGCCAGGGAATATCTCCACGCCCAGGCCTTCCGCCTGCTCGGCCAGCCATTTGGTGACGGCCCCGAGGCTGATGACGAAGTTGCCGGCGTTGTGCAGGCAGCCGGGCACCAGCCAGTCCGGGGTCTTTTGCGCCCCTTGCGCGTCCAGGAACAGTACTTCGTCCGCCGTGACGGGCTGGTTCAACGGCGCGCCGCGTTCCTTCCAGTCGGGGAACAGCTCGTTCATGGCGATGGGGTCCATCACCGCACCCGACAGGATATGGGCGCCGGGCTCCGAACCCTTCTCCAGCACCACCACCGAGATGTCCGGGTTCAGTTGCTTGAGCCGGATGGCCGTGCTCAGGCCCGCCGGGCCGCCGCCCACCACGACCACGTCGTATTCCATCGATTCGCGCGGGCCGAACTGTTCCAGGATTTCTTGGGGCGACATGCAGCTTTCTCCTCGGGGGCTTTCCGGTGTCGTGGCACCGGTTGTGGAAGGCTTTCGATTCTAGGTGGCGTGCTATCGTCCTTCAGAGCGCGCCGGCGCGTACACACGAAGGAAAGTGACATGGCATACGAGATCGATTTGGCGGGCCGCGTCGCCCTGGTGACCGGGGCCTCCAGCGGACTGGGTTCGCAGTTCGCGCGCACCCTGGCGAAGGCCGGCGCCGGCGTGGTGTTGGCCGCCCGGCGGGTGGACAAGCTGATGTCTCTGCGGGCCGAGATCGAGTCCGAGGGTGGCGACGCCCACGTGGTGGAACTGGACGTGACGAGCCACGACAGCATCAAGTCGGCCGTGGCCCATGCCGAGACCGAGATGGGCACCATCGACATCCTGGTGAACAACTCGGGCGTCAGCACCACACAGAAGCTGGTCGATGTGAGCCCCAAGGATTACGACTTCATCATGGACACCAACACCCGCGGCGCGTTCTTCGTGGCGCAGGAGGTGGGCAAGCGCATGATCGCGCGATCGCGCGGCACGGCGCCCGGCACCTTCACGGGCGGGCGCATCGTCAACATCGCGTCCATGGCCGGGCTGCGGGTGCTCAGCCAGATCGGCGTCTACAGCATGAGCAAGGCCGCGGTGATCCACATGACACGCGCCATGGCCCTGGAGTGGGGCCGCTTCGGCATCAACGTCAACGCCATCTGCCCCGGCTACATCGACACCGAGATCAACCACCACCACTGGAAGACCGAGGCCGGCCAGAAGCTGGTGCAGATGCTGCCGCGCAAGCGCGTGGGCCGGCCGCAGGACCTGGATGCCACGCTGATGATGCTGTGCGCCAATGAAAGCCACTTCATCAATGGCGCGGTGATCCAGGCCGACGACGGCTTCGGGGTCTGAGGCGGTGGTGCCGGTGAGGGTGCTCACGCCGCTCGAGGCCCGGGTGCTGGGCGTGCTGGTGGAAAAGCAGCACACCGTGCCCGACACCTACCCCTTGTCGATGAACGCCCTGGTGGCCGGTTGCAACCAGAAGACCGCGCGATCGCCTGTGATGGAGGCCACCGAAGCCGAGGTGCTGACGGCCTTGGACAGCCTCAAGGCCCTGAGCCTGGTGTTCGAGGGCAGCGGCAGCCGCGTGGTGCGCTTCGAACACAACCTGGGCCGCCGCCTGGGCCTGCCGGGGCAATCCGTCGCGCTGCTAGCGGTGCTGATGTTGCGTGGCCCGCAGACGGCTGCGGAGTTGCGCCTGAACACCGAGCGGCTGCACAAGTTCGCCGACATCTCTTCGGTGGAAGGCTTCCTGGACGAGTTGGCCACCCGCGAGCCCGTGCGTGTGGTGAAGCTGCCTCGTTCGCCTGGCGAGCGCGAGGCGCGCTGGGCTCACCTGTTGTGCGGCGAGCTGAGCTTGCCGCCAGCGCCGCCCGCCGGCCCGGGGGCCATGACCCCGGCCGCCGCGCACCCCGGTGCCTGGAGCACCGATGTCTCGGCGGGTGAGTTGGCCGCGCTCAAGGCCGAGCTGGCCCGCCAGGCGGACGAACTGGCGCAGCTCAAGGCGCTGGTGCAGCGGCTGTGTACCGAGCTGGGACTCCACGCCCCATCCCCCTGAGGCCGTGGGCCTGCACTTCAGAGAGTTCCCATGCGATTCACCCTGCCCGAAGACAAGAAGCTCACGCACGAGATGGTGATCCCCATCCGCTGGGGCGACATGGACGCGATGGGCCACGTCAACAACACGGTCTACTTCCGGTACCTCGAGATCGTTCGGCTGGAGTGGCTCTATGCCGTGGGCGCGGCGGCCAGCCCCGGGGCCGGGCAGGGCCCGCTCATCGTCAATGCCTTCTGCAACTTCATCCGGCAGCTGGAGTTCCCCGGCGACATCCTGGCCAGGCACTACGTGTGCAACCCGGGGCGCAGCAGCTTCGACACCTACCTGACGCTGGAGCGCACCGACGAGCCCGGCGTCGTCTATGCCGAGGGGGGCGCCACCACGGTATGGTCGGACTACGCCGCCAGGAAGTCGGCACCCTTGCCGGACTGGCTGCGGAAGTTGGTCAGCTGAGCGGATCAGCCGAGGGCGTGGCCCCGGCAGCGCGGTGCCCGGCGGCGGCCGGCCTGCAGGCCCGTCACAGCAGCGCGTAGGTGGTGGTGGCATGGGCCGCCAGGCGGCCGTCGGGGGTCAGGCACTCGATCTCTCCGAAGGCCAGGTTCTTGCCTTTGCGCAGCACGGTGCACACCACGCGCAGGCAGGCCGTGTCCGCCGGCACCGGGCGCAGGAAGCTGGTCTGCAACTGCACCGTGGTCATGGGGCGGAAGGCGCCTTCGGCGGCGGTCAGCGCCAGCACCATGGCCGTGTCGGCTGCTGCCAGCATCGCCTGCCCGCACAGCACGCCACCGCCGTGCACCAGTTGCGCGGTGACGGGCAACTCCAGCACTGTCTGCTGCGGCCCGGCCTCAACCACCTTCAGCCCCAGCGCCACGATCCAAGGTGCGGCCACCTTCTCCAAGGTGGCGTCCAGCAGGTCTCGAAGCTCAGAAGGGGTGCTGTTCATGGGCGTGGCGGGTTGGCTGTGCACAGGGGCGGTGCCGCGAGTGTCGCCCAGGCCCTGGGCCGCCCTGATCGCGCGCGCCGTCAGCCCCCACCAAGCCGGCGCGGGATAATCTGCAGGTCATCCTCCATCAAGAGCGACCATGAACAAGATATATCCCAGCGCCGCCAAGGCGCTTGAAGGCATCGTCCGCGACGGCCAGTTGTTCGCCGTCGGCGGCTTTGGCCTGTGCGGCATTCCGGAGGCCCTGATCGCCGCGCTGCGCGACAGTGGCACCAAGGACCTCACCGTCATCTCCAACAACGCGGGTGTGGACGGTTTCGGCCTGGGCCAGTTGCTGGAGACGCGGCAGATCCGCAAGATGATCTCCAGCTACGTGGGCGAGAACAAGGAGTTCGAGCGGCAGTACCTGGCCGGCGAACTGGAACTGGAATTCACGCCCCAGGGCACGCTGGCCGAACGCCTGCGCGCCGGCGGTGCCGGCATCCCCGCCTTCTTCACCCGCACCGGTGTGGGCACGCAGGTGGCCGAGGGCAAGGAGCTGCGCGACTTTGACGGCCACACTTACGTGATGGAGCGGTCCCTGGTGCCTGACGTGTCGCTGTCCAAGGCCTGGAAGGCAGACACCTCCGGCAACCTGGTCTACCGCCGCACGGCGCGCAACTTCAATCCGGCCGTGGCCATGGCCGGAAAGATCAGCGTGGTGGAGGTGGAGGAGATCGTCGAGACTGGCGCGCTGGACCCCGACGCCATCCACCTGCCCGGGATCTACGTGCACCGCCTGGTGCTCAACGCCACCCCCGAAAAGCGCATCGAGAAGCGCACCACCCGCGCCAAGGAAGGAGTCTGACCATGGCCTGGACCCATGACGAGATGGCGGCGCGCGCCGCCCGCGAATTGCAAGACGGCTTTTATGTGAACCTCGGTATCGGCCTGCCCACGCTGGTGGCCAATTTCGTGCCCGCCGACATCGAGGTCTGGCTGCAAAGCGAGAACGGCATGCTGGGCATCGGCCCCTTCCCCACGGAAGACGAGGTGGACGCCGACCTCATCAACGCCGGCAAGCAGACGGTGACCACCATCGCCGGCTCCAGCATCTTCGGCAGCCACGACAGCTTTGCCATGATCCGTGGCGGCAAGATCAACCTGTCCATCCTGGGCGCCATGCAGGTCAGCGAAAAGGGCGACCTGGCCAACTGGATGATTCCGGGCAAGATGGTC
>JBILSM010000044.1:0-21973 GCA_044372085.1 Rubrivivax sp.
CGGACGCTTCAACTTCAAGGGCAACGACCAGCAGAAACTGGTGGGCAACCTCTCCGGCGGTGAGCGCGGCCGCCTGCACCTGGCCAAGACCCTGGCCCAGGGCGGCAACGTGCTGATGCTGGACGAACCCTCCAACGATCTGGACGTGGAAACCCTGCGCGCGCTGGAAGAAGCGCTGCTGGAGTTTGCCGGCAGCGCCATGGTGATCTCCCACGACCGCTGGTTCCTGGACCGCATCTGCACCCACATCCTGGCAGCTGAAGGCGACAGCCAATGGTTCTTCTTCGACGGCAACTACCAGGAGTACGAAGCCGACAAGAAGAAGCGCCTGGGTGAAGAGGGCGCCCGGCCCAAGCGCGTGCGCTTCAAGTCGATCTGAGCCCTTCGGCCTCTGGTCCTTGGGCGCGGGGGCGACAGGCGGCGATCACGCCGCCCGCCCTGAGCCTGTAGAAGGGCCCCGTCTTGTCACCTCGTACTTCTTGGAGATTCCCCAGGAGCCCGCTCTGATGGGGTTTTTTCGTTCACACTGCAACGCGAATGCTGCACAGGTGTGAACCGATGACCGAGAGACTGACCCGACCCTGCTTTGCCCCGGCCGCCTTGATGGCGGCCGTTTTCATGGCCGCAGGCTGCGCCACGGTCCCTCAAGGTGGTGGTGAGGCCTCATCAGCCCCGGCCAAGACTGACGCCCAGCCGGCAGCGGGGCCCGCCGCTGGCGCTGCGACACCTGCTGCCGCAACGCCTGCCGCCGCAGCCTCTGCCCCTGTGGGCGCCACCGTTGCGAACGCCAGACCTCCTGCAGGTGCAGCAGCCCCTGGCGCGGCACCCGCCGGCCCCCCGGGCAGCCCCCCGCCCTTTGCGGCCGTCACCAAGGACGCGAACAGGACCGACGGCCTGTTCACGGTCTGGCAGAAGGATGACAAGGTCTGGCTGGAACTCAAGCCAGAGGATTTCGACAAGCCTTTCTTCCTCTCGCCCAAGATTTCCCGCGGCATCGGGGAGATGCGGCTGTTCGGCGGCTCGATGGCCAGCAGTTGGGGGCGCTATGGCCGCCCGCAGATCGTGCAGTTCCGCAAGGTGCACAACCAGGTGCGGCTGATGGCGGTGAACACCGAGTTCCTGGCCCAGGCGGGCACGCCCGAGGCACGAGCCGTGTCGGCCGCCTTTTCCCCCAGCCTGCTGTCCAGCGCCCCGGTGGCGAGCCAGCCGCACCCGGAGCGCAAGACCCTCCTTGTGGAGGCGAGTGCCCTGCTCGTCAACGACATGCTGGGCCTGGGCATGGCCCTGAGCCGAGGCTTTCGCCAGGGCTACAGCTTCGATGCCCGCCATTCGGGCATCGACCGCGTACGCGCCCAGCCCGACCTCGTGGTGTTCGAGGTCACCAGCCACTACGCCACGCCCAGCCTGAGCTTCCCCACGCCCGGCGCCGCACCGCCAGGGGCTCCCGCCCCCACCACGCCCGCCGGGCTGCCCGACGCCCGCAGCATGTTCTTCGGCCTGCACTATTCCCTGGGCAAGCTGCCCGAGGTGCCCATGACGCCGCGCCGGGCCGATGCGCGCCTGGGCCACTTCACCACCAACGTGCAGGACTTCACCAGCGATCTGGCGCGCACGCCCAAGCAGCGCTTTGCCAACCGCTGGCGCCTGGAGAAGAAGGACCCCGCGGCCGCTTTGTCCGAACCGGTCAAGCCCATCACCTACTGGCTGGACAAGACCATCCCGGTGGCCTACCGCGGTGCCATCACCGAAGGCATCCTGGAGTGGAACAAGGCCTTCGAGAGGATCGGTTTCAAGAACGCCATCGCCGTCAAGCAGCAGGCTGACGATGCTGACTTCGACACCCTGGACCTGGGCGTGGCCTCCGTGCGCTGGATGACGAATGCGCAGCCGAGCTTCGGTGCCATCGGGCCCAGCCACATGGACCCGCGCACGGGCGAGATCCTGGACGCCGACATCGGCTTCGAGAGCCTGTCCTCGCGCAGTCTGCGGGCCACTCGCGCCCAGGTGCTGGGCAAGGGCTTCACGGCCGACTGGGGCAGCCTGCTGCAGGCGGCCGATGCCGTGCGCGAGGGGCTGCTGCCCAGCGCGGCATCGGCCGGCCATGTGCATGGTGAAGCCTGTCTGCACGGCGACCATGCCGCCGAACAGATGAGCTACGCCCTGGACGTGCTGGAGGCCCGCGGCGAACTCGATCCTTCCAGCCCTGCTGTGCAGCAGTTCGTGCTGGACTACCTGAAAGACGTGACGATGCACGAGGTGGGCCACACCCTGGGCCTGCGCCACAACTTCCGTTCCTCGCGCATCTACAGCGATCAGCAACTGTCCGACGAGGCCTTCACGCGGGCGAACAGCCTGGCTGGCTCGGTCATGGAGTACGCCCCCATCAACCTGCCGCGTCCGGGGCAGAAAGGCGGCACCGCCTGGCAACTGGCCCTGGGGCCGTACGACTTCTGGGCGATCGAGTACGCCTACAAGCCCATCGAGCCGAAGGACGAGGCGAAGGAACTGCAGCGCATCGCCGCTCGCAACGCAGAGCGTGAACTGGCCTACGGCACCGACGAGGACAATTCGTTGGGCATCGACCCGGAGTCGCTGACCTTCGACTTGGGCGACGACCCGGTGGCGTTCGCCAAGAAGCGCTTTGAGATCGGGCGCGACCTGATCGCCCGCCAGGAAGGCCGCGTGCTCAATCCGGAGGCTGACTACTCGGTGCTGCGCCGATCGGTGACCTACGGCGTGCGTGACATGGGCCGCGCCGCGGGCATCCTGGCACGCCAGATCGGTGGCGTGCGCACGCTGCGCGACCACCCTGGCACGGGACGAGACCCGCTGCAGCCCGTGCCGGCCGCCGTGCAGCGCCAGGCGCTGGAGGCCCTGTCCCAAGGTGTGCTGTCGGCGGACAGCCTGAAGCTCAGCCCCGCCCTGCAGCGCAAGCTGGCGCCCAGTTACGACGACCGCACCGACGCCATGTTCGGCGAGATGCAGCCGGTGGAGACCGACTTCTCCATCGACAGCTTCGTCACGCAGTTGCGCAAGGCCCTGCTGGCCCAGCTCACCAGTGACGGCGTGGCCAGCCGGCTGCTGGACAGCGTGGGCAAGCTGGCACCCGGCGAGGCCTTTCCCGTCTCCGAGTTGTATGCCCGCCTGCGGGCCGATATCTGGAGCGAGCTGGCTTCATCGGCTGACATCGCGCCTGCGCGGCGTGAACTGCAGCGTGAACACCTCCAACGCATCGCCGGCCAGATCCTGCGGCCCACCGCGGCCAAAGCCGACACGCGCAGCCTGATGCGCGCAGAAGCCCTGGCCTTGCAGGAGAGCCTGAAGGTGGCGGCCGGCCGGCCCGGGTGGAGCGCCGAGGTGCGGGCGCATCTTCAGGACAGTCTGGACCTGCTCACCGAGGCCCTGGCGGCCAAGATGCAGCGCGCCGGGCTCTGAGGCGCAGGGCCTCAAGCCAGCGGTTCGGTCCGGGTCATCAGCCAGGCCAGCGCCTCGCCGCTGACCAGCGGCGAGAGTTCGGTGCGCACGCGGGCGTGGTAGGCGTTCAGCCAGGCCACCTCGTCTTCGCGCAGCAGTGAACGATCGATGCAGCGCGTGTCGATGGGGCACAGGGTGAGCGTCTCGAACTCCAGCATCTCGGCGAAGGTGGAGCCTTCGGGCGTCTGCGCGGGCACGTTCATCACCAGGTTCTCGATGCGCACGCCCCACTGCCCGGGCCGGTAGACCCCGGGCTCGATCGAGGTGATCATGCCGACCTCCATCGCCATCGTGGCGTCGGGGATGGCCTTGCTGATGCTCTGCGGGCCTTCGTGCACGTTCAGGAAGTAGCCCACGCCATGGCCGGTGCCGTGGCCGAACTCCAGGCCCTCCTGCCACAGCGGTGCACGTGCCAGGGCGTCCAGCATGGGGCTGAGCGTGCCCCGCGGAAAGCGCGTGCGGCTCAGGTTCATGGTGCCCTTGAGCACCAGGGTGTAGTCGCGCTTCATGGCAGCGGTGGGGGTGCCGATGGGCCACACGCGGGTGATGTCGGTGGTGCCGCCCAGGTACTGGCCGCCAGAGTCGATGAGCAGCAGGCCGTCGCCTTCGATGGCAGCAAATGACTCCGGCGATGCGCGGTAGTGCGGCATGGCGCCGTTGGCGTTGAAGCCGGCGATGACGGGGAAGCTCAGACCCACGAAGCCGGGTCGACGTGCCCGCGCAGCGCTCAGGTGCTCGTCCACCGTCAATTCGGTCAGGCGCAGCGCGCCAGCCTCGCCTGCGCGCTGGCGCGCCAGCGCCGCCTCGAACCAGGCGTAGAACTCGCACATGGCTGCGCCGTCCTGGCGCATGGCCTCGCGGATGTGCACGGCCTCCTCGGAGGTCTTGCGGCTCTTGAGCAGCGTGCTGGGGTTGATGGCTTCGACCACACGCACCGTGGCCGGCACATGCTCGCGCAGGCCGAAGGTCACGCGTTTGGGGTCCAGCAGCAGGGTGTGGGCGGCAGACAGGGCCGCCAGCGCCGCCCCTGCCTGGGCGTAGGGCGCGAGCGTCACGCCGTCAGCGGCCAGCCGGGCTGCCAGCGCAGCGTCCACCTTGCCTTCGGCCACGAACAGCGTGGCCCGCTGCGCATCGATCAGCAGATGCGCGAGGAACACCGGGTTGTACGAGACGTCCGCGCCACGCAGGTTGGTGATCCAGGCGATGTCATCCACCGTCGAGACGAAGTGATGCGTGGCGCCGTGGCGCAGCAGGGCCTCGCGCACCTGCGCCAGCTTGGCGGCGCGGGGCAGGGGCGCGTATGGCGCCAGGTGCTCGTAGACCGGCTGGGGCGGCAGGCCGGGGCGCTCGGGCCAGATGGCGTCGACGGGATCGAGGTCGGTGCGCAAGAGCACGCCGGCACGGTCCAGCGTCGCCTTCAGTGCCTGCGCAGCGGCCAGCCCCAGCACCTGGCCGTCGACGGCCACCGTGCGCCCAGCCGGTACCTGCGCGGCCAGCCAGTCGATGTGCAGCGACGACGCCCCGGTCGGAATCTTCACCAGTTCGATACCGCTGCCCGCCAGCTCGGCTTCGGCCTGCACCCAGTAGCGGCTGTCGGCGAACACCGCGGCCTGGTCCACTGTCACCACCAGCGTGCCCATCGAGCCGGTGAACCCCGAAAGCCATTGCCGCGCCTGCCAGCGCTCGGGCAGGTACTCGCTCAGGTGGGGGTCGGCGCTGGGTACGAGCAAGGCGTATACGCCCAGGCGCTGCAGTTCTTCGCGCAGTTGGGTGGTACGCAGGCGGTGGGGGTTGGTGCGGGTGTCCATGCGGAGGCTCTCCAAAGCGTGCCGGCGAATGAGGACGGGTCACGCGGTCGTGATGCGGAGATGGTAGCGCCCGTTCGTCAGGATGCGGCGCCCATGCCGGTCAGTCCCGCTGTATGGCCAGCAGGGCGCTCAAGGGCACAGCCTCGATTCTGTCGTCCAGCGAGAACCGATCGGCGCCTGGGTAGACGACGTACAGGCGCTCCAGTTTCAAGTCCTGCAGCGCGATGCGCATCGAGCGTGACACGGCGGGAACATCGGCGCGCTTGAACTCCACGCCGATGCGCTGCTCCCCTCTCAGCATCAGCAGATCGAGTTCCGCGCCTTGATGGGTCGCCCAGAAGTACGCGGCATCAGGTCGCGCCAGGCGCAGCACCTGCTCCAGCGCGAAGCCCTCCCAACTGGCGCCGCAGCGGGGGTGGGCCAGCAACTCTGGCAAGGTACCCACAGCCATCAGTGCGTGAAGCAACCCACTGTCGCGGAAGTACACCTTGGGGGCCTTGACCTGTCGCTTGCCCAGGTTCTCGTGCCAAGGTTGCAGCTGGCGCACCATCAGCGTGTGCGTCAAAGTGTCCAGATAACGCCGCACGGTGGGTTCGGACACCCCAAGGGAACGGGCGGGTTCGGCTGCGTTCCATATCTGCCCATGGCAGTGCGCCAGCATGCGCCAGAAGCGCAACATCGCCGGGGCGGCAATGCCCAGGCCGAACTGAGGGATGTCCACTTCCACGTGGCTGGAGATGGCGCTCGCCCGCCAAGCCAGGCTGTCGGCATCCGAGGCCGCCAGGTAGGAGCGCGGGAACCCTCCCCGCAGCCACAGTCGCGTGGCGGCATCGTCCAGCAGCCCGTCCTGAGACGAGAAGGCCGCATTGGCGGTGTGGCTCCCCGGGCGGCCTGCGGCGGTGACTTCAGCGAGATCGAAGCCGGCCACCTCGACCACCTCCACCCGACCCAGCAGTGACTCCCCCGCCTGCCGCAGCAACTGCGGCGAGGCGCTGCCCAGCAAGAGGTACTGTCCGGGTGCATCCGATCGGTCGATCAGCACCCGCAGCATCGGGAACAGGCCGGGCCGGCGTTGGACCTCGTCGATGACCACCAGACCCTGCAGCTTGGACAAGGTGTCCATCGGCTGCGTGAGCCGGCTCTCATGCAGCGGGTTCTCGAGATCGAAGTAGCGCGGCGATGATCTGGGCAGGAAGCTCTGCGCAAGGGTGCTCTTGCCCGATTGGCGCGGACCGGACAGCACCACCGCGCGTGAGCGGGCCAGGGCTGAACGTACCGAGTCGATGAGTGCCGGGCGATCTATCCTGTCCATGGGCCCGTATTAAAACCATGAAAAACGAAAAGTGCAAGTTCCTTTTTCATGATTCACTGTCCCGCGGAAACGGAGTGCACCGGTTGTTTGATCCGTGGACTACAGGTCTGTGCGCAGCTTCCAGATTTCGGGGAACAGCACGACATCCAGCATCTTTCTCAGGTAGCCCACGCCGCTGGTGCCACCGGTGCCCCGTTTGAAACCGATGATGCGCTCCAC
Source organism: Rubrivivax sp. (assembly GCA_044372085.1). Taxonomy (GTDB): domain Bacteria; phylum Pseudomonadota; class Gammaproteobacteria; order Burkholderiales; family Burkholderiaceae_C; genus Rubrivivax. Next base: position 6,814 of record JBILSM010000044.1, read on the forward strand.
CGTGGTCAGGTGGCGGAAGCGCCACAGCCGGAAGGCGTCCTCCAGGTCGGTCAGTTCCTCGCCCAGTTGGTAGAGGTCCCAGTGCTGTTCGGGCTGGCGGTAGACCTGCAGCCACGCGGCCTCGACCTCGTCGCTGGAGGCATAAGGTTCGCGCCAGTCGCGTGCCGTGTGAGACACGGGCACGGGCAGACCGCGGCGCGCCAGCAGGCGCAGGCTCTCGTCGTAAAGCGAGGGTGCCTCGTAGGCGGCCTGCACACGGGCCAGCAGATCCGGCCGGTGGGCGTGAGGCTTGAGCATGGTCGCCTTCTTGTTGCCCAGGGCGAATTCGATGCAGCGGTACTGCCAGCTCTGGAAGCCGCTAGAGCTGGCCAGGTAGCTGCGGATGGCGCTGTACTCGGGCGGCGTCATCGTGGCCAGCACGTCCCAGGCGTGCACCAGTTGCTCCATGATGCGGCTCACACGCGCCAGCATCTTGAAGGCAGTGGGCAGGCGGTCCTGCGAGACCGCCTGGATGGCAGCTTGCAACTCGTGCAGCATGAGCTTCATCCACAGCTCGCTGGTCTGGTGCTGCACGATGAACAGCATCTCGTTGTGGTCAGGCGAGCGCGGGTGCTGGGCGTTGAGCACCTCGTCCAGGTGCAGGTAGTCGCCGTAGCTCATTTCGGTGGAGAAGTCGGTACGCGCACCCTCGATCAAGGGGTCGTCCGTCGAGGTCGACGCGGTCTGTGCCGCGCGGCGCTGACCCGGCGCTGTGTCGGCGTCGTCGTCGCCGTCGCCGTATCCGAGAGGGCATCCCATCAGGTCACCTGCTGTCGTTGCTGGAAGCGTGCGTCACGCCAGATGCCGGTGTGCAGCACCTGGCGCAGGTGTTCCACGGCATCCCATACCTCGGCGTGCCCGATGTACAGCGGCGTGAAGCCGAAGCGCAGCACGTCGGGAGCGCGGAAGTCGCCGATCACGCCCCGCTCGATCAGGGCCTGCACGATGGCGTAGGCGCCTTCATCGCGCGCGAGGCTGACTTGGGAGCCGCGCTGCGCATCGTCGGCGGGCGATTCCAGCCGCAGGCCGTGGCCGGCGCAACGCGCCTGCACCAGTTCGGCAAACAGCCGGGTGAGCGCCAGCGACTTCTTGCGCAGCGCGGCCATGCCGCCCAGCGGTTCGGCGGCGAGCAAGGTGTCCACGCCGCACTCCAGCGCCGCCAGCGAGAGCACGGGCGGCGTGCCACACAGGTAGCGGGTGATGCCGGGTGCCGGACGGTAGTCCGGTGAGAACTCGAAAGGCGCGGCGTGGCCGATCCAGCCGGCCAGCGGCTGCCAGGCACTGTCGACATGCCGGCGGTGCGCCCATACGAAGGCGGGCGCTCCGGGCCCGCCGTTCAGGTACTTGTAGCCGCAGCCCACGGCGAAGTCGGCCCCAGCGCCGTTCAAGTCCACCGGCAGGGCGCCAGCGGAATGCGCGAGGTCCCACACCGTGAGGGCTCCCGCAGCGTGGGCCAGTGCCGTGAGCCGGGCCATGTCGTGCATGTGCCCGGTGCGGTAGTTCACATGGGTGAGCGTCAGTACCGCCACGTCCTGCCCGCGGGCGCCGGCCAGGCGGGCCGGGATCTCCTGCGCCTCCAGCAACTCCAGACGGGCGCCGTGCTGCTGCGCCAACGACTGCGCGATGTAGAGGTCTGTGGGGAAGTTGCTGCGCTCGCTGACGATGACCTGGCGACGGGCGCTGTGGGCGGCTTCGCTGCGGGCGCCACCGGCAGGCTCAGGGCGGGCAACGCCCGCTATGTGCAGGGCCGCGCTCAGCACCTTGAACAGGTTCACCGAGGTGGAGTCGGCCACCACCAGTTCGCCCGGCGCGGCGCCCACCAGACGGGCGATCTTGTCGCCCACGCGCTGCGACAGGTTCATCCAGCCCGCGCTGTTCCAGCTGCGGATGAGTCCCTGACCCCACTCCTGCTGCACCACCTGCGCCACCCTGGCCGGGGCCGCTGCCGGCAGCACCCCGAGCGAGTTGCCGTCCAGGTAGATGAGTCCTGGTGGGATGGAGAACTGCGAGCGCAAGGCTTGCAAGGGGTCTTGGAGGTCCCTGGCTTCGCACTCGGCGCGGGTCTGAGGGGTGGTAGAGGTCATGGGGTGAGTGCGGTGTGGTGGCGGTGAGGGCGCATCAGGTCAGGGAGCGCAGCACGGCGCGCACCGGTGAGGCATCTGCGGTCGTGAGCTTCAAGGGCAGGGCGATCAGTTCGTAGTCGCCCTCGGGCACCTGCTCGAGCACGAGGTTCTCCAGCACCCGCAGGTCTCGGCGGCGCAGCACTTGGTGGGCGGCGAGGGCTTTGCTGTCGGCGGGGTCGATGCTGGCGGTGTCGATGCCGATGAGACGAACGCCGAGATCGGCCAGCTGCTCCAGAGCCTGCGGGTCCAGGCCGGACAGCTCGCCGTCCCAGGCTTCGCCCGGGTGTTGCCGGTAGGTGCGCACCAGCACCCGTGGCGGCAAGGACGCGTCGACGGCGTGGGCCAGGTGGGCCCAGGTCACCAGGGGCCCGGCGTCCAGCGCATGGATCACCCGGCACGGTCCCAGGTAGGGCTCCAGATCCAGCGCACCCACGGCAGCGCCGTCAGGTGCGTAGTGCAAGGGCGCGTCGGCGTGCGCCCCCACGTGCGGGCTCAGGGTGAGGCTGCTGACGTTGACCGGACACGCGCCCTCCAGCGTCCAGGTCCAGTGCTGGGCGTAAGGGGTGTCGCCAGGAAAGACCGGTGAATCTGCGTGCACCGGTGGCGAAATGTCCCAGAGGCGAGAGGGCATGGCAGTGGGGGTGTTCATCAGGGTCAACCCCGGTGGGGTCGGGCCCGTCGAAAAATAGTTTAGTTGTAAAGTAATTCGAGGCGTGAAACCCATCCACCAAGGAGCCCCATGGCCTGCGTCGATACCTTTGCGCGCGACCGCCTGCCCCCACCCGAGGCCCTGCCGGAATTCGTGTTCGACCTGCCAACGCTTCGCTTCCCGGCGCGCCTGAATTGCGCGGGGGAGTTGCTGGACCGATGGGTGTCCGCAGGGCAGGGGCACCGGCGCTGCCTCATCGCGGCCGATGGAACGACATGGACCTACGCCCAGTTGCAGGCCCAGGTCAACCGCCTGGCCCGCGTGCTGGTGGAAGACCTGGGCTTGGTCACGGGGCAGCGCGTGCTGCTGCGGGGCGCCAACAGCCCCATGCTGGCGGCCTGTTTCCTGGCGGTGTTCAAGGCGGGGGGCATCGCGGTGGGCACCATGCCGCTGTTGCGTGCGCAGGAACTGCACACCATCATCGACAAGGCCAGGATTGAACTGGCGCTGTGCGATGCGCGCCTGGCTGCTGACCTGGCAGCGGCGCAGGAGCGCGCCCCGCAACTCAAGACCGTGCTGCACTTCAACGGCGGGGAGCACTCGCCCCTGGAGCGGGCGATGGCGGCGAAGCCAGCCACTTTCGAGTGCGTGGATACCGCGGCCGATGACACCTGCCTGATGGCCTTCACCTCGGGCACGACCGGACAGCCCAAGGCGGCCATGCATTTCCACCGCGACGTCATGGCGGCCTGCGCCTGCTGGCCTCCCCACGTGCTGCACGCCCAGGCCGATGACGTCTTCATTGGCAGCCCGCCCCTGGCCTTCACGTTCGGGCTCGGGGGCTTGCTGGTCTTTCCGATGGCCATCGGCGCGGCCACGGTGCTGCTTGAGAAGGCCAGCCCGGACGTGTTGCCCGCGGCCATCGCCCAGCACCGCGCTTCCGTGCTGTTCACGGCCCCGACGTCCTACCGCGCCATGGCGGGGACGGTGATGCAGCACGACCTGTCGTCGCTGCGCAAGTGCGTCAGTGCCGGCGAGGCCTTGCCGGCGGCCACGCGCGCGCTGTGGAAGCAGGCCACCGGCATCGAGATCATCGACGGCATCGGCTCCACCGAGATGTTCCACATCTTCATCTCTTCCGACGAGGCCCACGCCAAACCGGGCGCCACCGGCGTGCCGGTGCCGGGCTACCGTGCGATGGTGGTGGACGAGAACTTTGACGAGGTGCCGCGCGGCACTGTCGGGCGGCTGGCGGTCAAGGGCCCGACCGGTTGCAAGTACCTGGACGATCCCCGGCAGGCCAGCTATGTGCAGCGCGGCTGGAACCTGACCGGCGACGCCTATCTGGTGGACGAGGACGGACAGTTCGTCTACCAGGCGCGCACCGATGACATGATCATCTCCGGCGGCTACAACATCGCCGGGCCGGAGGTGGAGAGCGCCCTGCTGCTGCACCCGGCAGTGGCCGAGTGCGGGGTCATCGGTGTGGCCGATGCCGACCGCGGCCAGATCGTCAAGGCCTTCGTGGTGCTCAAGCGTGACCAGGTGGCCGACGACGCCATGGCCAAGGCCTTGCAGGATTTCGTCAAGCAGACCATCGCCCCCTACAAATACCCCCGCGCGGTGGAATTCCGCGACAGCCTGCCGCGCACCGAGACCGGCAAGCTGCAACGTTTCAAATTGAGGACCAGCCCATGACGGCCCACGTGCTTCAACCGGCCGGATGGGCCGCCCCCAAGGGCTACGCCAACGGCGTGGCGGCCTCGGGCCTGCAGGTTTTCGTGGCCGGGCAGATCGGCTGGAACGGCCAGTGCGCTTTTGAAAGCGACGACCTGGTGGACCAGGTGCGGCTGGCCCTGGCCAACGTCAAGGCCGTGCTGGCCGAGGCGGGCGCGCAGCCGCAGCACATCACGCGCATGACCTGGTACCTGGTGGACAAACGCGAGTACCTGCGGCGTGCACGGGAGATCGGCGCGGCTTTCCGGGAGGTGATCGGCCACTACGGCATCGCCATGACGGCGGTGCAGGTGGCCGGCCTGATCGAGGACCGCGCCCAGGTGGAAATCGAAGTCACCGCGGTGGTGCCAGAAGTCTGAGCCGCGGTTGAACCACGGCTGCGCTACATCACCGCGCCCAGCTGCCAGGGTACGAATTCGCTTTGCCCGTAGCCGTGTAACTCGCTCTTGGTGGCGCGGCCGGAGGCCGTCTCCAGCATCAGGCGGAAGATGCGCTCACCCACCTCGTCCACCGTCTCCAGCCCGTCGACGATGGTGCCGCAGTCGATGTCGATGTCTTCCTGCTGCTTGGTCCACAGCGCGGTGTTTGTGGACAGCTTGAGCGACGGGCTGGGTGCGCAACCGTAGGCCGAACCGCGGCCGGTGGTGAAGCAGATCAGGTTGGCACCGCCGGCCACCTGGCCTGTGGCGGAGACGGGGTCGTAACCCGGGGTATCCATGTAGACGAAGCCGCGCGCCTTCACGCCTTCGGCGAACTCCACCACGTCCACCAGGTTGGTGGTGCCGCTCTTGGCAATGGCGCCCAGGCTCTTTTCCAAGATGGTGGTCAGCCCACCGGCCTTGTTGCCGGCTGAAGGGTTGTTGTCCATCTTCATGCCGTTGCGCGCGGTGTACGCCTCCCACCAGGCGATGCGCGCCAGCAGCTTGTCGGCCACTTCGCGGCTGACGGCGCGGCGCGTCAGCAGGTGCTCGCCGCCATAGATCTCGGGGGTTTCCGACAGGATGGCCGTACCGCCGTGACGCACCAGACGGTCCACCGCGGCGCCCAGGGCCGGGTTGGCGCTGATGCCTGAGTAGCCGTCGCTGCCGCCGCACTGCAGGCCCACGGTCAGGTGGCTGGCGGGCACGCTCTGGCGCTTGACGCGGTTGGCGTGTGGCAGCATCTTCTTGATGAGCTCCACGCCGCGTGCCACGGTCTTGGCCGTGCCGCCCGTGTCCTGGATGCTGAAAGTCTGCAGGTTGGCACCTTCGGCCAACCCTTCCTGCGCGATCAGACCCTGGATCTGGTTGGTCTCGCAACCCAGGCCCACCACCAGCACGGCGGCGAAGTTGGCGTGGCGCGCGTAGCCGCCGAGCGTGCGCCGCAGCACCCGCAACTCCTCGCCCTCGCTGTCGGTGGCGCAGCCCATGCCGTGGGTCAGGGCCACCACGCCGTCCACGTTCGGGTAATCCGCCAAGGCTTCGGGTCTGATGTCGCGGCGGAAGTGGTCGGCAATGGCGCGTGCGGCCGTGGCGGAGCAGTTCACGCTGGTCAGCACGCCGATGTAGTTGCGCGTGGCCACGCGCCCATCGGCGCGCACGATGCCCTCAAACGTGGCAGGAGTCTCCGCGTAGGCCGTGGGCACGGCGCCTGCGCCCGGCTCGTGCTGGCGCGCAAACTCCGCGTAGGCCAGGTTGTGCACATGCACATGCTGGCCCGGTGCGATGGCCTGCGTGGCATGGCCGATGATCTGGTCGTAACGTCGCACGGCCTCGCCCACACCAATGGCCCGCGTGGCCACCTTGTGGCCCGGTGGTACCAGCCCTGCCACCGTCACCCCTTCCTCGCTCAGCACAGTGCCGCCCAGCAGCTGGCGCCGGGCGATCACGACGTTGTCGTGGCGGTGGATGCGGATGGCAGGGGCGGTCATGACATCGACGAGGGGCAGGTGGGTTGACGCGGCAGGGGCGGGCTTCTCAGCCGTCGATGAGTGCCGGGTTCCAGGCGTGGACCACCTGGCGCTGCTCGCCCAGCTTCTCGATGCCCAGGCGCATCACGTCGCCGGGCTTCAGGAACACGGCGTTGGGCTTGACACCCATGCCCACGCCGGGCGGCGTGCCGGTGGTGATGAGGTCCCCGGGGTACAGCGTCATGAAGCGGCTGACGTAGGACACCAGCTGCGCCGCGCCGAAGATCATGGTCTTGGTGCTGCCGCTCTGATAGCGGTGGCCGTTGACCTCGAGCCACATGGACAGGCTCTGCGGGTCACCCACTTCGTCAGAGGTGACCATCCACGGGCCCACGGGGCCGAAGGTGTCGCAACCCTTGCCCTTGTCCCAGGTGCCGCCGCGCTCGATCTGGTACTCGCGCTCGGACACATCGTTCACCACGCAGTAGCCGGCCACGTGCTTCAGGGCATCCGCCTCGCTCACGTAACGCGCGGTGCTGCCGATCACGATGCCCAGTTCCACCTCCCAGTCGCTCTTGACCGAGCCCTGGGGCAGCACCACGGCGTGGTTGCAGCCCACGGCCGAGCTGGTGGGCTTCATGAAGACGATGGGTTCCTTGGGGATGGGCAGATTGGACTCGGCCGCATGGTCGGCGTAGTTCAAGCCGATGGCAACGAACTTGCCCATGCCGCTCCAGGGCACGGCGTACTCGCCCAGCGCCACCACCGGCAGGGTGTTGACATCCACGCAGGCCAGGGCGGCCAGGCCAGCGGGCGACAACGTCGCGGGTGTGATGTCGGGCATCAGGGCCGAAAGGTCGCGCACCTGGCCTTGGGCGTCCAGCAGACCGGGCTTTTCCTGGCCCTTGGGGCCGTGGCGAAGGAGTTTCATGGGGAGTTCCTTGAACGTGGGGTGAAAGAGTGATGTCGGTTGAGAGAAGGCCTCGGCTCAGAGCGTCCAGCCGCCGTCCACCACGACATGGGTGCCGCTGGTGAAGCGCGACTCGTCGCTGGCCAGGTACAGGGCGGCGGCGGCGATCTCGTCGGCTGTGCCCAGGCGCCCCATGGGCTGGCGGGACACAAACATGGACTCGGCCTCCTGGATCGTCTTGCCCGTGGAGGCGGCCAGGGCGCTGATGCGGTCGCGCAGCGAGGGCGATTCCACCGTGCCCGGGCAGATGGCGTTGCAGCGCACGCCCGTCTTGATGCAGTCCATCGCCACGGCCTTGGTCAGGCCAATGACGGCGGCCTTGCTGGTGCCGTACACGAAGCGGTTGGCGGCGGACTTGATGCTGCTGGCGCCCGAGGAGATGTTGATGATGGAGCCGTTGCCGCGCTCCAGCATCTTGGGCAGGAAGGCCTTGGTCGTGCGGAACATCGAGCGCACGTTCAGGTTCATCGCGAAGTCCCACTCGTCCTCGGTGCAGGTCAGCACGGTGTTGTGGTGCACGAAGCCTGCGGCGTTGAACAGGATGTCCACCTCGGGGTGGCGCAGCCCGGCCTCGGCAATGGCCGCCGGGTCCAGCGCGTTCAGGGCCTCCACGGTGAACTCCGGCCGGCCGCGCAGGTCGTCCATCAGGCCGGTGTTCAGGTCGGTGGCGATGACGTGGGCGCCTTCGCGGGCGAAGGCTTCGGCGGTGGCCCGGCCGATGCCTTGGCCGGCGGCGGTGACGAAGGCGGTCTTGCCTGCGAGTCGGGAGCTCATGGGTGTGGTGATCCTTGTGGTTTCAGGAGGGGATGGAAAAGGGCCTTGGCTTGCGGCACCGCCCTGCGGCGCCCGCCAGGCTGCCGACGTTCAGGCCTCGGCAACCAGCTGCACCTTGGTGCTGCGGGACTTGTCGAGCGCGAGCTCAAAGGCTTCTTGCGAGCGAGCCAGTGGAAGCTGTGCGCTGATCAGCGGTCGCACATCCACGCGCCGGGTGCGGATGGCCTGCACCGCCCAGTCGAACTCCAGGTGTGCGCGGAAGGCCCCGCGGTAGTCGAGCTCGCGGGCCATCAGGCTGTTGGCGGGGAAAGGCAACTCGGGCGGCAGGGTACCCACCTGCACGATGCGCCCGCCGCGCCGCGTGGCGGTCAGGCAGGTGGCCAGCGCAGCCGGGCTGCCGGCCGCCTCGATGGACACTTCGGCGATGTCGGCAAGCTCGGCGGGGCTGACCTGGTCGCTGCGCACCGTGCGGTCTGCCCCCACCGTGCGGGCGATGGACAGGGCGCGGTCGCTGATGTCGCAGCAGATGACTTGCGCTGCACCGGCCAGCCGCGCGGCGAGCACCGTCATGCAGCCGATGGTGCCCCCGCCCGTGACCAGCACCGTTTCGCCCAGCACAGGGCCGGCGCGGTGGATGGCGTGCAGGCCGATGGACAGGGGTTCGGCGCAGGCGATCTCACCCAGGGAGATGTCGGCCTCTTCGATGGGGGTGAGCTGCCGTTCGCCCATCACGAAGCGCTCGCGGAACATGCCCTGGGCGTGCGGGAAGACGCTGGCGCTGCCCAGGAAGAACATGTGCCTGCACAGGTTGCCGCGCCCGGCGCGGCAGTAGTCGCAGTGGCCGCAGGGGTGCGAGGGGTTGATGGCGACTTTCTGCCCGCGCTTGACGCGCGTGACCTCAGCGCCCACGGCCTCCACCACGCCTGAGGCTTCGTGCCCCGGCACCAGGGGCTCGCGCACGACAAAAGCGCCTACCCGGCCTTCCTTGAAATAGTGGAGGTCCGAGCCGCAGATGCCCCCTGCGCCCAGGCGCAGCAGCACGTCGTGGGGCCCCAGGGCCCGGGCGGTTTCTTCCTCCACGCGAAGATCGTGGGCGGCGTGGATGACACAGGCCAGGGACATGGGGGCTCCGTCGGGGATTGGGGTGGGCAGCGCGCTGCGTTCAACTGCCTGCGAAAGACTGGACACTCTATGCGCTGCGCTGTCTTGGCGTCAACGCAGGAGTTCCCCCATGTGGACAGGTGTCCCCAGGGGTTGCGGGTTGTTCTCAGACGGACGGCCCTGGTCGAGTCGTCACCCTAGAATCATTTGAAGCTCGAACTCATCGGAGGGACCATGCAGATGCGTCGACGTTCTGCCCTCGCGGGCCTGGCTCTGGCTTGGCCTACCGCTTGGATGGCCCTGCCGGTCTGGGCCTTGGGAAAACCCAAGGGCCCGGTGGTTCTGACGCTACGGGGCAATGTCGGCACGACCAACGATGCTGGCGCAGCCCACTTCGACATGGCCATGCTCCAGGGACTGCCCCAGCGCAGCATCACCACCCGCACGCCTTGGTACGACGGTCCGCGCAAGTTCACCGGTCCGCTGCTGCGCGATGTGCTGCAGGCGGCCGGGGCCAAAGGCACCGGACTCAGGGCCATCGCACTGAACGACTACAAGGTCGACATCCCGTTCGAAGACGCGATCAAGTTCGAGGTCGTGATGGCCCGCCTGCTGGACGACAAGCCCATGCCGGTCCGCGAGAAGGGGCCCTTGTTCATCATCTATCCCTTTGATGACAAGGCTGAGTTGCGGGTGCCCCAGTACTTCGCGCGGTGCGCATGGCAACTCAGGACGATCGAGATCGTCTGAGCCTGCAAGGGGCGGCGCGCCAGGGGCTGGTGGAGGCCTCAACCTGGCTCCTGGTGTTCGTCTGCGTGATCGTGGTGTTGATGGGGGTGGCGGCCTGGGCGCAGTGGCGCCAGAGTTACCTCATGTCCCAGGCCATGATGGAGCGGGGCGACAACCTGGCCCACTTTCTCTACCAGGCTGATATCGAGTACATCAGGCTGCGGGAGAGATGGCCTCGCAGCAGTGCCGAGCACGATGGCGCGTCAGCGCAAGCTTTGCAGTTGCGATACGACATCTTTGTCAGCCGCATCGAGGTGCTGCGCAATGCCCTGAAGGGCCGGCCCCCTGGAAATGCGGTAGATGTGATGGAAGCCCTGGCACAGGCCAATGCCTTCATCGCCCGCGCCGACCAGGTGCTGGGTCCCGGACGGCCGGCGCCCGACTTCGCGCAATTGCAGGCCCTGCGGGAGCCCTTGCTGTCCATGGATGCCTCGTTGCGCAGCCTCACCATGGAGGCCGGCGGGATCGTGGCCGCGCATGCGACGCGTGTCAGCGAAGTGTCGCGGGCCCACAGTCGCCTGGGCATTGGCCTGTCCATCCTGCTGGTGGTGATGGCCGTCACGCTGGCCATCTATGGATGGCAGCAATGGCAGCGACTGCAACGTCGACGACTGCTGCTTGAGCAACTCACCGATGAGTTGCGCACAGCCAGGGAGGCCGCGGAAGTCGCCAGTGCCGCCAAGAGTTCCTTCCTGGCCAACATGAGCCACGAGATCCGTACCCCTTTCCAGGGCCTCAAGGGCATGTTGGGTCTGCTGTCCGCCACGCCGCTGGACGAACGGCAGTCAGGTTACCTGCGCACAGCTTCGGCGTCGGCTGACCACCTGCTCACGCTGCTCAACGACATCCTGGACATGTCGCGCTTGGAGTCCGGACGCATGACCCTGGCTCCCCACCCCATGGTGCTGAGGGAGTTGATGGATGAAGTCGACGCCCTGATGAAGCCCCAGGCACAACTCAAGGGCCTGGCCTTTGAGATCCAGTTGCAGCCTTCCGTGCCCGTGCGGGTGATGCTGGACGCCACCCGGGTGCGGCAGGTGCTGTTCAACCTGGTGTCGAACGCCATCAAGTTCACGGAGCAGGGGGGGGTGAGGCTGGAGGTGGCCGTCCACAGGCCCGAGACGCAACCCGCCTCGGATGCCCGCGCGGCGCGCTCCGCAGTGCCAGAGGAGGGCATGGTGCATGTGGACTTCAGGGTCACCGATTCCGGCCCGGGCATGGACGGTGAAACGCTGGACCGCTTGTTCCAGCGGTTTTCCCAGGGGGATGAGTCGCTGTCCAGACGCTTTGGTGGCACCGGGCTGGGGCTGGAGATCTCACGCAATCTGGCCCGGTTGATGGGCGGCGACGTCAGCGTTGACAGCCGCCTGGGGCAAGGCAGCACCTTCACATTTCGGGTGCCGCTCCCGGTGCTGACTGAAGCGATGGACGAGCCGGGCTTCGTGCCCGCCGCACCTCCAGGTGAGGCACGAACTCTCAAGGTGCTCGTGGCGGAAGACAACGAGGTCAATCGCATGGTCATGGAGGCCATCCTCATTGGCATGGGGCACGATGTCAGCTTCGCCGAGAACGGCGAACAGGCGGTCCACCTGGCCACCTCGCAGGACTGGGACATCGTGTTGATGGACCTCCACATGCCGGTGATGGACGGCCTGGAGGCGACCCAGGCGATCAGGGCTCACGGCCATACCCGGCGCGCCACCGTGCCTGTGGTGGCCCTGACGGCCGACGTGTTCGTGGAGACCCGCGAGCGTTGCGCGGCTGCCGGCGTACAGGACTTTCTCACCAAGCCCGTGGACACCTCCGAACTCGCCGCCTGCCTGGCGGCGCTGGTGACGGCGCAGCGCTGAAGGTCGGTGTCGACCCGCGGCGTCAGCGCGGCACGATCCGGGCGCCTGTCAATTGCTCCTGGGCCTCCACCAGCGAAGGCACGAACTTCTTTCCATGGCCCAGTGCGCTGGCCAGCGCCAGCGACTGGTGCACTGCCTCACCCATCACGGTGGGGATGGCCAAGCCCTCGGCCAAGTGCGTGTAGTAGCGCACGTCCTTGCGAGCGTTGTCGAGCTCGAACTTCAGGCCATCCAACTGGCCTTGCAGCGTCTTGGCCATGGCCTGGAAAAGGCCGCTGTTGACCGGGCCCACCGAAACCAGGTCCACCAGCGCCTTCAAGTCCAGCCCGGCACGCTGCCCCACGGCAAAGGCCTCGGCCGTGGCCGTGCACACTGCCTGGGCGATGAAGTTGTTCAGCAACTTGATGGTGTGGCCCGCACCTGGCCCGCCGACGTGGAAGATGTTCTCCGCGAAGCACGCGATGATGGGCTGCAGGCACTCGAACACGCTCTTGTCAGCGCCCACCATCACGTTCAGGCGGCCCGCTTCGGCTTCCACCGGTGTGCGCGACAAGGGCGCGTCGATGAAGGGCACGCCCTGTGCTGCGCATTGCTCGCGAAGCCGGGCGGTGGAATCGGGTTCACTCGTCGAGCAGTCCACGATCATCAGCCCGGCGTGCGCGCCGGCCAGCAGGCCGTTCGGGCCCGCCACGCTGGCTTCCACCTGGGGCGAGCCCGTCACGCAGATGAAGACGAGGTCGCTGGCAGCGGCCACGTCCTTCGCGCTGGTGGCTTCGGTGGCACCGGCCGCCAGGAGGTCCGACACACGGTCCCGGTTGCGGTGCACGGCCAGCGTGAGGCTGTGGCCCTTGGCCAGCAGGTTGCGCGCCATGCCGTGGCCCATGAGGCCGCTGGCGCCGATGAATCCGATGTGTGCCATGGTCGCGCGTCTCCTGGTCTGGTGTGGTGTGCGGTCAGCGCTCAGCCGCGGCCCACGAAGGGCATCTTGGTGGCCATGACGGTGGTGAACAGCACGTTGGCACTCAAGGGCAGCCGCGCCATCGCCATGAAGGTCTGCACCACGGCAGAGAGGTCCATGCGTGGCTCAGGGCGGATGCTGCCGTCGGCCTGCGGGACCCCGGCAACCATCTTGGCCGTCATGTCGCTGGCCACGTTGCCGATGTCGATCTGGCCCACGGCGATGTCGAAGGGTCGGCCGTCCAGGGAGGCGGTCTTGGTCAGCCCGCTGACGGCGTGCTTGGTGGCCGTGTAGGCGATGGAGCCCGGGCGCGGCGCCGTGGCCGAGATGGAGCCGTTGTTGATGATGCGGCCGCCTTGCGGGGACTGCTCGCGCATCATGCCGAAAGCCGCCGACAGGCAATAGAACATGCCGTTGAGGTTGACGTCCACGCACTGCCGCCACTCGTCGCCGCTGAGCTGATCGGGCGTGGTGGCGCGCGGGGAAATACCCGCGTTGTTGAACAGCAGGTCGAGCCGACCGCAGCGCGACTTGATCTGCTCGAAAAGCGCCTTCACGGAAGCCTCCTGGCTCACATCGCTGGCAATCGCGATACCGCGCACGCCATCGGCGCCAGCCTCTTCAATCGCCTGCTTGAGGGCGTCTTCGCGCCGGCCGGTCAGCACGACCGTCCAGCCTTCCTTGAGCAGTGCCTGCGCACAGCCCTTGCCGATGCCGCTGCTGGCCCCGGTGACGAGAGCGATCTGGGACATGGATTTCCTCAATGATTGTCTTTGGGAACAAACGCACCGCGCTTGCCGACCAGGAAGTCGAGGTCGGCGCCTTCGTCGGCTTGCAGCACGTGGTCGATGTAGAGCTTCCAGTAGCCGCTGTCCAGCGGGGGCATGGGTGGGGCCCAGGAGGCCTGTCGCTGCGCAAGCTCCGCTTCGTCCACATGCAGGTGCAGCTTGCGGGCCGGCACGTCCAGCGAGATGAGGTCGCCGCTCTTCACCAGGGCCAGCGGGCCGCCGGCGGCGGCTTCGGGTGAGGTGTGCAGCACCACGGTGCCGTAGGCCGTGCCGCTCATGCGGGCGTCGCTGATACGCACCATGTCGGTGATGCCCTTGCGCAGCACCTTGGGGGGCAGCGGCATGTTGCCCACCTCGGCCATGCCGGGGTAGCCCTTGGGGCCGCAGTTCTTCAGCACCAGAATGCAGGTCTCGTCCACGTCGAGGTTCTCGTCATCGATGCGGCGGTGGAAGTCGTCGCTGTCCTCGAACACCACTGCGCGTCCGGTGTGCACCATCAGGGCAGGCGTGGCCGCGCTGGGCTTGATGACGGCACCGCGCGGCGCGAGATTGCCGCGCAGGATGGCAATGCCGGCCTTCTCCTTGAAAGGCTGGGCGAAGGGCTTGATGACGTCGGGGTTGTAGTTCTCGGCAGAGGCGATGTTCTCGGCCACGGTCTTGCCGCTGACGGTGACGTGGTCGGTGTGCAGCAGGTGGGCGATCTCCTTCATCACCACCGGCAGGCCGCCCGCGTAGCAGAAGTCCTCCATCAGGTACTGGCCGCTGGGCTGCAGGTTCACGAGGCAGGGCAGCTCACTGCCCAGGCGCTCGAAATCGTCCACCGTCAGCTGTACACCGATGCGACGCGCGATCGCGATGAGGTGGATCACCGCGTTGGTGCTGCCGCCGATGGCGGCGAGTGTGCGGATGGCGTTCTCGAAAGCTTCTCGGGTGAGGATCTGCGAGATCTTGTGGTCCTGGTGCACCATCTCCACGATGCGGCGCCCGGCGTTGCGTGCAATCACGTTTCGCCGGCCGTCCACGGCCGGGAAGGCGGCGTTGCCCGGCAGGCCGATGCCCAGGGCCTCCACCATCGAGGCCATGGTGCTGGCCGTGCCCATGGTCATGCAGTGGCCGTGGCTGCGGTGCATGCAGCTCTCGGCCTCAAAGAAGTCTTGCACCTTCAGAGTGCCGGCGCGCACCTGTTCGCTCATGCTCCACACGCCCGTGCCCGAGCCCAACTCCTGCCCGCGCCACTTGCCGTTGAGCATGGGGCCGCCCGACACGCCAATGGTGGGCAGGTCGCAACTGGAGGCGCCCATCAGCAAGGCGGGCGTGGTCTTGTCGCAGCCCATCAGCAGCACCACGCCGTCGATCGGGTTCCCGCGAATGCTTTCTTCCACGTCCATGCTGGCCAGATTGCGGTACAGCATGGCGGTGGGGCGCAACAGCACCTCACCCAGGGACATCACCGGGAACTCGAGCGGAAAGCCCCCGGCCTCATAGACGCCGATT
>JBILSM010000132.1:0-7442 GCA_044372085.1 Rubrivivax sp.
GTCTCCAGGTTGGTGAGCAGGCGCAACTGCTCCAGCACCTCGGCCGACAGGGCCTGCGCCTCGTCGATCACCAGCACCGCCTGCCCGCCCTGCGCATGCACCTGCAGCAGGAAGCGGTTCAGCGCATCCACCAGGGCCTTGCTGCCGCCCTCGATCCTGTCCCCTGCCCCTGCCGACGGCACCTGCCCCGGCACCTGTCCCGGTATCTGCACGCCGAATTCCTGCGCGATGGTCCACAGCAGTTCGTCCACCGTCTGCTTGGGGTTGAAGACGTAGGCCACCCGGCAGCCCTCTGGCACCTGCTCCAGGAAGCAGCGGCTGACCGTGGTCTTGCCCGCGCCGATTTCACCCGTCAGGAGCACGAAGCCGCCCCCACCCTGCACACCGTACAGCAAGTGGGCCAGCGCCTCGCGGTGGCGCTCGCTCATGAACAGCGTGCGCGGGTCCGGCGCGATGGAAAAAGGCTCGCGCTGCAGGCCGAACCAGGCGCCGTACAGCGAGTTCACCCCTGCTCCTGCCCCAAGGCCCTGCGGGCCTGGTACTCGCGGTCCAGCATGCTCATCACGATCAGGCAATCGTAGCCATCGGCGCCGTCCACCGTCACACGCACGCTCTCGCGAAGCCGGCCTTCCTCAACAAAACCTTCTGTGGCGTACAGGGCTTGCGCCCGGGTGTTCAGTCCCTTGACGTCCAGCCAGAAGCGGTGGGCCTTCAAGTCCTTGAAGGCCATGGCCTTGAGTTGCCGGACGCAAGACCGACCGATACCCTGCCCCTTGGCCTGCAGCACCAGGCGTTTGAGTTCCACGCTGCCGTGCGGATTGCGGCAGCCCTGCAGGATGACGAAGCCGGCGCGCTCGTAGGCCGCGCCCGCCTCGACGATGAAATGCCGGAAATCCGGAAAGCGCACCGCACCCTCGTGCTGGGTGCGCTCCCAGGGCGTGATGAAGGGCAGGTTGGCCGGGTCCGACTCGACCGAGGCCACGAAGTCCAGGTCCGACAGCATGGTCGGACGCAGATGGATGCGGGGGGCCGTCACTACACGTCCACCTCGACGCTGTCGCCATGCAGTTCCATCAGTTCACGGCGCGCCGCGGCCTCGCCCTTGCCCATCAGGCGAGTCAGGCTCTGCGTCACCGCGGCCACGCCAGACGCCCCGAAGCCCACCTGCAGCAGGCGCCGGGTCTCGGGGTTGAGCGTGGTCTCCCACAACTGCTCAGCACTCATCTCGCCCAGGCCCTTGAAGCGGCTGATGCTCCAGGCACCCTCGCGCAGCCCCTCCTTGCGCAGCTTGTCCAGCGTGGCCTGCAACTCTCCCTCGTCCAATGCATAGATCTTGGCCGGCGGCTTGCGCCCACGCGCCGGCGCGTCCACACGGAACAGCGGCGGCTTGGCCACGTACACATGCCCGCGCTCGATCAGCTTGGGGAAGTGGCGGAAGAACAGCGTGAGCAACAGCACCTGGATGTGCGAGCCGTCCACATCGGCGTCGCTCAGGATGCAGACCTTGCCGTAGCGCAGCCCGGAGAAGTCGGGCTCGTCGCCAGGGCCGTGCGGGTCCACCCCCACCGCCACGGCGATGTCGTGGATCTCGGTGTTGGCAAACAGGCGGTCACGCTCCACCTCCCAGGCGTTGAGCACCTTGCCGCGCAGCGGCAGGATGGCCTGCGTCTCCTTGTCGCGGCCCATCTTGGCGCTGCCGCCGGCGGAGTCACCTTCCACCAGGAACACCTCGTTGAGCGTGGTGTCGCGGCTCTCGCAGTCCGTGAGCTTGCCTGGGAGCACGGCCACGCCCGAGCCCTTGCGCTTTTCCACCTTCTGCCCGGCGCGCTGACGCGTCTGCGCCTGGCGGATGACCAGCTCGGCCAGCTTCTTGCCATGCTCCACATGCTGGTTGAGCCACAGCTCCAGTGCCGGCTTGACGTAGTTGGACACCAGGCGCAGCGCATCGCGGCTGTTGAGCCGCTCCTTGATCTGGCCCTGGAACTGCGGATCCAGCACCTTGGCCGAGAGCACGAAGCTGGCGCGCGAAAACACGTCCTCGGGCATCAGCTTCACACCCTTGGGCATGAGCGAGTGCAACTCGATGAAGCCTTTGACCGCCTGGAAGAGGCCATCCTTAAGGCCAGACTCGTGCGTGCCGCCGGCCACCGTGGGAATGAGGTTGACGTAGCTCTCGCGCAGCGTGTGGCCGTCGTCGGTGAAAGCCACGCACCAGGCCGCGCCCTCGCCTTCGGCCACGTTGTCGGATTCCGCACCGCTGGCGTACTGCTCGCCTTCGAACAGAGGAATGATCGGGTCTGCGGCAAGTCCTTGCGTGAGGTAGTCGCGCAGGCCACCTTTGTAGAGCCAGGTCTGCGTCTCGACGTCTCGGGGGTTTGGCGGGCTTTGCGCATCCTTTGCGGCCGCCTTCTCCACCATGAGCGTGACGCTCACGCCCGGCATCAATACCGCCTTGCTGCGCAGCAGGTGCACGAGCTCCTGGCGAGGCAGGTCCGCACCCTCGAAGTACTTCGCGTCCGGCCACACCCGCACCGTGGTGCCTTGGCGGCGCTCCGATGACGCGCGTTCGCGCACCACCAGCGGCTCGATCACGTCACCGCCGCTGAAGGCGAGTGTGGCCACCTGGCCGTCGCGGCAGACCGTGACCTGCAGTCGCCGGGCCAGTGCGTTGGTCACGCTCACGCCCACGCCGTGCAGGCCGCCCGAGAAGCTGTAGGCGCCGCCCGAACCCTTGTCGAACTTGCCGCCGGCGTGCAGCCGGGTGAAGACGATTTCCACCACCGGCACCCCCTCCTCGGGGTGCAGGCCGAAGGGTATGCCGCGCCCGTCGTCTTCCACACTCACCGAGCCGTCGGCATGCAACGTGAGCGCAATGCGCTTGCCAAACCCGGCCAGGGCTTCGTCGGCGGCGTTGTCGATCACCTCCTGCACGATGTGCAGCGGGTTGTCGGTGCGGGTGTACATGCCCGGGCGCTGCTTGACGGGCTCCAGGCCCTTGAGCACCCGGATGGAGCTTTCAGCGTAAGTGGCAGTCTTGGCGGTCTTGGCAGTCGGCATGGGCGCGGATTCTCCTCGACAATGCCCGCATGACTGCTTCTCCTTCGTCCGGCGCCGCGGGCACGTCTGGCGAACCGCCAGCGCCGCTGTCCA
The DNA here is from genome assembly GCA_044372085.1 of Rubrivivax sp. GTDB lineage: Bacteria > Pseudomonadota > Gammaproteobacteria > Burkholderiales > Burkholderiaceae_C > Rubrivivax. The sequence continues at coordinate 3,151 of JBILSM010000132.1, forward strand.
TGGCCCAGGTGCTGCTTTGCGGCGCATTGATCCTGACGCTGTCCATGGGCATTCGCCATGGTTTCGGCTTGTGGCTGCAGCCCGTCACCATGGAGCGCGGATGGTCGCGCGAGGCCTTCGCCCTGGCGATCGCCATCCAGAACCTGGGCTGGGGCCTGATGGCCCCCGTGGCCGGCGTCTTCGCGGACCGCTTCGGTGCGTTCCGGGTGCTGCTGGTGGGCAGCCTGTTCTATGCAGCGGGCTTGGCGGGCATGGCGAGCGCGACCTCCAGCCTGGGCTTTGCGCTGAGCGCCGGAGTAATGATCGGCGTGGCACAGGCGGGCACCACCTACGCCGTGATCTACGGCGTGATCGGACGCAACGTCGCCCCCGAGAAGCGTTCGCGCGCCATGGGCATCGGTGCGGCGGCGGGGTCGTTCGGCCAATTCTTAATGGTGCCCGTGGAGAACGCGCTGATCGCTTCCTTCGGATGGCAGGGCGCGCTGTGGATGTTGGCATCGGCTGCGCTGCTCATCATCCCCTTGTCCTTTGGACTGCGCGAGCAACGCTCAGCGTTTGCTCCAGCAGCCGGCGCTTCACAGAGCGTTGTGGGCGCGCTGCGCGAGGCCTTCGGCTATGGCAGCTTCCGATTGTTGACGGCCGGCTACTTCGTCTGCGGCTTCCAGGTGGTGTTCATCGGTGTGCACCTGCCCAGCTACCTGAAGGACCATGGCTTGAGCCCTGGGGTGGCAACCACTGCGCTGGCCTTGGTGGGGCTGTTCAACGTGATCGGCACGTACACCGCGGGTGAACTGGGCCAGCGATTTCCCAGGCGCTACATCCTGAGCGCCATCTACCTGTTGCGCTCGGTGTGCATCACCCTGTTCCTGCTGGCGCCGCTGACGCCCTGGAGCGTGTACATCTTCTCTTCGGCCATGGGCTTGCTGTGGCTGTCCACCGTGCCGCCCACCAACGCCGTCATCGCGCAGATCTTCGGCGTGCAGTACATGTCCATGCTCAGCGGCTTCGTGTTTCTCAGCCACCAGGTGGGATCCTTCCTCGGCGCCTGGATGGGCGGCTGGCTGTACGGCCTGCAGGGCAACTACAACGTGGTCTGGGGCATCTGCATCGCCTTGGGCGTGTTCGCGGCCCTGATCAACCTGCCGGTGAAGGAATCCCCCATCGTGCGCACGGCGCCGCAGGCCGCATGAGCGGCAGACCCATTCACAGCACGATCGAAGCCCAAGCTTCCACGCCTGCATGAGCCGCCGCTCCACCCGACGACTTTTCGACGCGCTGGGCGATGCCCGCCCGTCGGGCACCGTGCGCCTCGTGGCGGCGTGGGCGGCGGCCGTGGTGGTGCTCGCAGCCGTGTTCGCCAGCTACCTGAATCCGCACATGGCCCTGGACATTGCCAACCGCGTGTGGGCCTGCTTCTGAGTGAACGCCATTCTTGAAACCCACGCCGCTGTGGGCGCCCCCTCCCCTTGGGTGACGCGCTGGGCGGCCTGGCTTCCATCAGGCAGCACCGTGCTGGACCTCGCCTGCGGCAGCGGCCGGCACCTGCGCTGGCTGGCAAGCCGCGGCCTGCGTGTGACAGGCGTGGACCGCGACGCCCAGGCCCTGCAAGGGCTGAAGAACGTGCAGACCCCTGCCGGCCCTGCTGAGCTGCTGCTGGCGGACATCGAGAACGGACTCTGGCCCTTGCACGGGCGGCAGTTCGATGCCGTGGTGGTCACCAACTACCTGTGGCGCCCCTTGCTGCCCACCGTCCTGGCCAGCGTGGCACCGGCCGGCCTGCTGATCTACGAGACCTTCGCCAGCGGCCATGCACGGTATGGCCGCCCTTCTCGGCCGGACTTCCTGCTGCAGCCCGGTGAACTCTTGCAGGCCGCCCAAGAACTGCGGGTGCTGGCATACGAAGACGGCTATCTGGACCACCCGCCGCGACTGGTGCAGCGCATCTGCGCCCGGCGCGAACCTCGCCCGGCGACGGAAACGCACGATCCTTACCCTCCGCTGCCGCTGGCCCCATCTGGCGAGGCCGATGGGGGCCCGCCCGTCTGATCCTCAGCCGGCGTAGAGCGCATTCGACGGACTGACTGCCCACCCCAGAGCGGCCCGGTAAACTCCGGCACCGTTTCAGGAATCTCCCCCATGACACCGATTGTTGGCAGCATCGTGGCGCTCGTCACACCGATGCACGAGGATGGCAGCGTCGACTACGACCAGCTGCGGCAGTTGATCGACTGGCACATCGCGGAGGGCACGAACTGCATCTGCGTGGTCGGCACCACGGGGGAGTCCCCCACCGTCTCGGTGGAAGAGCACTGCGAGATCATCCGGGTGTCGGTGCAGCACGCCCGAGGCCGCGTGCCGATCATGGCCGGGGCCGGGGCGAACGCGACATCGGAAGCCATCGAACTGACCCGCTTCGCCAAGCAGGTGGGAGCCGATTGCACCTTGCAGGTGGTGCCGTACTACAACAGGCCCTCGCAGGAGGGCATCTACCGCCACTTCCGCGCCGTGGCAGAAGCGGTGGACCTGCCTGTGGTGCTGTACAACGTGCCCGGCCGCACGGTGGCGGACATGCAACCCGACACCGCACTGCGCTTGGCCCAGGTGCCGGGAATCATCGGGATCAAGGAAGCCAGCGGCAACATCGAGCGTGCAGCCTGGTTGATCAAGCAGGCCCCGCCAAGTTTCTCCATCTACTCCGGCGACGACGGCACGGCCGTGGCGCTGATGTTGCTGGGCGGCCACGGCAACGTGAGCGTCACGGCCAACGTGGCCCCGCGCCAGATGCACGAGTTGTGCATGGCGGCCATTCAGGGTGACGTGAAGCGCGCGGCCGCGCTGCACCTGCAACTGCTGCCCCTGCACCGCCACCTGTTCTGCGAGCCCAGCCCGGCGCCCGCCAAGTGGGCCCTGCAGCAACTGGGCCGTTGCCGCTCCACGGTCCGCCTTCCCATCACGGAACTCACCGAGGCCGGGCAGGCCACGGTCGCGTCTGCGCTGCGAGACAGCGGTCTGCTGTGAGCGTTTCAGACCCACGCGCACGTGGCTGGACGGCGACCGCGCATTCCCTCACGACTCTGTCGTCGGCCTGGCGTTGATGGCCAGCAAGCGACCCGCCACCTGAACACGGAGACTCCCGCAGTGACCCGACGTCCGGCTCCCCATCGTCAACCCCGCCTGCGCACCGTCGCCAAGCGGCCCGCGTTTGCCATCAGCACCGCTGGCGCAGTGTGCGCGGCCACCCTGCTGCTAGGCGGTTGTTCCTCCACCAACGGGTTGTTTGGCGGCAGCAAGGTCGACTACCGCAGCCAGGCCGCCAAGACAGCGCCGCTGGATGTGCCGCCTGACCTCACGCAGTTGTCCCGCGACGGGCGTTTTCGCACCCCTGCTGACACCGTCAGCGCGTCGGGGCAGCCATCCCGCACGGCCGCCACCGTCAGCACCACCCAGGTCGCCCCCAACTCCGTGGGCGACGTCCGGCTGGAACGGCAGGGAAGCCAGCGCTGGCTGAGTGTGCCGCTGCCCCCTGAACAGGTCTGGCCCGTCGTGAAGGCCTTCTGGGGCGAGCGGGGCTTTGCGCTGGAGGTCGAGAACGCCCAGACCGGGGTGCTGGAAACCGCCTGGACGGAGAACCGCACCAAGATTCCGGAGGATTTCATCCGCCGCACCATTGGGCGGGTGTTCGACGCGCTGTACTCCTCGGGCGAGCGGGATCGGTACCGCACGCGCCTTGAACGCACCACCAGCGGCACCGAGGTCTACATCAGCCACCGGGCCATGGAGGAGGTGTACACCTCTGCAGACAAGACCGGCACGACCTGGCGCCCCAAGCCGTCCGACCCTCAGGCGGAAGCCGAGATCCTGTCGGCACTGATGGTGCGGCTGGGCAGCAAGGAAGATGTGGCCCGGGAAGCTGTGGCCAAGGCGCCCACATCCGGTGCGCCCGCCCGGCCCACCACAGCCGCTGCGGGCGCTGGAGGTGCTGCAGGCGCTGCGGGCGCGACGTCCTTGGTGGTGGAAGACGATTTCGACCGCGCCTGGCGCCGCGTCGGCCTCGCCCTGGACCGCAGCGGCTTCTCCGTCGAAGACCGGGACCGCGCTGCAGGTCTATTCTTCGTCCGCTATGTCGACCCGGCACTTGCAGGCAAGGAGGAGCCCGGCTTCCTGTCCCGCTGGTTTGGAAAGGCTGAACCCGCGCCGGTGCAGCGCCTTCGCGTTCTGCTCAAGGCCGCGGACGGCAAGACGACCGTGACCGTGCAGAACTCGCAGGGCGCCCCGGAAACGGGCGACGCCGC
>JBILSM010000133.1:0-7410 GCA_044372085.1 Rubrivivax sp.
CGCTTTGCATGGCCCTTGCAGAGTCTGCGAGGCGCAGGGCGGCCTCGGTCGGCACCAGACCTCGACCAGTTCGATCAAACAAGACCAGACCCAACTGGGCTTCCAGTTCCGCGATGTGTCGGCCCATGGTCGGCTGGCTGCATTGCAGCTGGCGCGCCGCACCGAGAAGACTTCCCTGGTCCAGTACGGCAAGGAAGGAGCGCACGAGAGACCAGTCGAAAGAGATATTCATTATTGCAACTCAGAGGTGCATGCATAGCCAATTGTGTTCTCGACTTCGCCTTCCCACAATTGCTTTACTGCTCGGCGGTGGACCGCCAATGTGTGTATCTAGCGTCGAGATGAAGGCGACCCAAGACCGCTGTGGCGGCTGGCCGGAAACCGGGGATCTGTCGGCCAACGACTTGTCCGACAAAGAGACTCGTGCCCCGGGCATTGAACCAGCAATCTGCACTGAAGGATCCATGATGAACGCAACCTCATTTGATTCAACGACCCCCTCGCGCCCGACGTCGCAAATCGTCAAAGCGGCGCTGGCGGGGATGGCTATCGCCTGCTGCTGCGGCGGCGCCACTGCCCAGGAGACGCCCCGCAATCTGCTGGGCCTGGGATTGATATCGGTTCCTGAATTCGAGGGCTCGAAGGATCAGTCCTTGGCGCCGCTGCTGGTGGGTCGGTTTGATCTGGGCCGATACGGCAGTCTCCGATTGGCAGGCCTGTCGGCTCAGTACAACTTGGCGGGCCCCGGGAGCCGCTGGGCATTCGGCCCGACTTTGTCGATGCGCCCGGCCCGTGACGATGATGTAGAGGACACGGTAGTTCGCAAGCTGCGAAAGGTCGACAGCGCCACCGAAGCGGGCCTGTTCGTCGAATACAGCTTTTCCGATGTCTTGGCGCAGCGCGACCGACTGAGCGTAGGAGTGGAGACCAAGGGCGGGAACGGCTCCCAGCTGACCTGGGGCGCCAACTACCAGTGGGCAAAGATGGGAGCCTTTCAGGGTGGAGTCGATCTGCGCATGACCTTCGCGAACGACAAGCACATGGCGACCTACTTCTCTGTGGATGCCGACAACAGCACCCGCAGCGGACTGCCAACCTACACGGCGTCCTCCGGGTTGAAGAGCACGGCTGTCGGATTCACCGGCACCTACGACCTCAGTCGTCAGTGGACATTGATTGGCCGTCTGAGCCTGTCTCGTCTGGCAGGTGATGCAAAGGAAAGCCCTGTCGTGCGGTTGCGTGGTGACGCCAACGCGACATCAGTGGGCTTGGCAGCGGGGTACCGATTCTGAAGACCTGCAAGAAATGAGGCGCAAACCGCGACTTCAGCGCCCGTCGTAGACCCGCGCCTTCATGACGCGACGCATCGGAGCCCCACATGGAACAGAGCATTGACTCTTCCCGTGACGATCACACAGTCTCCCGCAGCCTTCTGATGGCAGCGGGCATCGTCCTGTTGGTGCAGGGCTTCAGCCTGTTCGCGCCCATGGCTGTGCTGGGGGGCGCCATCCAGTGGCCGGACAGCCTTGACTATCCGCCGTCCCAGATGTTGCCGCTGCTAAGGGAGAAGCTCGACAGCGTTCGGCTGGGATACGGGCTCTACCTCGGCTACTCGCTGCTCTTCCTGGTCACGGGCGTCCTCACCGTCCGAGTGGCAGCCCGGCCGGGCGCGCTCGGTGCGCTGGCGCTGATCGCCATCGGGGCGGCTGCGGCGTCGGCGCTCGCGCGCGCGATCGGCATCCTGCGCTGGCTGACCGGCAGCGTGAGCCTGGCCGACGCCCACGCCGCCCCAGGCCTGTCCGCAGAGGGCCGCGCCGCGATCGAGCAGATGCAGGCTGCCTTCAACGCATGGGGCGGCGCGATCGGGGAGATGCTGGGCGTGGCGGCCTTCGCGGCGATCTGGGCCATCGCCGCCAGTCTGCTGATATTGCGCGACCGGCAGTTGCCTGCCTGGGCGGGGCTGACGGGGCTTGTGGCCGGCGGCCTCGTGGCCTTGCCTGCGCTCGAGCTCTTCGGTATCGCACCGCCCGTGTCGATCGTGTTGTCGACCACGGCGATCCAGCTCTGGTTCATGGCGCTGGGGGCTCTGTTCCTTTGGCGCGCGCTGCGCCGGTCGACTTGAGGGTGGCCGCGGTGACGGTCAGACGCCTGGAGATCACGGCCTTTGGCGGACCCGAGGTCGTTCGGCTGGTGGAGGATGCGGCGCTGCCGCAGCCCGGCGCAGGCGAGGTGCGCATCCAGGTCGAGACGTCGAGCCTGGCATTCACCGACACGCTGATCCGCCGGCAGCTCTATCCCGTCCTCAAGTTGAGACTGCCCCTGACCTTGGGATATGACGTCGTCGGACGCATCGATGCCGTCGGCCCGGGCGTGACGCAGTGGCGCGTTGGCGACAGGGTGGCTGACCTGACGCAGCTGGGCGGAAACGCCAGCCATCTGGTACGCCCGGCTGCCACGCTGGTCAGGGTGCCGCAGGGGCTGGACGCCGCGCAGGCAGAGCCTCTGATCCTGAGCTACATGACGGCCTATCAGGCGCTTTTCCGCGAAGCCAAGGTTCAGCCGGGAGATCACGTCCTGATCCTCGGCGCCAGTGGCGCCGTGGGCCTGGCCGCACTGGACCTGTGCCGCGCCTTCAAGCTGATGGCGGTGGGTGTCGCCTCGGCGCGGCGGGAACAGTCAGTCACCGAGTTGGGCGCCAGCTTCGTCGCCTATGACCAGGCCGACGCGGCGGGAAAGCTGGACAGCCTTTCGCGGGACCTCGAAGGCTTCAAGGCCATCGTCGATGCCGCCCGGGGAGAGCCGCTTTCGGCCACCATGGCACGCTTGGCGCCAGGTGGAACGTTGGTGGTGCTCGGCTTCAGCGCCTGGTTCCGGGATGCCCACAAGGCCGGCAAGGCACGGCCGGGTCTGCTGACGCGGCTGCGCTTTGCCGCGGACTTCCTGCGGATCAAGCGTCTGGCCGCACGGCCGGCCGCTTCGAAGCGGGCCACCTTCTTCGACATCTCAGGCCACCGGGCACGCCATCCTGACGCGTTCGAGGAGGATCTGCGGGCGCTGTTCGCCCTGCTGGAGGCGGGGCGGATCGCACCGCGCGTCGCACGCGTCTTCGCGCTCGAAGAGGCCGTCGAGGCGCATCGTCTGCTCGATGAGGGGCAGGTCGAAGGCCGACTGGTGCTCGACCTCACCCGTCGCGCCCGCAGTGGACCCATTGCCAAGTTCGGCTGAATACTCCATGCACGCCGTCCTCATGTTGTTCGCCCTGTTCGCGCTGGTCGCGCAGATGGTCGGCTGCGCCACGAAAGGGGACGTGGCACCCCCTGCGGAGCTGGTGAGCAGCGGCTGGAAGAATCCGTCAGCCCTGGCCCCCACGGCCAACTTCGATGTTTATGTCGCGGCAGTGACCAGCGAACTTCGCAGCCATCGCGTGCCCTTTGATGAGGCAATGGCGGACACCGAGCTGCGCCTGGTGGCGCCATTGCGGATGGCCCCAGCGGCGCAGTGCATGCCCGGGGTGCCCCGGGGCATAGCCATCCTCGTTCATGGCCTGTCCGACACCGCGTTCGCCATGCGAGACCTGGCGCAGTCGCTGTCGAACATGTGCTTGGAGTCTCGCGCGCTGGTACTGCCAGGGCACGGCACTCGCCCGGCGGACCTCATGGTGGTGGACCACAAGGATTGGCTCGCCCACGTGGAAGCCGCCGTGCGGCAAGCAGCGCGAGAGAACGAACTCGTCGTGATCGCGGGCTTCTCGCTCGGCGCAGCCCTTGCCGTCACCGTCGCAGCCGAGATGCCGGGCATCGTCGATGCGGTCATCGGCTTGTCACCGGCCTACCGGATCGACTCCGGCTTTCTTGCGCGGCAGGCCGGATGGATCGCCGCCTTTCGACCCTGGTTGCGCACAGGTCCGAGAGAGGAGTTCGGGCGGTACGAGGCGATGCCGACCCGGGGCATCGCCTCCACCTCGGCCTTGCTGGGCGTGATGGATGCTCGCGTGGCACGTCAAGGCGGCGTAGCCACACCCTGGATGGTCGTGCAGAGTGACAGGGACGAGGTGGTGGATGTCGCCGGCAACCGGCGATTCTTCGATGCCAACGCAGGCGATCCTCGCAGCATCTTCCTGAACTACTTCTCCGATCCACCCGCGCCGACGCCCGGCGGGCGCGTCACCTGGCTCCCCGCGGCAGATGCCCACTTGCGGGTGGTCGGTCTCTCCCACTTGGCATTGCACATCTCGCCAGACAACCCGCACTATGGCGTGGCCGGCACGTATCGCAACTGCGGAAGCGCACCGTTCCGTCAGGAAGAGGAGGTTCGCGCCTGCAGGCTGGCGCAACGGTTGTGGTACGGCGCGGGCGGGCAGACGCCGCCGCCCGGCGAGGCCGGGGCACGATCCACCTTCAACCCGCACTACCCGGACCTGGAGCGTCGAATCGGCGCCTTCCTGGACGCGGTGGACGGGCGGTCCCGCGGGACCATGGCGCCTGGACAAAGGCATCCATAGGGCGGCTTGCAGACGCGACAGGAGCTCTGATCATGCATTTTTCTCATCGCTTCCTCCGCAACGTACACCTGGCGGCCGCGCCCTTCGTGGGCGCATTCGTCTATTCCAGCGCACTGCGGGAGATCGAAGCGTTCACGGCCGTCGTCCAATGGGTTGTGTTCCCGCTGGTGGCGGCCGCAGGCCTTGCGCTGTGGATCCGTCCCATGATGGCGCGGCGCCGCGCAGGCCAATAGATGCTCACCGCCGTCGCCAACGGATGCCGACCCAACGGGTGATGTCCCCTGGTGCCCGGTTGGGTGACTGGAATCTGCTGCGTTCCTTTCTCGCGGTATGCGAGCACCAGACGCTGACAGCAGCCGCAGACGTCCTGGGCCTGAGCCAACCGACGCTTGGGCGTCACATCAGAGAGCTGGAAAGCCAGGTGGGCGAAACACTCTTCGACCGCACGCCCGGCAAGTTAAGACCCAACGCGCATGCCGAGTTCCTGCTGGATCGGCTGTCGCCATTGCGCGAGGGGGTGGGCCGTATCGAGCACGCGATCTGGGATCGCGACGAGGTGGTCACAGGCATCGTGCGGGTTACCACCAGCGAACTCATGGGCGCTTTGGTACTTCCGCGGCTCTTGGCACCGCTGCTGCAGGATGCACCCTTGCTGGAGGTGGAGGTTCAGGCATCTGACGAGGTCCAGAACCTGGTTCGTCGGGAAGCGGACATCGCCGTGCGCTTCTTTCGGCCAGAGCAGGGCGATGTCATCGCCATTTCGGTCGGCCGCACGGAGATCGGCTTGTTCGGTAACGAGGAACTCGTGGCCAGCCTGCCCCAGGGCTACACCCCTGGCGATCTGAAAGGCATGTACGTGGGGGGCATCGTGGTGGAGCAGGCCATCGAGATCGCTGCCGCCGCCGGCTACGCCTTGCAAAGCTCGGATTTCCGCTTTCGGTCGCGGTCAGCGATGGTGCAGCTTCATGCGGTGGAGGCCGGCATCGGCTTCGCCGGTCTACCGGTGGTGCTCGCGGCTGAACGCCCCCGGCTGGTTCGCGTGTTTCCTGAGCTGGTCAACCATCCCGTGTCCGTGTGGCTCTGCGCACACGATGACTTGCGGCGCAGTCTTCGCATGCGCAGCGTCTTCGACCACTTGACGATGTCGCTCAGGCAGTTGTTTGCCTGAGCGAGCCACCCTAGAGAACACGCGCGAAACCGTCTGGCTCCAGCTCGGTGGTACGGCGCACGCAGCGGTTCTCGGCCTGTACGCCCCACTTGAACATCTTTCCGTCGACGCTGAGCGCGAACACATCCTGATCGACACATGCCGACACCAGGAACGTCGGTGCAGCACAGCCATTGGACACGTCCTTGGGAACGCCGGCGGTGAGATTGCAGTCGTCAATGCCAAGCCCGCCCAGAAGGCCCGGATTGGTCACGTATGCCGTAAGCGTCGACGAATCGTTCGTGCAATCGACTTCAAAGCCCTGTGGAATCGAGGACGGTCGAACCACCTTGCAAGGACCTTTCGAGTCGTACTTGAGCACCTGTTGCGTGAGCGCCTGATCGAAGAAGGCTTCCGTCGTGAGCGCCTGAGTAACGGTGCCTGACGATGTCGAACCTTCAATGGAAATGGTCTCACGCAGGTACGCTGTGCCGCCGCCAGGCGCCGGCACGGGCGAGACGCGCTCGTACTTGCCAATGAGCCGCTGCGCGAAGGCTTCTTCCAGGGTAGTGCCCCCGCCGCAGGCGGCAAGACCCAGGGCAGCGAGCGCTGCGGCAATGACGGTTTTTCCGAGGGAATGGGTACCCATCTTGATGCTCCTTCTTGGCGAATGCCCGGCTTCGACCGGGGGTTGCAGATCTTGGTGCTCTCCGTCGGGCAAAGCCGCTCGGATTCAGTCATCTTCCCGTGGGCGACAAGGGCTGGGCAACCCACACCGATGCATGCACACCCTGCAAATCTGGAAGGACGTCAGGCACGGGCGCAACGGCTCATCTGCCCGGCGCCCCGGCGTGAGCCTGATCGTGGCGGACAGGCGCCAGCCCAGCCTGGCAGACCTCTGAAACCTTCCACGCCAAGGAAGGGCGCGGCAGGTTGTCGCCGCCGGCCAGGCTCTGGTCCTTGAGCCAGCAGATGTGCAAGCTGGCCTTGTCGCGGGGAACAGTTCGGATGCCTCTCGTGTGCCCGGGTCTTGCACCCGACCGCGCCAGATCGTTTCGTCCACGGCCAGAACCTCTTGCTCGCTGCCAAGTCGAGAGGTGAGCCGTCGACCGGCCCTGGGCAGGCTCGTTCTCTCGACGGCGCCATGGCTGCAAGCACTCCCTCAGCATGCGGTTGAACTCGTCGGCCCAGAGCTCACAGTTGGCGTCGCCAATCCGCTCGTACGCCGTTGCGCATTGGCGGTGTGGAGCGCCGACCCCCTGGCTGACGTGGACCTCTTCCACCCGACATGTCGAGCAGGACCTGCGCCAAGCCCTTGCACAGCGGGTCCATGCGGCGCGAGGCGGGGCCGCCGCCGTCCCGGGCTTTGGGTGGTCAGTCTTCCAACCGGCTACTTCATGTCTTATAGTAGGACACGAAATTATGCGACACGTCCCCAAACTCCCCAGCCCTCGCCGTACCTACCAGCAGGTGGCGCGTGCGCACTCCACGCAAGAGACGGAGCGCCGCGTGCTCGAGGCAGCGACGCAGCTCTTCGCCGAGCACTACTACGACGACGTGCACATCGAAGACGTGGCGCGCCTGGCAGGCGTCACGACGAAGACGGTGCAGCGCCGCTTCGGCGGCAAGGAAGGGCTCGCACAGGCTTTCCTCACGGCGGCCGGCAAGCACAACGCCGAGCTGCGCGACCGCGTGCCCGCAGGGGATCCGGCGCTGGCGCTCGACTTCATCCTCGGCATGTACGAACCGCTGGGAGACACGC
>JBILSM010000134.1:0-7396 GCA_044372085.1 Rubrivivax sp.
ATCTCGTGCTCGGTCAGAAGCTTCTGCGCCGCTGCGCGCTCAGGGAGCGTGGCGTGTTCCAGCAGAGCGGCCATGCCGCAGTTCAGCAGAAAGCGGGCCTGGCTGGTGTAGCCGGCCACCGTGAGGCCCGCATCTTGTGCCGCCAGGGCGATGGCCGTGAAGTCCACGTGCACGGTGATGTCCTTCAGGCCCACGTCCACCAGCGGGTTGCCGTCGGCGCGGTGCGCCCGGTGGCACATCAGCGTGCCGCCGGTGCGTTGCGGGTGGTAGAGCTCGGCCTCGGGAAATCCGTAGTCGATGAACAGGGCCAGACCGCAGGTCAGGCGCTCGGCCAGCGTGGCCACGAAGGCCTGCGCCTGCGGCTGGATCTCCAGCGCGGTGCCGGGTACGAAGGGTGCGTCCACGGGCGGGCGAAGGTCCGTGGGCCGGTCGGCGAAGTGCAGGCGGCCTTCGTGCCAGGCCACGCCGCGTTCGCACCAGGCCTGCCCATCGAAGCTCAGCAACTGCGCCGGCATGGCGTCCAGCACCTCGTTGCCCAGCACCACGCCCCGCATCACGGGCGGCAGGGCGGTGGCCCACTGCACGCGGTCACCGAAGCGGGCCAAGGCCTGGCGCTGCTGCTCACGCAGCGCGGCCGACACCTCCACGATGGTGTAGCGGCGCACGCGTTCGCCCAGGGTGTCCAGCACCTGCTGGGCCAGGGCGCCCGTGCCGGCGCCGAACTCGTAGACCTCGTCGGCCTGTGCGGCCTGCAGGGCCTGCGCCACCTGGGCCGACAGGGCGCGGCCGAAGAAGGGTGAGAGCACCGGCGCGGTGACGAAGTCGCTGCCCGCAGCGCCGTTCGACCCGGCACCGGGGGCACCGGCCGGCATCAGCCCGATGGGCGACTCGCCCCGCGCGTAGTAGCCCAGGCCGGGGGTGTAGAGCGCGGTGTGCATGAAGCGGTCAAACGGGATCCAGCCGCCAGCTGCCGCGATGTCCTGCCGCAGGTGGGCGAGCAGGGCCGCCGATACACTGCCGGGCTCCGTTTCACGCATCGGCGGCATTGTAGAAAGCATGACTTCGCGCCCTGTTGTCCTGGTCACCGGCGCTGCCCGCCGCGTGGGCCGCGCCATGGCGCTGGACCTGGCCGGTCATGGGTTTGACGTGGCGGTGCATTACCGTGGCTCGGCCGACGAGGCGCAGGCCACGGCGCGGGACTGCGCTGATCTGGGCGCGCGCACCCAGACCTTCCAGGCCGACCTGTCCGATGAGGCCGCAGCGCGTGCGCTGCTGCCTGCCGTGGTGCAGGCTTTTGGTCAGGTGGATGCCGTGGTGAACAACGCCTCGGATTTCGAGTACGACAACCCGGCCAGCTTCAGCTACGCCTTGATGGAGCGCCAGTGGCGCGCCAACACCGCGCCGGCCATCGTGCTGGCCCAGGCGCTGCATGAGCAGGTGACGGCGCGCGGCGCCACCGGCTGCGTGGTCAACCTGCTGGACCAGAAGCTCTGGAACCAGAACCCCGACTACCTGTCGCACACCCTGTCCAAGGCGGCGCTGGAAGCGGCCACCACCATGCTGGCCATGGGCCTGGCACCGGCCGTGCGCGTGTGCGGCGTGGCCCCGGGGGTGACGCTGCTGTCCGGGGCGATGGCCGATGGCGAGTTCGAGCGCGCACACCGCATGACGCCGCTGCGCCGCTCGTCCACGCCCGAGGACATCGCCCGGGCGGTGCGCTTCCTGATCGAATCCCCCGCCATCACCGGTACCACCTTGTTGGTCGACGGCGGGCAGCATCTGGCCGGTCAGCCGCGCGACGTGATGTTCCTGGCGCGCCAGAACGCCCAGGAGATGTGATGTGGCCCCCCATGAACGCGCGGGACCTGTGTGTCTGCGCACGATGCGGCGCGCACAGCGCCTGAGGAATGCAGCTGATGAGCGCCCTTCTGACCCACCCTGAGCTGACCGCTTGCCGCCGCCTCTTCCTGCGCAACCACGAACTCGCGGTTCACATCGGCGTGCATGATTTCGAGCACGGCGCGCCACAGCGCATCCGCTTCAACGTGGACCTGTATGTGCCCCTGGCCCTGTCCACCCCCACCGCGGATGCCCTGGACGAAGTGGTCGACTACGACTTCATTCGCCACACCATCGCCCAGCGCGTGGCGCGCGGCCACATCGAGTTGCAGGAGACGCTGGCCGACGACCTGCTTCGCGCCATGCTGGCGCACCCCAAGGTGCGGGCGGCCCGCGTGTCCACTGAAAAGCCCGACGTCTACCCGGACTGCGAGGCGGTGGGCGTGGAAGTCTTCGGCATCAAGGAGGCCACCGCATGAACACCGTCACCGAACCGGTCTTCGCCGCTGACGCCCGTGCCCCGGAGGGCGGCGCCGCGCCCGGAGCGGAGCACAAGAGCAAGGCCCCGGTCGAGATCCGCAAGCTGGCCAAGCGCCTGCACCGCCAGGTGGGCCAGGCCATTGCCGACTTCAACATGATCGAGGCCGGCGACAAGGTCATGGTGTGCCTGTCCGGCGGCAAGGACAGCTACGGCCTGCTGGACATCCTGCTCAGCCTGCGCCAGCGCGCACCGGTGCCCTTCGACATCGTGGCGGTCAACCTGGACCAGAAGCAGCCGGGCTTTCCCGAAGAGGTGCTGCCCGCCTATCTGCGCAGCCGCGAGGTGCCCTTCCACATCGAGGCGCAGGACACCTACTCGATCGTCAAGCGCCTGGTGCCCGAAGGCAAGACGATGTGCAGCCTGTGCTCGCGTCTGCGCCGGGGCATCCTGTACCGCGTGGCCAGCGAGCTGGGTGCCACCAAGATCGCACTCGGCCACCACCGCGACGACATGGTGGTGACCTTGCTGATGAACATGTTCTTCGGCAGCCGCATGAAGGGCATGCCGCCCAAGCTCGTGAGCGACGACGGCCGCCACGTGGTGATCCGTCCGCTGGCCTACGTGGCCGAGAGCGACCTGGGGCGCTGGGCCGTGCACCGCCAGTTCCCCATCATCCCGTGCACGTTGTGTGGCAGCCAGGACAACCTGCAGCGCGTGCAGGTGAAGAAGATGCTCCATGAGTGGGAGCGCCAGTACCCGGGGCGCATCGACAACATGTTCTCGGCCATGGGCCATATCGTGCCCTCACACCTGATGGACCGCAAGCTCCACCCCTTCGAGACGCTGCAAGCTACGGGCGTGGCCGACCCACAGGGCGACCGCGCTTTCGATGAAGACGAAGACGAGGCCTGTGCCCCGCCCGCGGCCGCCCCGCAGCCCATCCGCATCGACGCCATCGGGCGAGCCGGCAGGCGCCTTGCTTCGGACAAGAGGAGCTCACCATGGTCGCAAGAGGAGTCTCTGAAGCCCTGAGCGCCCGCCGCGCCCTGGCCGGGCTTGTCGTGCTGGGCGCCTGCTTCGTGCTCGGCGGCTGCGCCAGCATGAGCACACTGCGCAGCGAAGTGGCGACCTACGGCGAATGGCCGGCCGGGCAGGCTGCGGGCACCTACGCCTTTGAGCGACTGCCCTCGCAGCAGGCCCGTGCACAGGAGCAGGAGGTGCTGGAAGCCGCGGCCCGCCCCGCCCTGGAGGCCGCCGGCTTCAAGCCCGCGCCGGCCGGTGCCGAACCGCAGGTGCTGGTGCAACTGGGCGCGCGCATCACGCGGGTGGACCGCTCGCCCTGGGACGACCCGCTGTGGTGGGGCGGCAGTTTTGGCACTTGGCGCTACGGGCCCTGGTCCGGGCCCTCGTGGCACCTGGGCCTGCGCATGGACCCGCCGCGTGTGGACCGCGAGGTGGCGGTGCTGCTGCGCGATCGCGCCACCGGCCGGCCCCTCTACGAGGCGAGGGCCAGCCACGACGGCTACGCGACCGGCAACGCCCAACTGCTGGCGGCCCTGTTCGCCGCAGCACTCCAGGACTTCCCGGCCACCGGCCTGAACCCACGCACGGTGGTGGTGCCGTTGGCGCCGTGAGCCGGGCTTCAGGGCCGGGCTGCCGCCTGCGTCGGCCCGCGGGCGGCCAGCGCCCGCAGATCGCCTTCCCAACCCTGCAGCTTGTCGGCCAGGTGCCGGCGTTGCGCCGGCGTGGCGGCATCGTGCAGGGCGGCGGCCAGCTCACACTGGTGCAGTGCGAGCCGCTCGCGGTAACCCGATGGGTCGGCGGGTGCCGTCAGCCATCTGCGCTGCACGGTCTGACGCAGGTCCGCCACCACCTGCTCACGCGGGCGGCGGTCGCCCGACAGCTTGCGCAGCGAGGCCATCATGTCGGCCTGGCTGGCCTGACGGCCGGCCCACCAGCGGGCCGGATCGAACGGCGATGCGCGAACGCTGGCGGCCACCAGGGCGCGCTGTGCCGGCTCCAGTGTGCCGTAGAAGGACTCGAAGCGTTCGATGGCGCGCTCGGTCGAGGCCTCCCAGCGCTGCTCCTGCTGCGGTTGCAGGAAGTCCTTGCGGCGCTTGATGTCATCTTCTTCCAGGCGACGCTCCAGGCGCGCGAGTTGTTCCGGGGTGAGGGTCACCACCACCTCGGCCGCAAGGGGCAGCAATCGTTCGACCAGGGGGTCCAGACGGCGTCGCAACTCGTCAGACCACCGGCACGCCTGCTGTGGCGTGAAGCCCGACACCGATTCCCCGCGTGTGCGCGCCAGCCATCCGGCGTACTCGTTCAACTGCGTGGCGCGGTGCCAGGCGAACCACTGCGCCAGGGCCTCCTTGGTGCGCGTGGACTGTTCTGAGGTGAACGCCAATCGTGAGTCCAGCCACCAGTGCGCAAGGAAGGGCCCCTGGTCGTAGCCCAGGCGCAGGGCGCTGCAGCCAGCCAGGCCTCCCAGCGTCGCCAGGGCGAGGCCGATAATCGCCCCCCTTCTGAAGAGCGTTGAAAAGGTCCTGGAGATGGCATCGAACATGGATGCGAACGTACCGATGAACGTGGCCTTGAACGTGGTGGTGATGGCCGCCGGCAAGGGCACCCGAATGAAGTCTGCGCTGCCCAAGGTGCTGCACAAGCTGGCCGGCTGTTCCCTATTGCAGCATGTCCTGGACGCAGCCGCTCCCCTGGGGCCTCGGCGCACCGTGGTGATCACCGGCCATGGCGCCGACGAGGTCGAGGCAGCGGTGGCGGCCAGCGGTGCGGTGTTCGCGCGCCAGATGCCGCAACTGGGCACCGGCCACGCCGTGCAGCAGGCCCTGCCCGCCCTGGACGACCAGGCTGGCACGACCCTCGTGCTCAACGGCGACGTGCCCTTGATCCGCACCGACACCGCGCGCGCGCTGGTGCAGGCTTGTGGCGGCACGCGCCTGGCACTGCTGACCGTGACGCTGGACGATGCCACGGGCTACGGCCGCATCGTCCGCAGCCCGCAGGGTGCCGTGCTGGGCATCGTGGAGCACAAGGACGCCAGCCCCGAGCAGCGCGCCCTCCGCGAGATCTACACCGGCCTGCTGGCCGCGCCCACCGCCGCGCTCAAGCGTTGGGTGGCCGCGCTGAAGAACGACAACGCCCAGCGCGAGTACTACCTGACCGACATCGTGGCCCTGGCCGTGGCCGAGGGCTGCGAGGTGGTGGCCGCGCAGCCGGCCAGCGACACCGAGGTGCTGGGCGTCAACAGTCCCGTGCAACTGGCCGACCTGGAGCGGCGCCTGCAGCGCCTGCGGGCCGACGCCCTGATGGAGGCCGGCGTGCGCCTGGCCGACCCGGCGCGCTTCGACCTGCGCGGCACGCTGACCTGTGGCGCCGACGTGGAGATCGACGTCAACTGCATCTTCGAAGGCGAGGTGGTGCTGGGCGACGGCGTGCGCATCGGTGCGAACTGCGTGGTGCGCAACGCCCGCATCGAGGCCGGCGCGGTGATCCATCCCTTCACCCATATCGACGGCGAGGGCGCGGGCGTGAAGGTGGGCGCAGGCGCCCTTGTCGGCCCGTTTGCGCGCCTGCGCCCGGGCGCCGATCTGGGCCCCGAGGTGCACATCGGCAACTTCGTGGAAGTGAAGAACTCCACGCTGGCGCGCGGCGCCAAGGCCAACCACCTGGCCTACCTGGGCGATGCCACCGTGGGTGAACGCGTGAACTATGGCGCCGGCAGCATCACCGCCAACTACGACGGCGCGAACAAGCACCGCACCGTGATCGAGGCCGACGCCCACATCGGCAGCAACTGTGTGCTGGTGGCGCCCGTCACCGTCGGCGCCGGCGCCACGATTGGCGGAGGCTCCACCGTCGCCAAGAATGCCCCGGCGGGCCAGCTCACCGTGGTGCGCGCCAAGCAGCTCACCGTGCCAGGGTGGCACAGGCCGAAGAAGGCGCCCAAGGGCTGAGGTCGCTTCAGGCCGTCGGCGCGGCCGCGTCGCGCTGCAGCGCTTCCATCGTGTCCATGGCCAGGCACAGGTCGTCCCAGGCCTTGGCCTTGTCCAGCAGGTTGCGAAGCAGGTAGGCGGGGTGGTAGGTGACGATCAAGGGCACCCCCTGGTAGCGGTGCACCCGGCCACGCAGGCGGCCGATGGGCTCGTCGGTGCGCAGCAGCGCCTGCACCGCAAAGCGCCCCATCGCCAGGATGACCCGAGGCTGCACCAACTCGATCTGCCGCACCAGGAAGGGTTCGCAGCGGGCAAGTTCGGCCGGCTCGGGGTTGCGGTTGCCGGGGGGACGGCACTTCAGCGTGTTGGCGATGTAGACCTGCCGGTCGGGAGTGAGGGCGAGCGCGCCCTCGGCCGCGCCCTCGGCCGCGGTCTCGGCACGGGTCAGGCCCAAGGCGGCCAGCATCTGGTCCAGCAGTCGGCCTGCGGGGCCGACGAAGGGTTCACCGCGCAGGTCCTCCTGCTCGCCCGGGGCCTCACCCACCACCATCCAGTGGGCGCGCGTGTGCCCCACGCCGAAGACGGTCTGGCGTCGCTTCTCGCACAGGCCGCAGGCCCGGCATCCCGCCACGGCCTCGCGCAGGGCAGGCCAGTCCAGACCGGCCACGTCTGGCGGCGCAGCCCTGGGGGACCCGTTCGGCGCGTCAGCTGGAGGGAGTGCCCCTCGCGAAGCGCTGGGCGTCGGGCGTGACACCGCAGGCGGCGGGGCTTCCGGCGCAGCGGCCGGCAGAGCGGCTGGGAACGCGGCCGGCAGGGCGTCCGGCAGGGCGGCCGCTGCCCGTGCAGGGCTTTCCTGAGGTGCTGAGGCCGGGCCCGTGTCCGTGACCCTGGCGCGTGGGGGCGGCTGCCAGAACGGCACGCCCATCGCTTTCAGCAGGGCCAGGCGCCGGTCATCCAGCGGCATGCGCAGCCTCCAGGTCCAGGTCCAGCCTCATGACCACCGCATCCTCGCGCCTTGAACCGCCCGCCGGGTAGTAGCCGCGCCGGATCCCCTGCTCGACGAAGCCGCGTGCGCCATAGAGGTAGCGGGCGCGGGTGTTGCTGGCGCGCACCTCCAGCCAGA
>JBILSM010000045.1:0-21615 GCA_044372085.1 Rubrivivax sp.
GGGTGCAAGGGGTCGCGAGTTCGAATCCCGCCACCCCGACCATAAATCACCGTTGTATTCCAACGGGTTGCAGATGGGTCAGTCTTCTCAGGAGGCTGACCCATTTTCTTTTTCCCTGAGCCTTCAACGCACCATGAAAAAGGCCGCCCGAAGGCGGCCTTTGCATTCCACGGGGTCAGCAGACTTACTTGGAGGCAGCAGCGCTTGCCACAGGCGCCACGGCAGTGGCGGGCGCAACATTGGCGGCTGGCGCAGCAACCGCCGCCGGGGCTGCACCGTGTGCCGGTGCCTTGGCGGTGCCTGTCATCGGCAGCAAGGGCACGATCAGCAGCGCCACGATGTTGATGATCTTGATCAGCGGGTTCACCGCCGGGCCGGCGGTGTCCTTGTAGGGGTCACCCACGGTGTCTCCTGTGACGGCGGACTTGTGTGCGTCGCCGCCCTTCTTGTGCAGCGTACCGTTGTCGTCGGTGAAGCCTTCCTCGATCAACTTCTTGGCGTTGTCCCAGGCACCGCCGCCAGTACACATGCTGATGGCAACGAAGAGACCGGTCACGATGGTGCCCATCAAAAGGCCGCCCAGCGCAGCAGGCCCCAGCAGCATGCCCACAGCGATGGGCACCACGACCGGCAACAGGCTGGGGACGATCATTTCCTTGATGGCCGCCGTGGTCAGCATGTCCACGGCCGCGCTGTAGTCCGGCTTGCGCTTGTTGGCCATGATCTGGCCGTCTGCGAACTGCTTGCGCACTTCCACCACCACGGAGCCAGCGGCGCGGCCCACGGCTTCCATCGCCATGGCGCCGAAGAGGTAAGGGATGAGCCCACCAATGAACAGGCCGACGATCACTTTGTGGTCGCTCAGGTCGAACGCCAGGTTCATGCCGCGCGCTTCCAGCGCGTGCGTGTAGTCGGCGAACAGCACCAGCGCGGCCAAGCCGGCCGAGCCGATGGCGTAGCCCTTGGTCACCGCCTTGGTGGTGTTACCCACGGCGTCCAGCGGGTCGGTGATGTCGCGAACGCTGCTGGGCAGTTCGGACATCTCGGCAATGCCGCCGGCGTTGTCGGTGATGGGGCCGTAGGCGTCCAGCGCGACGACGATGCCAGCCATGCTCAGCATCGAGGTGGCGGCCACTGCGATGCCGTACAGGCCGGCCAGCGCGTAGGCCGCGTAGATGGCAGCACAGATCAGCAGCACCGGGTAGGCCGTGGAGCGCATGCTGACGCCCAGGCCGGCGATGATGTTGGTGCCGTGGCCGGTGGTGGACGCCTGTGCGATGTGCTTGACCGGGCTGTACTGCGTGCCGGTGTAGAACTCGGTGATCCAGACCAGTGCAGCCGTGAGCGCCAAGCCGACAAAGCAGGCGCCGAAGAGCGCCATCGCACTGGCGGTCTTGCCGCCAACCAGCTTTACGGGCTCGGGGAACACCGCGGTGGTGACGAAGTAGAACGCGATCAGCGACAGCACACCGGCCACCGCCAAGCCGCGGTACAGCGCTGGCATCACGTTGGTCATGCCCGGCGTGGCCTTGACGAAGTAGCAGCCGATGATGGAGGCGATGATCGAGACCCCGCCCAGCACCAGCGGGTAGATCACGCCAGCCATGGGGGCGCTGACGATCATGATGGCGCCCAACGCCATGGTGGCAATCAACGTTACCGCGTAGGTCTCGAACAGATCGGCGGCCATACCGGCGCAGTCGCCCACGTTGTCGCCCACGTTGTCAGCGATCACGGCCGGGTTGCGCGGATCGTCTTCCGGAATGCCGGCTTCCACCTTGCCCACCAAATCGGCGCCGACGTCAGCACCCTTGGTGAAGATGCCCCCGCCCAGCCGCGCAAAGATTGAAATCAGCGACGAGCCGAATGCCAGCCCGAGCATGGGCTTGAGCATTTGCGACAGCGTGGTGTCACCGCTCGGCATCACCGCACCGGTGGTCCACCAGAAGAACAGCACGACGCCGATGAGGCCCAGGCCGACGACCAGCATGCCGGTAATGGCGCCACCCTTGAAGGCGACGTCCAGTGCTGGACCGATGCCTTTGGTGGCGGCTTGCGCGGTGCGCACGTTGGCGCGTACCGATATGTTCATGCCGATGAAACCGCAGGCGCCTGAAAGCACCGCCCCGAGCACGAAGCCGATGGCGGTCTTGCTGTCGAGGAACACGAAGATCAGCGCAGCCAGCACGACGCCGACGATGCCGATGGTCTTGTACTGACGTGCGAGGTAAGCGGCAGCGCCTTGCTGTATGGCGCCCGCGATTTCCTGCATGCGCGCATTGCCGGCATCCTGCTTCAGGATCCAGCTTCGTTGCAAGAACCCGTAGATCACGGCAATCAAGCCGCAGGCAAGCGCTATGTTGAGCGCCATCGAAGTGGACATCGGGAGAACTCCTTCTTCTTTCTATCTTTCGTCTGTGCCACGAAGCAAGGAAAGCCTCGCTCTGGCGCGCTGATCCCTCACCTCTGGGACCGGCAACATGCTACGGGACGCACGACCCTGCCAGCCATGGTGTTTTCCTGCGGTTTCACGATCTTGACAGTCTGCGACGTCAAGGATTACGTGTCAGGGCTTGGAAAGCACGCCGCCTAGAATTGGGGTCAACCCTGATCTCGGAGAGCTTTCTTCGAGACCGCCACAGTCACCGTCCTGATCGAAAGCCCGTATGAGTTTGCACAACGTGTCGCCCGGCCCCAAGGCCCCTGAAGAGTTCAACGTCATCATCGAGATCCCGATGAACGCCGACCCGATCAAGTACGAGGTCGACGAGGAATCCGGCGCACTGTTTGTGGATCGTTTCATGGGCACGGCCATGCACTATCCGTGCAACTACGGCTACATCCCCAAGACCTTGGCAGACGATGGCGACCCTGTGGACGTCCTGGTGATCACCCCCGTGCCGCTGATTCCTGGCGTAGTTGTGACGTGCCGCCCGATTGGCGTGCTCAAGATGGACGACGAGGCGGGCGGCGACAACAAGCTGCTGGCCGTGCCCATCGACAAGATCCTGTCGATCTACACCCAGTGGCAAAAGCCCGAGGACCTCAACCCCATGCGCTTGAAGACCATTCAGCACTTCTTCGAGCATTACAAGGATCTTGAACCCGGCAAGTGGGTCAAGGTGCAAGGCTGGGAAGGCCCGCAAAGCGCTCGCGAGGAAGTGCAAGCCGGGATGGCCAACTGGGCTGCCCAGCAGGCCGGCTGAGGCCTAGCCATTGGGGTTCAGGGGCGGGAGACGGGCAGGCCTGGCAGGGCCACCGGTGCTTGCAAGGGGACCAGCAACGCCTCAGGCCGCATCCGTTGAAGGCTTCTTGAACGGACTGCGCTCGCGCAGTTCATCTGCATAGGCCTCCATCCCCGTCCCCTCGCGGGCCAGGAACTCGGCGATGGCCGCTTCGAAGCGGCTGTCCCGAATCCAGTGCGCCGAAGCCGTCCTGACGGGGAGGAGCCCTCGTGCCATCTTGTGTTCCCCCTGGGCGCCTCCTTCGAAGCGATTGAATCCCTGAGCAATGCACCAGGCCAGGGGTTGGTGGTAACAGGCCTCGAAGTGCAGGCACGGTATGTGCTCAGTCGCGCCCCAGTAGCGTCCCCAGGCCCACCCTGTGCGCCGGTCGATCGCAATGAGCGACGCTGCCAAAGGCTGGCCTTGACGGCGGGCCACGAAGAGCACCCAGTGTTGGGGCAGGTCCTGGGCCATCCTGGAAAAGAAGTCTCGGCTGAGGTATGGGCTTGAGTGGTGCGCGGCGTAGGTGCCGCAGTAGCACTGGTAGAAGAAGTCCCAGAGATCCTTGTCAATGGCGCCGCCTTCATGGACGGTGAAGCTCACGCCGGCGTCGGCCACGCGGCGGCGTTCCTGAACGATGTTCTTGCGCTTGTGTCGGTGCATGCCGCTGAGCAACTGCGCAAAGTCCATCACCGGGTGCTTCGGGTCCTGAGTCCAGTGGAACTGCAGGCCTTCACGGATCAGCCACCCCTGGGATGCGAGCACCGCCTCGTCCCAGGCATCCATGAACAGCAGGTGCGCAGACGACAGGCCGAGCTCCCGCGCCAGATGCCGAAAGGCCTCGGCCAGTGCGGCGCGCGAGTGCTCGTCCCGGGCCAGCAACCGCGTCCCGGGCACGGGCGTGAAGGGGATGGCCGCCAACGCTTTCGGGTAGTAAGGCAGGCGGTGACGGTGATGAGCGTCGGCCCAAGCCCAGTCGAAGACATATTCCCCATAGGAATGGCTCTTGAGGTACAGCGCCAGACCCGCGTGCAGGTTCCCGTTGTGCCAGAGGGTGAGGAACTTGGGAGCCCAGCCGGTGGCGGGAGTGGCGCTGCCTGAGGTCTCAAGTGCACTCAGGTAGGCGTGGCGCAGGAAGGGGGTAGGGTGCTTCTGCTGCGCAAGCAATGCATCCCAGTGCACAGCGGGGATCTCAGTGGGCGAGTCGTGGACCTGGATGCGATACTCGGACACCTTGTGATGGCTCCTGATGGTGGGCCCCAAAGACCCTATGTTGAAGGTGGCGCTGGCCCAGATCAATGCGACGGTGGGAGACCTCGAGGGCAACTCGCAACTCATCGAAGCAGCAGCCCGCGAAGCCTACGCGAAAGGCGCTCGCCTGGTGGTTTCACCAGAACTGTCCCTGACCGGGTATCCGCCCGAGGACCTGCTGCTGCGGCCCGCATTCATGAAGGCCTGTGATGATGCGTTGCAAGCGCTGGCCCGGCGTCTGGCAGATATGCCGGAGTTGAGCGTGCTGGTGGGGCATCCGGTCGCCGTCCAACTCCCTGCGGATCAGCGCTCGAAGTCGCTTGCAGTCCCCGCCTGTTTCAACGCGGCCAGCGTGCTGGCCGGCGGCGCCGTGGCGGGCACGTACTACAAGCGGGAGTTGCCCAACTACCGGGTTTTCGACGAGCGGCGCTACTTCACGTCGGGGCGTGATGCGGGTGCTGCCCCGCTGGTCCTCGAGGTGCAGGGTGTGCGCGTGGGGGTGCTCATCTGCGAGGACGCCTGGTTCGACGAACCGGCCGAAGTTTCCTGTGCCGCAGGTGCACAGGTGCTTTGCGTCATCAATGCCTCCCCCTTTCATCTGGACAAGGCCTACGAACGCGAGGACCGCATGGCGCAGCGCGCCCGGGCCTGCGGTGTGCCCGTGCTCTACGCCCACCTGGCGGGTGGGCAGGACGAAGTGGTGTTTGACGGCGCCTCCTTTGCGGTCGATGCACAAGGCACCATCCGCGCGCGCATGCCGTCGTTCGAGGCCGGCCTCAGCTTGCTAACCGTGGGGCCTGAAGGCCAGGTGGAGGGGCCCATCGCGGAGGTCCCCGCCCTGGAGCAGCAGGCCTGGTCAGCCCTCGTCACTGGCGTGCGAGATTACGTGAACAAGAACGGCTTTCCCGGGGCCATCATCGGCCTGTCTGGCGGGATCGACTCAGCTCTGGTGCTGGCAGTGGCGGTTGATGCCCTGGGTGCTGGGCGTGTGCGCACGGTCATGATGCCCTCGCCTTACACCGCAGACATTTCCTGGATCGATGCCCGGGAGATGGCCGATGGGCTGGGTGTGCGCCATGACGAGATTCCCATCGCGACCGTGTTCGAGGCCTTCAAGGCCGGTCTTGCACCGTTCTTCGCTGGATTGGCCGAGGACGCCACCGAGGAGAACATCCAGGCGCGTATACGTGGAACGCTGCTGATGGCCCTGTCCAACAAGACCGGCGCTATCGTGCTGACCACGGGCAACAAGAGCGAAATGGCCACTGGGTACTGCACCCTCTACGGTGACATGGCCGGCGGTTTCGCTGTGATCAAGGACGTGGCAAAGACGCTGGTGTACCGGCTGGCGCGGTGGCGAAACCAGCAATCCGGGGGAAGCGTCATTCCGGAACGCATCATCACGCGCGCTCCGTCCGCCGAACTTCGTCCTGACCAGACGGATCAGGACAGTCTGCCGCCGTACGAAGTGCTGGATGGCATCCTGGCCCTGTACATGGAAGAAGACCGCAGCGTGCAGGAGATCATCGACCAAGGGTACGCTCCGGCCGATGTCGAGCGGGTCACGCGACTGATCAAGATCAACGAGTACAAGCGGCGGCAGGCCCCGGTGGGCATACGCATCACCCATCGTGCGTTTGGTCGCGACTGGCGATATCCCATCACTTCCAGATTCCGTGCGTAAACTGTTCCGACGAATTGTTGAAAGCCGAGGTTCTCCATGAAGCAGATCACCGCCATCATCAAGCCGTTCAAGCTCGAGGAGGTTCGGGAGGCCCTGGCGGATGTCGGCGTGTCAGGTTTGACCGTGACCGAGGTCAAGGGCTTTGGGCGTCAGAAGGGCCACACCGAGCTTTACCGCGGTGCCGAGTACGTGGTGGACTTCCTGCCCAAGGTGAAGATCGAGATCGTGGTCAAGGACGCTGACGTCGACCGCTGCATTGACGCAGTGGTGCGTGCTGCGAAGACAGGGAAGATCGGAGATGGCAAGATCTTCGTCACCGCGGTGGAGCAGGTGGTGCGCATCCGCACCGGTGAAACCGACGAGTCGGCTGTGTAGCTGTTGACTTGTGGCTGTCTAGCGGCTGGGTCGCTGAGGTAACGGGGCTCTGGGCTGCATCAAATGTCCCGGTAGCTGTCGGGTCCGGTCGCCTCAAGGCAGGCACCATGCAAACGCCCCAGGAGTTCGTCGGCATCGGTGCCGACATGCAGCTTGTCCAACTGGGCCTGTTCGAGGAATCCGCTTGAGACGGTGTGGCGCAGGAAGGTCAGCAGCCCATCATAGAAGCCGCCTACGTTGAGCAGGCCGATCGGCTGGTCGTGGTACCCGATCTGTCTCCAGGTCCAGACCTCGAACAACTCCTCCAGGGTGCCAATGCCGCCGGGCAGGGCCAGGAAGACGTCGGCCCGCTCGGCCATCATTTGCTTGCGCTGATGCATGGTGTCCACGATGTGGATCTCGCTCAGGCCCGTATGACCGACCTCGCGTTCGCGCAACTTCTGCGGTATCACTCCTACCGCGCGTCCCCCTGACGCCAGCACGGCATCGGCCACACTGCCCATCAGTCCCACTCTCCCTCCGCCGTAGACCAACTGCCATCCTCGCTGCCCGATGGCCTGCCCCGTTTGGCGAGCCGCGAGTGTGTACAGAGAGTCAGACCCGGAACGCGAGCCGCAGTAAACACAAACGCTGAAGGGGACTTTGGCGTTCACGGCAGGTGAGAGTCGGGTGCGACGAAGGAATCAGGCAGTGAATCGAACCCAGGCCGCCGAGGCCCAGACCGCCCCGAAGAGCAGCAGGGACATCATGACGGCGGCGCTTCCCATATCCTTGGCCCGCCTGCTCAGGTCATGGTGGTCCATGGAGACGCGGTCTACCGTGCTCTCAACCGCTGAGTTGAGCAGTTCCACAATGAGGACCAGCATCAAGGTGCCAATGAGCAGAGCCCTCTCCACCCAGTTGCGGCCCAGCCACGCGCCCACTGGCAGCAGCAGCAGGAACAGCACGAGTTCTTGACGAAAGGCGCTTTCGAACTGCCATGCATCGCGCAGGCCTCGTGCGGAGTGCCCGGCGGCTCGCACCACCCTGCGCCACCCAGTGTGTATCTTGTGGGGGTTCTGGGCCGGGCTGTCGACAGGTTCGTCTCTCATGTGCCCAAGGCCGAGTCCGGGGCCGGCACTTGAACAGGCAACGGCCTGCAATCCACCAAACGGGTGCGGCAGATCAGGTCATGCACGAACTGCCTGTCGGGGCTCCAGTGGGCCGCAATCGCGATGACCATGACCCCGCCCAACAAGCACATCCAGAGCCCCGCCCCAGCTGGCGTGTCGGCCCAATGGGCCACCCCCAGCGCCGGAAGGAACCATAGCCAGCTAAGCAGGTATCGCGCTACGGCGCGGCGCGGTGTCACCGCATGGCCTTGCCTGTCGACCAGGCGCACATGCCACGTCTTCATGGCCAAGGTCTGTCCCGACTTGCACCAAAACCACACGAAGTAGGAGCCCAGCACGAAGAACACGAAGGCCTGAAGGCCATGTAGCCCTTGCAGCGCATGGCGTTGCTGCGTCAGCCCGGAGAACACGAAACCAGCCGCCATCACTACGCCGAAGAGCAGAAGGCCTTCGTACACGAAGCTGGCCATCCTGCGCCACACGGGGGCAGGGCGCAGATGCTCGGCTGGAGCAGCGCTGAGCTCGGTAGCGGCGTTCACGGGGAAGGCGCCTGATCGAAGATGGCCCAGCCCGCCATGGCAGCGGCTTGAGGCCCACGCTTGGGCAACAAGGTCTTGGGATCGACGAACGTCGAAGTAGCCACGATCTTCGGCATGCCGGGTTGATGGTGGGAAGGGGGAGCGTGGACCTTGGACACCAACTGTGTTGTGGCGCCGGGCTTGATCTGTACGACCGTCGGGGCCACGGGCTTCTTCACGTTCAATCCAGGAGCGGATGCAGAGACGGTGTTCTTCTTCTGTGTGGCCGAACCGGACATGGATTGCGGGTCGCCGCGGTTCGCCTGGCCCGCCAGCGCGGTTCTCTCGTCATCAGTAAGCGCCAAGTATGCTTCCCATCTGGCCTGCCGATCATCGGCAGGCCATTGGCGTACCTCCTGAAATTGCAGCCTGGCCTGACCTCGCTGTGCGGGCGACATTTGAGCCCACTCGAACATGCGCTCGCGCACCCGCCCGCGTTCCTCATTGGACATGAGCGGCATGCGGGCAGCGACCTCCAGCCACTTCTGTTGTCTGTCGGCTGACAGCGAAGGCCATTCTTTTTGCAGTTGCTGGAGTTCGCGCCGCTGCTGAGGTGTCAGGGAAGCCCAGGGAACCTGGCCCTGACTTGACGTAGAACCTGCAAGTTGGGTGCGCGGACTGTCCGCCGGGGTTTGTCCGAAGGAGACGCCAGAACAAACCCAGGTGACGCACACCAGCCAGACGGTTCGCGGCCAGGTCAGGCGTCGGCGGACACTCTCGGCCATCACGGGCGGGGCGACTTGAGAAACTCCGCAAAGCCCGGATCGGCATAAGCGGAAGGCGGGAGATCGTCCGAGAGCAGCGCTGCGTCGACTTCGGCCGCGGCCTCGATCCGCTGTGTCAGGCTGAACTGGTCAATACAGATGAGACCCAGTGTCAGGGCGACCACCGGCATGAACGCCGCCAACCGGGCCCACCAGGGCGTCAGACCTGCCGCCGAACCGTAGGAGATGACCGCAGGTCTTGCGTCCAGCGCCTTGAGGCGCCGAACTCGCTGGGCTGCTTCGACGGCCTGCCACCTGGCGGCGGACAGACGCCTCTCAATGTGCCCAGCCAACATGGGACTGCCGCCCCCCAGGCCAGCGATCACCCGCTCACCAAAGCTTTGCTCTGCACGGACGGCGTCGTCCGGGAACGTGGGGTTTGGCTTGCTTGACAGTTTGATCACAACACGATCCCTCTGGCCTTTAGTGCCTTTGCGAGGCCGCTGACCGCCCGAGAGCAGTGCGTCTTGACACTCCCCTCAGAACACCCCATGACTTGTGCTGTTTCCGCAACATCCATCTCCTCCCAGTAACGCAACAGGAAGGCTTCGCGTTGACGGGCGGGCAGTTCGGAAATCTCTGATTCGATGATCATCATCACCTGCGAGCGGTAGGCGCCATCAGACGCACTTTCCGTGCCTGCATTGCCGCCTGCTGTGGACAGGTACTCCAACAGGTCAAAGCCCGGATCATCGTCTGATGAATCGAGCTCTTCCATCGAGGTGAAGAGCGCGTTTCGGACCTTCTGCCGTCGGAACCAGTCCATGGTGGCATTGGCAAGGATGCGCTGAAAGAGCAGCGGCCATTCCTGGCTCGGGCGGTCTGCGTAGCGTTCGGCCAGTCGAATCATCGCGTCTTGCACGATGTCAAGAGCCGAGTCGTCGTCGCGAACAGTGAACGCTGTGCGCTTGAAAGCGCGCTTCTCGACGCTCTTCAGAAAGTCCGTGAGGGCCTGATCCGAGGTCAAGATGGGGGAGGCAGTGTGGCGCGGGAGTTCGAGTGAGTATCCCATTCGCAAGCTCAACCCGAATCGCCTTGAGAGGCAGTGTCATAATCGACCGCTCGCACCATGCGAGTAGTCTCGGCAGAGAGCTGATGTTCAGCGCGAAGCCGAAAGACTGCGCAGGCACCGAATCCGCCCCACGAGGGTGCGCAGGAGGTGCACCGATGGTTTTTCGTTAGAGAAATTCACAGAGGTTCTCAATGGACATGTCTGCCGCAGAAGTCAAGCGGGCCGCCTTGGCGCAAGCAAACGCCGCCACCACGGACCCCAATGGTTCGGAAATCCTGGTGAGAAGCCTTCAGGCCGAAGGCGTGAAGTTCCTTTGGGGCTACCCAGGCGGAGCGGTTCTGTACATCTACGACGCGCTCTACAAGCAGGATTCGATAGAGCATGTGCTGGTGCGGCATGAGCAGGCCGCAGTGCATGCGGCCGACGGTTATGCCCGTGCAACAGGTGAGGTTGGTGTTGCGCTGGTGACCTCGGGGCCAGGGGTGACGAACGCCATCACCGGCATCGCGACAGCGTACATGGACTCGATCCCGATGGTGATCATCACCGGTCAGGTGCCTACGCCGGCCATCGGCCTCGACGCCTTCCAGGAGTGCGATACGGTGGGCATCACGCGTCCCATCGTGAAGCACAACTTTCTTGTCAAGGACGTCCGTGATCTCGCGTCCACGATGAAGAAGGCTTTTCACATTGCCCGCAGTGGCAGGCCGGGCCCGGTGGTGGTTGACATTCCCAAGGATGTGTCGCTCAAGACGGCGCCATTCGATTACCCCGACACCATTTCCATGCGTTCCTACAACCCGGTTCGCAAGGGTCACGGGGGGCAGATCCGGAAGGCTGTTCAGCTGCTGCTGACCGCCAAGCGCCCCTACATCTACACCGGCGGTGGTGTCATCCTGGGTGAAGCCTCCCACGAGTTGCGGGAGCTGGCCGATTTGCTGGGCTTTCCGTGCACGAATACCTTGATGGGCTTGGGCGCCATTCCCGCCTCGGATCCGAAGTTCCTCGGCATGTTGGGCATGCATGGCACCTACGAAGCCAACATGACCATGCAGCACTGCGATGTGTTGTTGGCCGTGGGCGCGAGGTTCGATGACCGTGTCATCGGCAACCCCAAGCATTTCGCGTCGGTGGAAAGGAAGATCATCCATGTCGATATCGATCCTTCTTCCATCTCCAAGCGAGTGAAGGTGGATGTGCCGATCGTGGGTGACGTCAAGGAAGTCCTGACCGAGTTGACGGCCCAGATACGCGAAGCGACGATGCGTCCTGATGCACAGGAACTGCAGGCTTGGTGGTCGCAGATTGGGCAGTGGCGCGGCCGTGAGTGTCTCAAGTACCGCGAGAGCAGCGAGGTCATCAAGCCCCAGATGGTGGTCGAGACCCTGCACCGCCTGACCCGCGGCACGGACGCGTACATCACCTCAGATGTCGGGCAGCACCAGATGTGGGCGGCCCAGTATTACGGGTTTGACGAGCCGCGTCGGTGGATCAACTCGGGCGGTCTCGGCACCATGGGCGTGGGCCTTCCCTACGCCATGGGCATCAAGCTCGCCAAGCCCGATGCAGATGTGTTTTGCATCACGGGCGAAGGCTCGATCCAGATGTGCATCCAGGAACTGTCGACCTGCCTGCAGTACGGTACTCCCGTCAAGGTGCTGTCGCTGAACAACCGCTATCTCGGCATGGTGCGCCAATGGCAGCAACTGGACTATGGTGGGCGCTATTCGCACAGTTACATGGATGCCTTGCCTGACTTCGTCAAGTTGGCGGAGGCCTATGGTCACGTAGGTCTGAAGATAGAGTCGCCGGGCGATGTGGAGCCTGCCCTCAAGGAGGCCATTCGACTGAAGGACCGGACAGTGTTCCTGGACATCCGAACAGACCCAACCGAGAACGTCTGGCCCATGGTTCAGGCGGGCAAAGGCATCTCCGAGATGCTGCTGGGTTCCGAGGACCTTTGATCTTGCTGCAAGGCGTTGGGGCTCGATGCGGTTACCGCTGCATGTGAGGTCCCGGCGCCAAGCGGCAATGATCGGTCTCGGAGTCCATGCATTTCCTCTTTTCTCAAACCCATTGAAACCTCAAGGCTGGGGCGAACCGTCTACAGACGGTCCGCCTGAGTGCCCTCAGGACACTTCAATATGAAACACATCATTGCGGTATTGCTCGAGAACGAACCGGGAGCCTTGTCTCGGGTGGTGGGCCTGTTTTCGGCCCGCGGCTACAACATCGAGAGTCTGACCGTCGCGCCGACCGAGGACGCTTCCTTGTCCCGCATGACCATCGTGACCACAGGTTCCGATGACGTCATCGAGCAGATCACCAAGCACCTGAACCGGCTCATTGAGGTGGTCAAGGTTGTGGATCTGACCGAGGGCCACTTCACTGAACGTGAACTGATGCTCATCAAGGTGAGAGCCGTTGGCAAGGAGCGCGAGGAAATGAAGCGCATGGCCGACATCTTCCGAGGGCGCATCATCGACGTGACCGAGAAGAGCTACACCATAGAGTTGACGGGAGACTCCAGCAAGCTCGACGCGTTCCTGGTTGCCATCGACCGGGCGTCGATCCTGGAGACTGTGCGCACGGGCGCCAGTGGCATCGGTCGCGGCGAACGCATCCTCAGGGTCTGACGCCTTCAGAGTCACAACTTCATTCACCCCCATCCCCTATCAATCCCACCACCAAGAACGGAGAAATCATGAAGGTTTTCTATGACAAGGACGCCGACCTCAGCCTGATCAAGGGCAAGAACGTCACCATCATCGGCTATGGCTCGCAAGGCCATGCACACGCGCAGAACCTCAACGACAGCGGTGTGAAGGTGACTGTCGGTCTGCGCCGCGGTGGCGCGTCCTGGTCCAAGGTGGAAAAGGCTGGACTGAAGGTCGCCGAGGTTGGCGAGGCTGTCAAGACCGCCGACGTCGTGATGGTGCTGCTGCCCGATGAGCAGATTGCCTCCGTCTACAAGAATGACATCGAGCCGAACATTCCGCAGGGCGCCTCGTTGGCATTTGCGCACGGTTTCAACGTGCACTACGGCCAGGTGGTTCCGCGCGAGGATCTGGATGTCTGGATGGTGGCCCCCAAGGCGCCCGGCCACACCGTGCGCAGCACGTATGCGCAAGGTGGCGGCGTGCCTCACCTGATCGCCGTGCATGCCGACTGTTCTGGCAAGGCCCGTGATGTCGCGTTGAGCTATGCCGCCGCGAACGGCGGGGGCAAGGCCGGGATCATCGAGACCAATTTCCGAGAGGAGACCGAGACCGATTTGTTCGGTGAGCAGGCCGTCCTTTGCGGCGGCACGGTCGAACTCATCAAGGCGGGTTTTGAGACGCTGGTGGAGGCGGGTTATGCACCCGAGATGGCCTACTTCGAGTGCCTGCACGAACTGAAGCTGATCGTGGACCTGATCTACGAAGGCGGCATCGCCAACATGAATTACTCCATCTCCAACAATGCGGAGTATGGCGAGTACGTCACCGGCCCCCGCATCGTCAACGACGAGACCAAGCAGGTCATGCGCAAGGTGCTGCACGACATTCAGACCGGCGAGTACGCCAAGAGCTTCATTCTGGAGAACCGTGCTGGCGCCCCCACGCTGACGTCGCGCCGCCGCCTGATGGCCGAGCACCAGATCGAGGTCGTCGGCGAGAAGCTGCGCGCCATGATGCCCTGGATCAAGGCCAACAAGCTGGTGGACAAGAGCCGCAATTGACCAGGGTCGCCGCACATCCGGCCATCCCGCCCCAGAAGGAAAGAGATGCCTTCAAGCGAACCTGAGGAGGTTCAGGAACCCGTGAGGCCACGACGGCGCGGCATTTACGTGTTGCCGAATGCGGTGACACTGGCCGCGTTGTTCGCGGGCTTTTATGGCATCGTCATGGCGATGTCCGGCAGGTTCGAAGCTGCTGCGATAGGCATCTTTTGTGCGGCTATCCTGGACAGCCTGGATGGTCGCATCGCCCGAATGACGAACACGCAGAGCGCGTTCGGAGAGCAGATGGACAGCCTGTGCGACATGGTGAGCTTCGGGCTGGCGCCTGCACTCATCGTGTACGAATGGGCGCTCAAGGGGTTGGGCAAGGCCGGCTGGATCGTCGCGTTCATCTATTGCGCTGCGGCTGCCCTGCGCCTGGCGCGCTTCAACACCAACATTGGCGTTGTTGACAAGCGATTTTTCCAAGGGCTGCCCAGCCCGGCCGCCGCTGCTTTGGTGATCGGCCTCATCTTCGTTGCGGAAGACGCTGGTTGGCGGGATGTCTCCAAGATCGCATGGCTGTCATGGACCGCCCTGGGCGTGACGCTGTTCGCCGGCTTGACGATGGTGACCAACTTGCCTTTCTACAGTTTCAAGGTCGTAGGAGGGCGCAAGACGGTGCCGTTCGCCGTCATCGTTGCAGTGGCCTTGGGTATCGCGCTGGTGAACATCCACCCACCCATCGTGCTGTTCAGCCTGTTTTTGGGTTACGGCTTGTCCGGCTACGTGATCTATGCCTACAGGAAGGCCAAGGGCAGGCCCGTGAGCGTGATCGCCACCTCGACTGATGAACCTGAAGAACGCGGACTTCATTGACGAGTGGGTGTGCTACATTCAAACTGTGATGAACGTGATCGCTTTTCTGATGGCTCTACACCTAGAGGTGCCGATGGCGCGCTGATCATCCACGTTCGTCGTAACTGCCTTGGATAGACGGCCCGCCAGCTTCGCGCAGCGGGCCGTTTGCATTTTCAGCCCACGTTCCTTCCGCAACTGATTTCCAACCCTGCCTGGGAGAACTTTCATGACCGACAAGCTCTTCATCTTCGACACCACTTTGCGCGACGGCGAACAGTCGCCGGGCGCGTCCATGACCCGTGAGGAGAAGCTGCGCATTGCCCGGCAACTGGAAAGGCTTCGGGTGGATGTGATCGAGGCAGGGTTTGCCGCCTCCAGCAACGGAGACTTTGAGGCCGTGAAGGCCATCGCCGACGTCATCAAGGACAGTACGGTGTGTTCGCTGGCCCGCGCCAACGATCGCGACATTGCCCGCGCTGCCGAGGCCTTGAAGAGTGCAGCCTCTTCGCGCATCCACACCTTCATTGCCACCAGCGAACTCCACATGGAGAAGAAGCTGCGCATGAGCCGAGAGCAAGTCCTTGAGCAGGCCCGCCTGTCGGTGCGGTTTGCTCGCAACCTGTGCGGTGATGTCGAGTTCTCGCCTGAGGACGGGTACCGATCGGATCCGGAGTTCCTCTGTCGCGTGCTGGAGGCCGTCATCGCCGAAGGGGCCACCACCATCAACATCCCGGACACGGTAGGCTACGCGATACCTGAGCTCTACGGAAACTTCATCAAGAATCTTCGAGAGCGAATCCCCAATGCTGACAAGGCGGTCTGGTCCGTCCATTGCCACAACGACCTGGGAATGGCTGTCGCGAATTCATTGGCGGGCGTGATGATCGGCGGCGCCCGTCAAGTGGAGTGCACCATCAACGGGTTGGGGGAGCGTGCAGGCAACTGCTCGCTTGAGGAAGTGGTGATGGCGGTTCGGACCCGCCGTGACTACTTTGGGCTCGATGTCGGAATCGACGCGTCGCAGATCGTGCCGGCTTCGCGCCTGGTTGCGCAGACCACGGGTTTTGTCGTGCAGCCCAACAAGGCGGTGGTGGGCGCGAATGCGTTTGCGCATGCGTCAGGCATTCACCAAGACGGCGTGCTCAAGGCCCGTGACACCTACGAGATCATGCGTGCCGAGGATGTGGGCTGGAGCGCGAACCGTATCGTGCTCGGAAAACTTTCCGGACGCAACGCCTTCAAGCAACGGCTTCAGGAACTGGGTGTCGAACTCGGGTCCGAAGCGGAGATCAACGCTGCCTTCGCGCGCTTCAAGGACCTTGCGGACCGCAAGAGCGAGATCTTCGATGAGGACATCATTGCGCTCGTCAGTGATGAGAGTGTCACGGTCGAGCAAGAGCACTACAGGTTGCTGTCACTGTCGCAGAGGTCGGAAACCGGAGAGCGTCCCCATGCCAGCGTGACGGTCTCCGCGGGCGGGCAGGAGTTCAAGGCGGAGAGCGCTGGCAATGGCCCAGTGGATGCGAGCCTGAAGGCGATCGAGTCCAAGCTTTCCAGCGGTGCTGAGATGCTTCTGTATTCGGTCAACGCCATCACATCCGGCAGTACCGAGTCCCAGGGCGAGGTGACCGTTCGGCTTCAATTGGGTGGACGCGTCGTCAACGGCGTGGGTGCCGACCCTGACATTGTGGTGGCCTCGGCCAAGGCCTACCTTGCAGCCCTGAACAAGCTGCAAAGCAAGGCCGAAAGAGTGGCTGCCCAAGGTTGAGTTGTGCCGGCCTGGTCGTGAGGATGGCAATTTCTCAGGTGACTGTTGAGCAGCATTTTCCAAGTGCTTGATATTGCCCAATCTTTAGCCTTCCCCTACACTCCCGCAGCTTGAAGCGTGCAGGGGTGTAGATGCCGGTCGGAGGTGTGATGCGGGGTGTACGGTTGCTGAAGGGAGTGCTGGTCCTCGCAGGGGTCGGCTGGGCCTTGATGGCCGGCGCGCAGCCTGCATCCCCGGGCAAGTCGCAAGCGACTTCGCTGAAGGTCGAGAAGCCGCAGAAAGGCCCGCCCTCGGCACAGGGAAGTGCGCGTTCTGCAACTGCCAGGGCCCAGGGGTCCGCGCAGGGGGCCAAGGCAGGCCGAGACTTGAACGCTCGCGCCGCAGGGCGGGAGCAGCGGGCGGGCCAGAAGGGCACGCTGGGGAAAAAGGCGCCCGCCAGCACTGCTTTGCGGCGGCCGACCTCTTCAACCCATGTTGTACAAGCGCGGTCCGTGACGCGGACCAACAGCGGTCCTGTGCGTACATCCTTTGGGCAGCGTGCGGGACTGCATGACACGGCTGACCCTTTGGATCTGAGGTCCAGTGTGGCGCTGGTGATCGACCAGGATACTCAGCAGGTGCTCTTCAGCAAGAACCCAGACGCCGTGTTGCCCATCGCTTCCATCACCAAGCTCATGACCGCCATGGTGGTGCTGGAGGCGGGTCAGTCCCTTGACGAACAACTGGCAATCACACAGGACGACGTCGATACCGAAAAAGGCAGCGGTTCGCGCCTGCGTGTGGGATCCTCCCTTTCACGAGGGGACATGCTTCATCTGGCCTTGATGGCTTCTGAGAACCGCGCCGCAAACGCGTTGGGGCGTCACTACCCGGGAGGGCTGACAGTCTTCGTGGATGCAATGAACCGCAAGGCGCGCAGCCTGGGTATGACCAGCACGCGCTATGTTGAGCCCACCGGTCTGTCCAGCGCCAATCAGTCCAGTGCGCATGATTTGTCTGTTCTGGTTCGTGCTGCTTCCGAGCATCAATTGATCCGCGAATTGTCCACCACGGCAGACGCGAGCGTGACTGTCGGAAGCCGTTCCATGCAGTTTCGCAACACCAACGGGCTGATACGCAACCCTTCGTGGGAGATCGGCCTGCAGAAGACGGGCTATATCTCCGAGGCCGGTCGTTGTGTGGTGATGCAGGCGCAACTTGCGGGTCGCAAACTCATCATGGTCCTGCTGGACTCGGCAGGGCGTTACTCTCGCATCGGCGATGCTGAGCGCCTGCGTAACTGGATCACCCATTCCCTGCCGGCCGCTCAGGCTGCAACAGCTCCTGCCTCAGGGGGCTGAGTTACGCTGTGTCAGCGCGCATGGTGCCCCAGAGCCGCTGAAATCTCCCTTGCTGTGGCGCGCAGGCGTTCCAGCCAGGATTCCTCCAATCGGTCTGTAGGTGAAGAGATCGACAACCCGGCAACCAGTTTGCCTTGGTCGTCGTGGATGCCTGCCGCCATGCAGCGCACACCCAGTTCGAGTTCCTCGTCATCCCGGGCGTAGCCCAAGGCCCTGACCGCCGCAAGCTCTCGCTCCAGCCGGGCTGGTTCAGTGATGCTGTTTCTTGTGTGGCCCATCAAGCCTGTGCGGGTGATGTAGGCGCGAACGCGCTGAGGGTCATCGTGGGCCAGGAACAGTTTGCCCACAGAGGTGAGGTGCAAGGGAGCTCGCCCTCCGATAGCCCGAACGACCTGCATGCCTGACCGTTCGCTGAACGTGCGTTCTATGTAGACGATCTCATCACCTTGGCGCATGGAGAGGTTGACCGGCTGGTGGGTCAGTCGGTGCAGTTCGCGCATGGGGCCTAGGGCCGCGTCCCTCACGTCGAGTCTGGCCTTGACCAGGTTTCCCAATTCCAGCAATCGCATTCCCAGGCGATAGCTGCCCACTTCCGGGCGGTCCACCAATCGGCCTAAGGTCAGATCGTTCAGGATTCGGTGAGCGGTGGACGGATGCAGGCCCGTGCGTTCGCTGATCTCTTTGAGCGACACCGGATCCTGGTGAGACGCGAGGACGTCAAGCAGCGCGAAAGTGCGCTCCAAGACTTGAATGGCGGGTGTTGAGGGGGCCGACTTGCTCATGAGCTTCCACGATTCGGAGGTACATTTTGCATCGCGGAAGCGATTCCGGCCAGCCCTTCAGCGGCGTTCTGGCCAGATCTCACAGCACCTTCAAGGGTGGCTGGGTAGGGTCCGTCGACGTAGTCACCAGCCGCCCACAGATTGCCAGCAAGGCGCGCAGAGGGTCTGGCAATGCCGGGTTCACACCGAAAGGTGGCCCGGTGCTCAGTGAGGACGGCCTCAACCCTGGGAGCTTGGGGCCACGTATGGGCCGGAAACTGGTCATGTGCCTGCTGAAGCACCGCCTGCGCAAGCCTTTCCCGACCCAGACTGCAGAACTCGTCGGCAGCACTGATCACAAATGCAAACCCGCCGCCTGTATGGCCCATCGCCTTCAGATCGAAGGCGAACTGCGCCGGGCCCTTGGGAAGGAAAGTCATGGGAGTCTTCAGCCGGGCGCCATCGCAACGCAGGTAGACCGTCGAGATGGCTTCGTGAGGGATCTGTGACGCCAGCCCGGACCAGTGGGGGTCATGATCTCGTGTCAATCGGGCTGCCTCCTTCGCCGAACACGCGAGGATCACGCCGTCAAAGTAGCTGCCGCACAGCTGCCAGCTTGCGCCTGTTCGATCCAGTGAGGCCACGCGTTGACGAAGTTTCAACTGTGCCCCGTGGCGTTCCAGCCAGTCTTGCGCAGGCAGCGGAAGCAGATCCCCCAGAGGTCTGCTCGGCAGCAGCAGGTCGGCACTGCCTCGGCCTGTCAACAACGCATCTCTCAGCACTCGCAGGAAGACGCGAGCGCTCGCCCTGGAGGGCGGGGTGTTCAAGGCTGCCACACACAACGGATCCACCAGCCCGTGGCGGACCTCTTGCGGCAAGCCTTGTGACAAGCCCTCGACGCTGAGGTCGTGCGCGCACTGAAAGCCGCTCAGCGCCCAACGTGCGGATTCGCGTAACAGCGCAAGTCGTGAGGACCATTTCCATGAGCCATGGCGGAGGACCGCCACGGCGAAGGCCATTGGAGAGGAGGTGGTTCTCAGTGCCAGGCCGCTACCGCTGGGGTCCATCAGGCTCAGAGGAGTCCGGTGCAGTGCCTGGTCAGTGTCCACACCCAGTTCCCGCATGAGGTCCAGGGTGTGGTGGTAGGCACCAATCAGAATGTGCTGACCGTTGTCGTGGCGC
Organism: Rubrivivax sp.; assembly: GCA_044372085.1. Lineage (GTDB taxonomy): Bacteria > Pseudomonadota > Gammaproteobacteria > Burkholderiales > Burkholderiaceae_C > Rubrivivax. The sequence continues at coordinate 19,613 of JBILSM010000045.1, forward strand.
TGTCCGTGCGTTTGGACGGTCCTGGCGCGACCTCCCAAGGTCGAGGCCATCTCGAACAGGGTGACCTCGTGCTTGTGCTGCACGGCCTTGACGGCGGCCGCAAGACCTGCCCAACCGGCCCCGATGATGGCAATCTTCATGTCCGACGCGGCGTTCTCGCTGAGGTCATCAGGATCCACGCCACTGGGTCTGTGCTGCGATCCAGAGCTTTCTCAGAGGTGTCAGCGAGGTGCGCTGGTGCAGCACTTGGAATCCCTGCGCTTCGATCTCGCGCAAGAGATTGCGGTAGATGTTGGCCATCATCAGTCCAGGTCGCTGGCGCGGTCGGTCTTCGAGAGGAAGCAGCGAGAAGGCTTCATCAAACAGCTGATGAGCACGCTGGGCCTGAAACGACATCAGCGCCGTGAAGCGGTCGCTGTAGCCCCAGGGTCGCTGGCGTGCAAGAAGCTCATGCGCTTTGACTCCGAACTGCTGAAGTTCGCTGATGGGCAGGTAGATCCTGCCTCTTCTGGCATCGTCACCCACGTCACGGATGATGTTGGTCAGTTGCATCGCCAATCCCAGACGGTGGGCATAGTCCACGGTTTGCGGGCTTTGACGTCCGAAGATGTTGCAGGCGACTTCCCCGACCACGCCGGCCACCAGATGGCAATACCCTGACAAAGCAGGGAAGTCGATGAACCGGTTCTGTTCCAGGTCGACCCGGCAACCCCTGATGACTGCTTGCAGATGCGCATGCTCGATGCCGAACTCCTGGGTCATGGGCATGAGAGCCCGCATGACCGGGTGAGTGGGTGCGCCGCCAAAGGCTGCAGCAACCTCTTGCTGCCACCAGGCCAGTTTGGCACCCGCCACTGACAGTTCCGCGGTATCGTCCACGACATCGTCGACCTCGCGGCAAAACGCATAGAAGGCCGTGATGGCCAGACGCCTGCGGGGCGGCAGGAACAGAAACGCGTAATAGAAACTGGATCCGCTGCGCGCGGCCTTCTGATGGACGTACTGCTCGGGCGTCATCGTGCAGGTCCGAAGGCGCGGCGCATAGACAAGGCTCGCCAAAGCAGAGTGGGCACATCAGCTGCGCTCAGCACCGGACGACTGTGAAAAGTCTGGTAGTCCATCCGTCTTATTCTCTCCAGGATGCGCAGGCCACCCTGCACCACGAGGCGGAGCTCCAGGCCCAGGCGCCCGCCGATCTCCAGCGGCAGCATGGCGCCTTCGTGCATGGTGGCACTGGCCCAATCGCACAGTTCGGCCACCAGGGCACGCTCGCATTGGGTGCCCGACGGGCGTCCGGCGCCGGGCGGCCAATGGATACCGTGGGCCGCAGCATCCTGTTTCGGGATGTACACCCGGCCCCTCGGGAGGTCGATGCTCAGGTCCTGCCAGAAATTGATCAGTTGCAGGGCAGAGCAGACTTTGTCTGACATGGTGATCAGCGCCTCGCCGTTCACGCCATGCAGATGGAGCAACAGTCTGCCAATCGGGTTGGCCGATCTGCGACAGTAGTCAAGCAACTCATCACGGCTTGTGTAGGCGGGGTTGCGAACGTCTTGTTCAAAGGCGTCCAGCAGATCATGCAGCGGAGCCGACGGCAGGTGGTGTTTCGCATGCGCGATCGCAAGCATGCGGAAGATGTCAGACCACGGCGCATCTGGATCTCGGCGTTGCCGCCCCTGCAGGGTGTCTTCGAGCGCCAGCCTGTAGGCCTTGAGTTCGCAAAGGCGTTGGTCCGGCGCCTGGTCGCCCTCATCTGCGATGTCGTCTGCAGTGCGCGCGAAGTGATAGATCGCGACAACAGCCTCACGCATGGCAGGTGGACACAGCCATGAAGCTACCGGGAAGTTCTCGTAATGCTGGACTGCCACGGGATGGATTGTCGCCGGGGGTATGACCGATCCGCGAGGAGATGGCGCGGTCAATTTGGGCAGCCATGGTGGGCGACCTTGACGCCGCGATCTTTCTTTCAGCCACAGGCTAAAATCCGATGCTTTGCGATCGCC
>JBILSM010000135.1:0-7288 GCA_044372085.1 Rubrivivax sp.
GGCGCGCAGGGCGACGACGTAGTCGTAGGTGCGGCCATCGCCCATGACGCCCACGCTTTTGACGGGCAGGAAGACGGTGAAGGCCTGGCTGGTGAGGTCGTACCAGCTCTTGCCCGTGGCCGGGTCAAGGGTGGCGCGCAGTTCCTCGATGAAGATGGCGTCAGCGCGACGCAGCAGGTCGGCGTAGCTCTTTTTCACCTCGCCCAGGATGCGCACCCCCAGGCCTGGCCCGGGGAAGGGGTGGCGGTAGACCATCTCGTGCGGAAGACCCAGGGCCACGCCTAGCTCGCGCACCTCGTCTTTGAACAGGTCGCGCAGCGGTTCCAGCAGCTTCAGCCCCAGTTGCTCGGGCAGGCCACCCACGTTGTGGTGGCTCTTGATGGTGGTGGCCTTCTTGGTCTTGGCACCGCCAGACTCGATGACATCCGGGTAGATGGTGCCCTGCGCGAGGAAGGTCGCCCCTCTGTGGCCGCCATCACCCGCCTTGAGCTTGGCCGCCTCGGTCTTGAACACCTCCACAAACAGACGGCCGATGATCTTGCGCTTGGCCTCGGGGTCGCTCACGCCGGCCAGTTCACGCAGGAACAGTTCGCTCGCATCCACGCGCACCACCCGGGCATGCAGCTTTCCCGCGAACATGTCCATCACCATGTCGCCCTCGTTCAAACGCAGCAGGCCGTGGTCGACGAAGACGCAGGTGAGCTGGTCACCGATGGCGCGGTGGATCAAGGCCGCCGCCACGCTGGAATCGACGCCGCCTGACAGGCCCAGGATCACCTCCTCGTCGCCCACTTGCGCGCGGATGGCGGCCACGGCCTCGGCGATGTGGTCGCGCATCACCCAGTCCGGCCTCGCGCCGCAGATGCCCAGCACAAAGCGCTCTAGCATCGCCCTTCCCTGCACGGTGTGCGTCACTTCAGGGTGGAACTGCACGGCGTAGTAGCCACGCGCCTCGTCGGCCATGCCAGCGATGGGGCAGCTGGGCGTGCTGGCCATCAGCTTGAAGCCCGGGGGCAGTTCGGTGACCTTGTCGCCGTGGCTCATCCACACCTTGAGCATGCCGTGGCCTTCGGCAGTGCGGAAGTCCTCGATCCCATCGAACAACCGGGTGTGGCCACGGGCGCGGACCTCAGCGTAGCCAAACTCGCGGTGCGTGCTGGCCTCCACGCGCCCGCCCAACTGCACTGCCATGGTGAACATGCCGTAGCAGATACCCAGCACCGGGATGCCCAGTTCCCACACGCACGCTGGCGCGCGCAGTTCGTGCTCCTCGTAGGTGCTGGCGTGGCTGCCGGAAAGGATGATGCCCTTCGGTGCAAAGCCACGAATGAAGGCTTCGCTGACGTCGTTGGGATGGATCTCGCAATAGACGTGCGCCTCGCGCACGCGGCGCGCAATCAGCTGCGTGACCTGCGAGCCGAAGTCGAGAATGAGGATCTTGTCGTGCATGGTCATCTTGTGGACCTGAAGTGGAGCCAGGCCAGCAGCAGGGCCGTGAACTGCAATGCCGCGCCAAAGTACAGTGGCGCGCCGATACGCCAATCGCCGTGCGGCAGATGCGACACCGCCATCAGCACGGGTGAGGCCAAGACAGGCGCCACTACCGCCGTCAGGCTGTTGAGCGAACTGACCGACCCCATGGTCTGACCTTGGGTCTTCGCGTCTGCGGCAGAAGACACCAGGCTCTGCACCGAGGCCGTCACGGTGAAGCCCAAAAGGTTGGCAAAGATGATGGCGTACATCATCCAACCCTGCGAAGCCAAGCCCCAGAGGAAATAGGCGCAGGTGGAGGACACCAGCCCCATCACCACCAGACGGCGCGGCGGGAAGCGCTTGAGAAGCTTGCCCAGGAGAAAGCCCTGGACGATGACCGACACCACGCCCACGGCGGCCAGAGACCATCCGTTGGCCTGCGTGTCCCAGCCGAACTTGAACGTGTTGTGCAGCACCCAGACGTTGTAGAGCACGCCCTGCGCCAGCCCCGTGCAAGCGATGACGCCCACCACTTTGCCAATGCCCGGCAGGCGGACCAGAGCCGTGAAGGCCTTCAAGGGATTGGCGGCCTTCCATTCGAACGGACGGCGCTTCTCAGGCGGCAGCGACTCCGGCAGCACCCACCAGCCATAGGCCAGGTTCAGCAGCGACAACCCGCCCGCGACGAAAAAGGGCAGGTGAATGTCAATGGCGCCCAGCAGACCGCCGACGGCGGGACCGATGATGAAGCCCAGACCGAACATCGCACCCAGCAGGCCGAAGCGCTTGGCGCGACCTTCTGGCGCCGTGATGTCGGCCACGTAAGCATTGGCCACCGCCGCGTTGGCCTGCATGGCCCCACCCACCAATCGCACAGCGATCAACATCCAAAGGCTGGTGGCCAGCGCGGTTGCAAAGAAGTTCAGCGCCAGGCCGCAAAAGCCCAGCAGCAGCACCTTGCGACGCCCCCAGGCATCGGACAAGGCCCCCAGCAGCGGGGCGCCGAAGAAGTTGGCAATGCCGAAGGCAAAGCTGACCACCCCTACCCAGAACGCCTGATCCGACTGCGAGACGCTAAAGGTACCAATGAGCGCAGGCAGCACCGGCACGATGATGCCGATCGATACCATGTCGATCAGCACCGTGAGGAGGATGAAGGGCATGGCCGCCTGACGGCGACCGTCCTCGGCGGGCGAGGGGCCACTGTCACTCACCGGCGGGGCCTCATTCACTGCGGTAATTGGGCGCTTCCTTGGTGATCTGCACGTCGTGCACGTGGCTCTCGCGGATGCCGGCGGAGGTGATTTCCACGAACTCGGCCTTGCCATGCATGTGCTCGATGCTGGCGCAACCGCAGTAGCCCATCGAGGCCCTCAGGCCGCCGGCCATCTGGTAGACGATGGCCACCATCGAACCCTTGTACGGCACCCGGCCTTCGATGCCCTCGGGCACCAGCTTGTCGGCGTTGGGGTTGGCGGTCTCGTCAGCTTCCTGGAAGTAGCGATCGGCCGAGCCGGCCTTCATGGCGCCGATCGAGCCCATACCGCGGTAGCTCTTGTAACTGCGGCCCTGATAGAGGATGACCTCGCCCGGCGCTTCTTCCGTGCCGGCGAACATGCCACCCATCATGACCGTGCTGGCACCCGCGGCGATGGCCTTGGCGATGTCGCCCGAGTAGCGAACGCCCCCGTCGGCGATCAAGGGGACGCCGCTGCCGCGCAGGGCCGTGGCCACGTTGTCGATGGCGGTCACCTGCGGCACGCCCACGCCGGCCACGATGCGCGTCGTGCAGATGGAGCCCGGGCCGATGCCCACCTTGACGGCATCGGCGCCGGCCTCCACCAGGGCCGTGGCGGCTGCGCCAGTCGCGATGTTGCCGCCGATAACATCTACCTGGGGGAAGTTGCGCTTGACCCAGCGCACGCGCTCGATCACCCCCTGGCTGTGGCCGTGGGCGGTATCCACCACGATGGCATCCACCCCAGCCCGTACCAGCAACTCGACGCGCTCCTCGGTGCCCTCTCCCACGCCGACGGCGGCGCCCACGCGCAGTTGCCCGCGGGCGTCTCGGGCGGCGTTGGGAAAGTCGGTCTGTTTGGTGATGTCCTTGACCGTCATGAGCCCGCGCAGCTCGAAGGCCTCGTTCACCACCAGCACACGCTCCAGGCGGTGACGGTGCATCAGGGCCTTGCCCTCGTCGATGGAGGCACCCTCGTGAACCCAGATCAAGCGCTCACGCGGTGTCATCACCTCGCGCACCGGGATGTCCAGACGGCTCTCGAAGCGCAAGTCACGGTTGGTGACGATGCCCACCAACGTCTTGCCTTCCAGCACCGGAAAGCCCGAGAAACCATGCTGCCGCGACAGCTCGATGACCTGGCGCACCGTGACGTCAGGCGTGATCGTGATGGGGTCGCGCAGCACGCCGGACTCGTAGCGCTTCACCCGCGCCACCTCGGCCGCCTGCAGGCGCGGGCTGAGGTTCTTGTGCACGATGCCCACGCCACCTTCCTGCGCAATGGCAATGGCCAGACGGGCTTCCGTCACCGTGTCCATGGCCGCCGACACCAGCGGCAGGTTCAGACGGATGTTGCGCGACAACCGGGTGGAGAGATCGGTGTCACGGGGCAACACCTGGGAGTAGGCGGGCACCAGCAACACGTCGTCGAAGGTGAGCGCTTTGCCGAGAAGGCGCATGAGGCTTCAGCTCCTGGACAAAGAGGGATTATAGAAACCGGGCCTGGAGGGCTTATGCAGGTCGGGCGAGTCGGTACCGTCAGCCCTGCCCGATGCGTTGGGGCCGACGGACAGGTGCCGGGGACTGGCGGTAGCGCAGGCGCCGTGCTTCCTTCGGGTCACAACGCAGCGCGCGATACGCCTCCACGCGATCGCCATCGATCAACGGGGTGGACAGGGGTTGAAGCCTCCCCCACAGCCCGGCGTCGAAGTCCTGTTGCTGGAGGAACCCGGCCTGGGGATGGGCCGCTGCAGCCCGCAAGGCGTGCGACAGGGTGGCTCCTTCAGGCAGTTCGAGCGCAAACCTGACGACCCGCCGCGGCTCTGGGCTGCACACAAACTCAATGCGGATCATCGGGCGCCATACACCTGCTCAGCACGGCTGACGAAGGAGTCGACGAGCGTGTTGGCCACCTTGTCGAACACCGGGCTGACCACCAGCTCCAAAGCGCGGCTGGAAAATGCGTAACGCAGGTCCAGTTCCACCCGGCAGGCCGGACGGTCAGTGCCAGCCGAGACGATGGGCCGGAAGAACCAGACCCCGTCGAGCGTCGAGAACGGCCCATCCACCAGCCGCATCCGGACCTCCTCGTCCGCAAGGTGCTCATTGCGCGTGGTGAAGGCGTGACGCACGCCGGCGTAGGCCAGGCTGAGACGGGCCGTGACGGCCCCTTCGCTGCGCTCAAGCAATTCCGCTCGGCTGCACCAGGGCAGAAACTCGGGATAGCGCTCAACGCCCGTCACCAGGTCGTACATCTCCCTGGGTGAGTACCACAGGAGGACCGACCGTTTGACGTGCTTCATACAATCGAGCCATTGTAGGCAAGGGGTCCGAGGGATCCATCACAGGGTCCACTCATCCGATGTCACAGCAAGTCCCCCACATTGCGGAAAACCGCCGCGCACGCTTCGAATACCACATCGAAGAGGCCTATGAGGCCGGGCTGGTGCTGGAGGGCTGGGAGGTCAAGGCCGTCCGTGCCGGGCAGGTGCAACTGACCGATGGCTATGTGCTGATCCGCGACGGCGAGCTCTTCCTGATCGGCTGCCGCATCAACGCGTTGCGCGAAGCTTCCACGCACGTCAACCCGATGGCCGACCGCACCCGCAAGCTGCTGATGCACAAGGAACAGATTCGCCGCCTGGTGGGCAAGGTCGAGCAGCGGGGATTCACCCTGGTGCCGCTGAACCTGCACTACAAGGCCGGCCGGGTGAAGGCCGAGATCGCCCTGGCCAAGGGCAAGGCGCAGCACGACAAGCGCGAGACCGAGAAGAAGCGCGATTGGGACCGCGAAAAGCAGCGCCTCATGCGCCACAAGGTCTCGTCGCCCGCCGCAGCTTAGAGCCGCAACAGGCGTCCCCCGCAGCAGTCCCCTGCTGGCGGTATGTGGCGACCTAGGGTCAGGCGCTCAGAACGCCCGGGACATCGCCTGCTGAAGGTCTGCCCGCAGATCTTCCACTGCCTCCAGGCCGATCGAGAAGCGCACCAAGTGTCCCGGTAGACGGTGTGCGGATTCCCGCATGGCAGAGAGGTCGTAGGGCACCGCCAGGCTCATCGGGCCGCCCCAGGAGTACCCCAGGTGGAACAGTTCGAGGGCGTCGACGAAGGCGTCCACTTGCCGGGCATCCAGTCGGGCATCGAACATGACCGAGAACAACCCGGCCGCGGACTTGCAGTGCCGCATCCAGTGCTCATGACCCGGCGAGCCCGGAACCGCCGGATGCAGCACCTGCGTGATCTGCGGCTGGTCGCCGAGCCACGTGGCCAAGGCGCGCGCGGACAGGTCATGGGCGTCATACCGCACCCGGATGCTGGGCAGGGAACGCAGCACCAGTTCACAGTCATTGGCCGCCACGCCGATGCCCAAGGTGGCGTGCACCTGATGAATCCGCTGGTGCAACGCTTCATCGCGCGTTACCACGGAGCCCATGAGCACGTCTGCCCCGCCTGAGGGGTACTTGGTCAACGCATGCATCGAGACGTCCACGCCGACCTCAAAGGCGTTGAAGGCCAGGCCTGCTCCCCAAGTGTTGTCCAGGGCGCAGACCGCGCCTTGCGAATTGGCGGCCGCCACCAGCGCCCTCAGATCGGGAAACTCCATGGTCACGGAGCCCGGGGCCTCCACCCACACCAGGCGGGTGTTCGGGCGCAGCATGGCGGCCAGCCCGGCAGGATCCATCGGGTCGTACAGACGCCAGGAAATACCCCAGCCGCTCAGCAAGGCGCGCGCCTGCTCCTTGGACGGGCCGTAGACGTTGGCCGGCAGCAGCACCTCGTCACCCGCCTTGAGAAAGGCCATGTTGACCATGGTGATCGCAGCGAGCCCGCTGGGCGCCAACTCGCAGTGCAGCCCGCCCTCCAGGCTGGCGATGCGCTGCTCCAGGGTGTAGGTGGTGGGCGTGCCGTGCAGCCCGTAGGTGTAGCCCTTCTTGCCCTGCAAGATGCGCGATCGCAGAGCCGCCACGTCTTTGAACATCACCGTGGACGCCTTGTGCACGGCAGGGGGAAAAGCGTCGAAGCCCTCCGGCGGGCTGTACGGATGGTGGATCTGCTGGGTGATGGGGTCCTGCGGGGTGCGGTCCAGCTCAGCGTTGCCGGCTTGTTCAGGCAGTTTCTGCGTCATGTCTTGCTTATCTCCAGCACTGGACTTCAGGGGCCGCTAACGCGGCGTGCGGGCTGTCAAAGCGGCTGTGCCACCAGATCGTGACCCTGCGTGGCCACCACACGGGCCTTGGTGAATTCGCCCACCTTCAAGACCTTGGAGGCTTTCTCGGGAGGCAACAGGTGCACGATACCGTCGATCTCAGGCGCATCGGCATAGGTCCGCCCTGCCCCACCCTTGCGGCCCAGGGCCGGTGCTGCATCCACCAACACCTGCATGGTTGCACCCACGCGCTCGCGCAACTTCGCGGCTGACACGTTCTCGGCCACCGACATGAAGCGGGCACGTCTTTGTTCGCGCTCAGCCTGGGGCAGCAGCCCGGGCAGTTCGTTGGCCACCGCCCCGTCGACGGCAGAATAGGCGAAGCATCCGGCACGGTCGATGCGCGCCTGGCGCATGAACTCCAGCAAGGCCTC
>JBILSM010000269.1:0-7257 GCA_044372085.1 Rubrivivax sp.
CCGCGAGCACCCCGTGCTGCTGAACCGCGCGCCCACGCTCCACCGCCTGGGCATCCAGGCCTTCGAGCCGGTGCTGATCGAAGGCAAGGCGATCCAGTTGCATCCGCTCGTGTGCTCGGCCTTCAACGCCGACTTCGACGGTGACCAGATGGCCGTGCACGTGCCGCTGTCCATCGAAGCGCAGATGGAAGCCCGCACGCTGATGCTGGCCTCCAACAACGTGCTGTTCCCAGCCTCGGGCGAGCCCTCCATCGTGCCGTCGCAAGACGTGGTGCTGGGCCTGTACTACGCCACGCGTGAGCGCACCAACGGCAAGGGGGAGGGCATGCTCTTCTCAGACGTGGGTGAGATGCTGCGTGCCCTGGACAATGGCGTGGTGGAGATCACCGCCAAGGTCAGCGTGCGCCTGACCGAGTGGGTGCGTGTGGGCGAGGGCGATGAGTTCGAGCCCAAGATCACGCTGACGGAAACCACGGTCGGCCGGGCGCTGCTGTCGGAGATCCTGCCCAAGGGTCTGCCCTTCAGCAACATCAACAAGGCGTTGAAGAAGAAGGAGATCTCGCGTCTCATCAACGTCAGCTTCCGCAAGTGCGGCCTGAAGGAGACCGTGGTCTTCGCCGACAAGCTGCTGCAGTCAGGCTTCCGCCTGGCCACGCGTGCCGGCATCTCGATCGCTATCGACGACATGCTCGTGCCGCTGGAAAAGCAGGGCCTGATCGAGCGCGCCGAGAAGGAGGTCAAGGAGATCGAGCAGCAGTACGTCTCGGGCCTGGTCACCGCCGGTGAGCGCTATAACAAAGTGGTGGACATCTGGGGCAAGGCCGGCGACGACATCGGCAAGAAGATGATGGAGCAGCTGCGCGTGGAGAAGGTCGTGGACCGCCACGGCAAGACGGTGGACCAGGAGTCCTTCAACTCCATCTACATGATGGCCGACTCCGGCGCTCGCGGCTCGGCCGCGCAGATCCGCCAGCTGGCCGGCATGCGTGGCCTGATGGCCAAGCCTGACGGCTCCATCATCGAGACCCCCATCACGGCCAACTTCCGTGAAGGCCTGAACGTGTTGCAGTACTTCATCTCCACGCACGGCGCCCGCAAGGGCCTGGCGGACACGGCGCTGAAGACGGCCAACTCGGGCTACCTCACGCGGCGTCTGGTCGATGTGACGCAGGACCTCGTGGTGACCGAGGACGATTGCGGTACCGAGAACGGTATTGCGATGCGCGCACTGGTCGAGGGCGGTGAAGTCATCGAGAGCCTGCGCGACCGCATCCTCGGCCGCGTGGCTGCCATCGAGGTGATGCACCCCGAGACGCAGGACGTTTTGATTCCTGCGGGCCAGATGCTGGACGAGGACACGCTCGATCTGCTCGAGCAAGCAGGTGTTGACGAGGTGAAGGTCCGCACCCCGCTGACCTGTGACACGCGCTTCGGCCTGTGCGCCAAGTGCTACGGCCGCGATCTGGGCCGCGGCGGCCTGGTGAACATGGGCGAGGCCATCGGCGTGATCGCGGCGCAGTCCATCGGTGAGCCGGGAACGCAGTTGACGATGCGCACCTTCCACATCGGCGGTGCGGCTTCGCGTGCGGCGGTGGCTTCCAGCGTGGACGCCAAGAGCGATGGCCACATCGGCTTCAACTCCACGATGCGCTATGTCACCAATGGCAAGGGGGAACTGGTGGTCATCTCGCGTTCGGGCGAGATCATCATCCTCGATCAGCACGGCCGCGAGCGCGAGCGCCACAAGGTGCCGTACGGCGCCACGCTCAACATCAAGGCTGACCAGCCGATCAAGGCCGGCACAGTGCTGGCCAACTGGGATCCGCTGACGCGCCCCATCATCACCGAGTTCGCCGGTCGGGCCCGCTTCGAGAACGTCGAAGAAGGCGTGACGGTGGCCAAGCAGGTGGACGAAGTCACGGGCTTGTCCACGCTGGTGGTGATCGATCCCAAGCGGCGTGGCTCCACCAAGGTGGTGCGTCCGCAGGTCAAGCTGATGGACGCGGCGGGCCAGGAGGTGAAGATCCCGGGCACGGACCACTCCGTGACCATCGGCTTCCCCGTGGGCTCGCTGATCCAGGTGCGCGATGGCCAGGATCTGGCCCCTGGCGAAGTGCTGGCGCGCATTCCGGTCGAGGGCCAGAAGACGCGCGACATCACGGGTGGTCTGCCCCGTGTGGCCGAACTCTTCGAGGCGCGCAGCCCCAAGGACAAGGGCACGCTGGCGGAACAGACCGGCACCATTTCCTTCGGCAAGGAAACCAAGGGCAAGGTGCGGCTGCAGATCACCGACCCGGATGGCAAGGTGTTCGAGGAACTCGTGCCGAAGGAGAAGAACATCCTGGTGCACGAAGGCCAGGTGGTCAACAAGGGCGAGCTCATCGTCGATGGCCCAGCCGATCCGCAGGACATCCTGCGCCTTCTGGGCATCGAAGAGCTGGCGCGCTACATCGTCGACGAGGTGCAGGACGTGTACCGTCTGCAGGGCGTGAAGATCAACGACAAGCACATCGAGGTGATCGTTCGTCAGATGCTGCGCCGCGTGCAGATCGTCAGCTCCGGCGACAGCAGCTACATCGCCGGCGAACAGGTCGAACGCAGCGAGTTGCTGGACACCAACGACCGCTTGCGTGGCGAGGGCAAGATGACCGCCACGCACGCTGATGTGCTGTTGGGCATCACCAAGGCCAGCTTGTCCACCGACTCCTTCATCTCGGCCGCGTCTTTCCAGGAAACGACCCGGGTGCTGACCGAGGCTGCGATCATGGGCAAGCGCGACGAGTTGCGCGGCCTGAAGGAGAACGTCATCGTTGGTCGCCTGATTCCTGCGGGCACCGGCATGGCTTTCCACACCGCCCGCAAGGCCAAGGAAGAGATGGACGAGTCTGAACGCAAGGCGATTGCGCTGCAGGAGGCCGAGGAGCTGGCGGCCGTGCAGTTGGCCAACCTTGACGCCGCCACGGCGGCGGCCGGCGGATCCGGCGAGTGACCTGAGTGAGCCGCGCCTAGGCGCGGGCTTCTGGACAAGGGCGGCTTCGGGCCGCCCTTGTTGCTTGTGCTGTCCGCGATCGCGCCTCCCGGCGTTTCACCCTTGCCAGTCCTCCGGGCGTTGCACCGTGCATCCTGCGATCGTCAGGAGCTTGCGCCTGAGCTTGAGCACCGCCCGGTCACGTGTCAGCAGCCACAGCGACCGACTGCTGAGTGCAAGGTCGATGAACTTCTGGTCGGCACTGTCCGTGCACCTTGGTGTGGAGCCCGCAGATGACGCCGTGGCCTGCTCAGCCAGGCGATCGAACATCCGCAACACGTCCTGGACGCCGGGGCCTGCTGGAGGCAGAGCGTGGCGTGGGTCACGGCCAGCGTTGTCGCCTTGCCAGCGCTCCAGCACATGGACCAGTTCCTGCCGCATCTCGGAGGTTGCCAGCCACCGCAGTTGACCTGTCTCCAGTGCATGGGCCAAGCGGCCGAGACTGGCGTCTTGGAACCAGTACAGGGCGAGCACCACATTCGTGTCCAGCACGACTGTCGCGGTCACCGGCCGGGGCTCGTGACGCGAATCTTGCGGCTGCATCAGGACACCCCTATAATCTGCGGCTTTTCGGCAATTTCTGCCGTGCTCTTTGCTGAGCGGCTTCCCGGCCAGGCCTGCAACGACAGGACCTTTTGCGGTGTGAGCCCCCTCCCGCTGGAGTGCTTGGCATGGGCTGAAAAAGATCGCCAAGTGAAGATCGCCACGTAGAGATCGCCCAGTATTTCTTGAATCCAGACGGGAACCGCATTCATGCCAACCATCAACCAACTCGTGCGCCTGGGTCGCCAGACCGAGACCACGAAGTCCAAGTCGCCCGCGCTGCAGGGTAACCCACAGCGCCGCGGCGTCTGCACCCGGGTCTACACCACCACGCCGAAAAAGCCGAACTCTGCGCTTCGCAAGGTGGCCAAGGTCCGTCTGACCAACCAGCAAGAAGTCATCTCCTACATCGGCGGTGAAGGTCACAACCTGCAGGAACACAGCGTGGTCCTGGTTCGTGGCGGGCGGGTCAAGGATTTGCCGGGTGTGCGGTATCACATCGTTCGCGGCTCACTGGACCTGCAGGGCGTCAAAGACCGCAAGCAGTCCCGCTCCAAGTACGGCGCGAAGCGTCCCAAGAAGGCCTGATGGCCCTACGCGACGCCCCTTGCTGGGCGTCGCTTGTCGCGGCGGCACCGTTGGGTGCCGTCGAGTAAGTGGAAGGTGCGCTCATGTCGCCTTCCCCGGTGCCCTTGAGGTGCCGGTCCACTGAAGTTCACAGAAGGAAACAGTCATGCCACGTCGTCGCGAAGTTCCCAAACGCGAAATCCTCCCCGACCCCAAGTTCGGCTCCGTTGATCTCTCCAAGTTCATGAATGTGGTGATGGAGTCCGGCAAGAAGGCTGTGGCCGAGCGCATCATCTACGGCGCGCTGGATCAAGTGGAAAAGAAGGCCAACAAAGATCCGATGGAGGTCTTCATGGTCGCCTTGAACAACGTCAAGCCGATGGTGGAAGTCAAGTCGCGCCGGGTCGGTGGCGCCAACTACCAGGTGCCCGTCGAGGTGCGTCCCATCCGCCGGCAGGCTCTGGCCATGCGATGGCTGAAGGAATCCGCCCGCAAGCGCGGCGAGAAGTCCATGGCCGCCCGCCTGGCCAACGAGTTGCTGGAGGCCAGCGAAGGCCGCGGCGGCGCCATGAAGAAGCGCGATGAAGTCCACCGCATGGCAGAGGCCAACAAGGCCTTCTCGCACTTCCGCTTCTGACCCTCTTTGTTCGGCCGCCTCTACGGGTAAGCACTGACCCGGAGGCGGCCCCTGTCTTTGGAGATTGACCATGGCCCGCAAGACCCCCATCGAGCGCTACCGCAACATCGGTATCTCTGCGCACATCGATGCAGGCAAGACCACCACCACCGAGCGCATCCTCTACTACACCGGTGTGAACCACAAGATTGGTGAGGTGCATGATGGCGCGGCCACCATGGACTGGATGGAGCAGGAGCAAGAGCGTGGCATCACCATCACCTCTGCGGCGACGACCTGCTTCTGGAAGGGCATGGATCTGACCTTGCCTGAGCACCGCTTCAATATCATCGACACCCCGGGTCACGTGGATTTCACCATCGAGGTCGAGCGTTCCATGCGCGTCCTTGACGGTGCCTGCATGGTGTATTGCGCCGTAGGTGGCGTACAGCCCCAGTCCGAGACCGTCTGGCGCCAGGCCAACAAGTACAAGGTGCCGCGTCTGGCCTTCGTCAACAAGATGGACCGTACTGGCGCCAACTTCTTCAAGGTCTACGACCAGATGAAGGCGCGCCTGAAGGCCAACCCTGTGCCCATCGTCGTGCCCATCGGCGCCGAGGAAAACTTCAAGGGCGTGGTGGACCTGTTCAAGATGAAGGCCATCATCTGGGACGAGGCCAGCCAGGGTATGAAGTTCGAGTACCTGCCTATTCCGGCCGAACTCGAAGCCGATTGCCAGAAGTGGCGCGAGCACATGATCGAAGCGGCGGCCGAGGCCAGCGAAGAGTTGATGAACAAGTACCTCGAGTCGGGCGAACTGACCGAGGAGGAGATCAAGCAGGGCATTCGCACCCGCACGATCGCCACCGAGATCCAGCCCATGCTGTGCGGTACAGCCTTCAAGAACAAGGGCGTGCAGCGCATGCTGGACGCCGTCATCGAGTTCCTGCCTTCGCCCGTGGACATCCCCCCGGTGTCGGGCACCGATGACGACGAGAAAGAGGTGGTGCGCAAGGCCGATGACAACGAAAAGTTCGCGGCACTGGCTTTCAAGCTGATGACTGACCCGTATGTGGGCCAGCTGACTTTCGTGCGCGTGTATTCGGGCGTCCTCAAGTCGGGCGACTCGGTCTACAACCCCATCCGCGGCAAGAAGGAGCGCATCGGCCGTATCCTGCAGATGCACGCCAACCAGCGCGAGGAAATCAAGGAGATCCTGGCTGGCGACATCGCCGCCTGCGTGGGGCTGAAGGATGTGACCACGGGCGAGACGCTGTGCGATCCCGATTCCATCGTCACGCTCGAGAAGATGGTCTTCCCCGAGCCCGTGATCAGCCAGGCCGTGGAGCCCAAGACCAAGGCCGACCAGGAGAAGATGGGTGTGGCGCTCGGCCGTCTTGCAGCCGAAGACCCCTCCTTCCGTCTGCGCACCGATGAAGAGTCCGGCCAGACCATCATCTCCGGCATGGGTGAGTTGCACCTGGAAATCATCGTGGACCGGATGAAGCGCGAGTTTGGCGTGGAAGCGAACGTCGGCAAGCCTCAGGTGGCCTACCGCGAGACGATCCGCAAGTCGGTGGCCGATGTGGAAGGCAAGTTCGTGCGCCAGTCAGGCGGCAAGGGCCAGTACGGCCACGTCGTGCTGAAGGTCGAGCCTCAGGAGCCTGGCAAGGGCTTCGAGTTCGTCGACGCCATCAAGGGTGGTGTGGTTCCGCGCGAGTTCATCCCTGCGGTGCAAAAGGGCATTGAAGACACGCTGCCCAACGGCGTGCTGGCCGGCTACCCCGTGGTGGACGTGAAGGTCACACTGACCTTCGGTTCGTACCACGAGGTTGACTCCAACGAAAACGCCTTCAAGATGGCGGCCTCCATCGGCTTCAAGGACGCGTGCCGCAAGGCCACGCCCGTCATCCTGGAGCCGATGATGGCCGTGGAAGTGGAGACGCCTGAAGACTACGCCGGCTCGGTCATGGGTGATCTGTCCTCCCGGCGTGGCATGGTGCAAGGCATGGACGACATGGCCGGTGGCGGCAAGGTCATCAAGGCCGAAGTTCCCTTGTCTGAGATGTTCGGCTATTCGACGACGCTTCGTTCGATGTCGCAGGGCCGCGCCACGTACACCATGGAGTTCAAGCACTACTCCGAGGCGCCCAAGAACGTGGCAGACGCCATCATCACGGCGCGCGCAAAGTAATCTGTGGGCAGGGCAGAGCGGCCCCGTTCCTCAAGTCGGTCTTCGGTACAGCAGCGTCCACTGCCGGTGGTGGACGACATCCTGCGGTTCCGAAGACCTTAAACCGATCACCGGCGCAGCTCTTTTTACTGGAGAACCGAAATGGCAAAAGGCAAGTTTGAGCGTACCAAGCCGCACGTGAACGTGGGGACGATTGGACACGTGGACCATGGCAAGACGACGCTGACGGCGGCGATCACGACGGTGCTGTCGAGCAAGTTTGGTGGTGAGGCCAAGGCCTACGACCAGATTGATGCGGCGCCGGAGGAG
>JBILSM010000136.1:0-7225 GCA_044372085.1 Rubrivivax sp.
GTGTCCTCGAACTGCGCCGGCTGCACAGGCGTGTGCAGATCGATGCGGGGGGCGGGGGGGTCGGCAGGTTTCACGGGCGTTCAAGCTCCCTGCCGGACCACCCATATCACCAGGGCCGCGGCGGCGGCGGCCAGGATCACGGCCCCCAGGCGCTGGCGCCAGCCGTCGGCCGAGGCGGGGGTGTGCGCAGGCAATGATTTGTCCCCAGTGATCATGGGCGTCAGCAGGTCATTGCGCCGCACCCAGCGGTAAAACAGCACCGCTGCCACATGCAGCACCAGAAGGGCGATCAGCACGGACTCGCCGAGTTCCTTGTGCCAGCCTGTGAGCAGGAGGGCCACGTCCCCGCTGACGTAGCGGTTGAGCGGGCCCACGTTGGCGATCTCGTCATCGGCCACCAGGCCGGTGGCGACCTGAAAGCTCAGCAAACCCAGCAAGGCCCACACCGAGAGGGCGCCCAGGGGGCTGTGGCCCACCTCGTCCAGCCCATCGGGCCGGCGCTGGCCCCGCACATAGGCCCACACGCGGGCCGGCCCATGGACGAAGCTGCCAAAGCGCGACCAGCGCCCACCGACGAAGCCCCAGAGGATGCGAAACACCAGCAAGCCCAGGGCCAGATAGCCCAGGCGGAAGTGCCAGAGCATGGCGTTGCCGCCGATCTTGGCGGTGACGATGGAACCCACCACGCTCAGCGCCAGCGTCCAGTGAAAGAGCCGGGTCGGCAGGTCCCAGACCCGCACCGGCGCGGTCGTCTCTGACATCGTTGGAACTCCTTGCGTGGATGCAATGTGAAACAACTCAACGATAACGCGACTGGGTCAGTCAGGATGCATGCCGTCATCAACATGCTTGAACAGATACGTCCTTACACTGACACTGTCCGGCAGGTGTTGCAGCCCCCCTGCAGACGCCGGGCGTCGACGACAACTCTTGACCGGAGCCCCTCATGAAGAAGCTGATGATCCTGGCCGCCGCCTGCGGCGTGCTGGCGGCCCTGCCCGCAGCGGCGCAGTTCCAGAAGCCGGAAGACGCCATCAAGTACCGCCAGAGCGCGTTCACCGTGATGGGCAACCACGTGGCCCGAATCGGAGCCATGGTGCAGGGGCGCGCTCCGTTCGATGCCAAGGTGGCGAACGACAGCGCGCACATCGTGGCCGTGATGTCCACCCTGCCGTTCTCGGCCTTTGGCGATGGCACCGACAAGGGCATGCCCCACCGCGCCAAACCCGAGATCTGGAAAGACGGCGCCAAGTTCAAGGCCGCCGCCGACAAGATGGCGGCTGAGGCCACCAAGTTGGAAACAGCCGCCAAGACCGGCAGCCTGGACGCCATCAAGGCGGTCTTTGGCGGCGTGGGCGGTTCCTGCAAGGCCTGCCACGACGACTTCCGGGCCGAGCGCTACAGCAACTGAGAAAAGGGGCGGGCCTTCACATCGCTGACGCGATGTGAGCCTGCGCCGAACGAAGAGCGATCAGCCTGCGGCTGATTCGGCAAAGCCGAGCACGACCCTGCGGGTCATCGCGCTCTTCTTCTCAATCTTCGTCACGGTGACGGGGCCGATGTCGGCGGTGTTGGCCACGTGGGTGCCACCGCAAGGCTGAAGGTTCACGCCTTCGATCTCCAGCACCCGGACGCGGCCCAGGCCGCGCGGGGGCTGCACGCTCATGCTGCGCACCAGACCGGGGTTGGCGTCCAGTTCCTCTTCGCTGATCCAACGGTGGCGCACGGGGTGGGCCCCGGCCACCAGACGGGCGATGCCGGCGGTGAGCGTCTCCTTGTCCAGCGGCTCGGTCATGTGGAAATCCAGCCGCGCATAACCCGCGGTGATGGAACAGCCGTCCACCGGGTATGGCACCAGAGCGCACAGCAGGTGCGTCGCCGTGTGAAAGCGCATGTGGGCACGGCGGCGCTCGGCGTCGATGCGCGCTGTCACGCGTGCTCCCGGCGCCAGGCCGGAAGTGTCAGCGCCCGGCGCCAGCAGGTGGGCGATGGCCCCGGGCCGGTCCTTGTGCTTGCGCGTGTCGGCCACCGGCACCTCGCGGCCGTCGGCCAGCGTCAGCACGCCGGTATCGCCGGCCTGTCCGCCGCCCAGCGGATAGAACACGGTGCGGTCCAGCACCACGGCGCGGCTGCCGTCGGGCCACTCGTCCACCGCGAGCACCTGCGCTTCGCACTGCAACAAGGTGGCGTCTTCGCGGAACAGTTCTTCGGTCATGCAGGTCTCTTGCAGTGATCTGGGGAGGTGCTTCGGTTCGAGGTGCGCGGGCTGCTCAAGGCGCATCACTGTGCAGCGTCACCTCGCCACGCGGCGTCTGCAACACCGCCGTCAGGGCGGGTGCGGAGGATGAGGGCGCCACCGGCTCGACCGTCACGCCCTGCAAGCGCAGTACCTCCGCTGCGCGCTCGGGCACTCCACGCAGTGTCAAGGAAGACAGCGTGACGCCGGAGTCCGGCATGGCCTGCGCCGGATGACGGCCCTCCCATTGGATCAGCGTGGGCAGCGCCCCACCGCACAGCAGGCGGCCATCGTCACGCAGCAGCATCTGCCAGGCCAGCGGGCCCTGAGGGGTCTCACGCCCGGCCTTGATGGGAACCCCCGGCTGCAGGCCGACCTGGATGAGGCCGAAGCGGTGCATGTCCAACTGGGGTGAGCGCGCCACGGCATGGATCAGCCGCGGTTCTTGAGCGATACGTTCGCGCAGAGCAGGTTCGTCCAGGCCGAACCAGCGCACGCGCTGGGGCGGTGCGGCCTGCGGGTCCAGGGCGATGATCTCGAAGTAGGCGTCAGGGTAGGTGGGCGTGGCGATCTTCAGCAGGCGGTTGTGCGTACCCATCAGCGGGTGCTGGCCGCCCGGGCCGGGCGTGACGCCCAGCACCTCCTCGCACCAGGCCACGCCCTGGGCCAGCGATGCGGCGGCCACGACGAGGTGGTCGATCCGGGTGTTCACAGGCTCACCTGGCCCTCGATGCACACCACCACATCGCCACCGACCCAGATGTCCCCGCCCTGGCGGTCCACATGCACACGCCCCTCGCGCCCCAGGGCCGAACCCTGGCTCACGACGTAGTGGTAGGGCGCCAGTCCGGCGTCGATCAGCCACTGCGCGATCCCGGCATTCAGGCTGCCCGTGACCGGGTCTTCGTTGATGCCGAGTCCCGGCACGAAGGCGCGCACTTCAAAGGCCGTGTCTTCATCCAGTTCACAGGGCGCCACGACCCCCAGCTTCAGATCCCGCAGCGCGCCGAAGTCGGGGCGCAGCGCGCGCACCTGCTCCACCGAGCCCAGCATGACGGCACACCAGCCCGGACCGTTGTCCACCCACTGATGATCGAGGATGTCGCCTGCGGCCAGCCCCAGACCCGCCACGATGCGGTCCACCAGATCGGCTTCCAGCGGGCCGCTACGGCGCAGGGGCGGTGCGGCAAACGCCAGGCGCGCGCTCTCGCGCCGGATGGACACCAAGCCCACGCCACACTCCTGCACCACCAGACCCTCCGACCGGGATTGCCCGCCCGCGGCGAGCCAAGCGGCGCAGCTGCCCAAGGTGGGGTGGCCGGCGAAGGGCAACTCACCGCCTGGCGTGAAGATGCGAACACGATAGTCGGCGCCCGGGTCTTCGGGCGGCAGCAGAAAGGTGGTCTCCGACAGGTTGGTCCAGCGCGCGAACGCGGCCATGGTGGCGTCGTCCAGGCCTTGCGCGTCGTGCACGACCGCCAGCGGGTTGCCCTTCAGGGGTATGGCAGTGAAGACGTCGAGTTGGTGGAAGCGGCGTTGCATGGACGGGTCGGTAAACAGGCGGAGGTCGTGAGCACATCAGGCTCACCGCATTCTGCGTTCAGTTCCTGACCACCGCTATCGTCCACATACTCGGAAAGTGGGCGAGGACGCGGAGCTTCCGTTACCGACGGCCCCCAAAGCCCATGCGCCGCAGAAGCCCGTCCCGTCGAACGGTGTGATGCCACAGCGCAGCCGCGACGTGCAGCACGATCAGCGCCATCAGCAGCTTGGCGGCGACTGCGTGCAACACGCGCATCCACGAACCGTCGAAGGTGGCGGGCAGGGGTTTCACGGACCCGCCGAAGACGATGGCCGGGAGGTCGGTGCTCACACCCAGTGCCACACCGCTTGCGACCATCGCGAACACCAGTGCGTACAGCGCGCGATGCGTCCAGGGGCCGCCCGCATCAGCCCAGGCCATGCCGGTCGCCGCTGGCACCGGGCGTCGGGTACACGCCCGGATGATCAGACGCAGGACCATCAGACATCCGATCACGGCCCCGTTGATCATGTGGCCCCTCAGGCTGTCGAGCTTGGACGGGTCTGAATTGGGCAGCCTCTCCAGGGAGAAGGTCCCCATGAAGAGGCCCAGAAGGATCAGCAGACCGAGGATCCAGTGCAGCACCACCAGCGCGGGGTGGTAGCGGTCAACCGTCATGCCGGGCTCCCACCGAGCGCGACGTGCTGGCCAGTAGCGCCCGAGGCGCCGAACACCACAAGTCTCATGGTCGCTCCTCAGGCATCGGGCAGCACGACGTCGAAGGTGCCCGCCGGCAGGCCGTCACTGCCTGGGGCCAGACGGACGAGCATGCGCTCGCGCAGTTCAGGGTCGGTGATACGGCTGACGAACGAGTCGCGCTCGTTGCCCGGCTCGTCCGCGAACCAGACTTCGGTGGCCAGTGGCGCCCGGCCGGCTACCGAGACCCTCAGGTGGATATGGGCGGCGCGCTTGATAAGCCCGCCATAGCGACCGTAGCCGCGCGGCCGGATGGTCGTGAACACGTAGCGGCCCGACTCGCCGGCCACGTACACGCCATAGCCGGAAAAGCCAGGATCGCGATCGGCACCGGTCTCCACCGCGTAGTGGCCCCGAGCGTCCACCTGCCAGATCTCGATGCGGGCCCCGGCCAGCGGCTGTCCTGCAGTGTTCAGCACGCGGCCGTGGAGTTGAAGGCGCTCGCCCTCCGCGCGTCGACCGCTCGTGCCGGACGTCAGGTCGTGGCCCTGGGGCAGCGGGCTGAGCGCACGGGCGCTGAAGAACGGCAACCCCATCGGATCGGGCGGGTAGAACGGGCCCACGGTGACAGCCGGTGTGGGCTTCAGTCGGCCTGATCCCTGGGCCGCCGCCACGAACGGCAGTGCAGCCGCTGCGCGCGCCATCCAGCCCAGCATGCGGCGCCGACCTGCGTGAGAGACTTGCTTCATCCAACGCGCTCCGCGAACTCCGATGGTCACCACGATAAGCCGGACAGCGCCGCACCGCGCGGCCGCGAATGCGCTTGACGATGCCGATCGTTCACCGCGTGCGGTGCTGATCGCGCAGGTGCTGGATGCGCTGCGATTTCACGGCTGGTTCTTCTGCGTCAGCGAACTGAGTGCGCCCTGGGCGCTGCAGTTGCCGGGCGGGCGCCTTGCGGCCGTCCACGCGGTGCTCGAGGGCGAGTGTGTGGTGTCGCTGGAGGGCGATCCCGCCCCGGTGCGCCTGTCGGCGGGCGACGTCGTCGTGCTCCCACGGGACGAACTGCACGCCATCAGCGACCGCCCGGGCCGCCAGGCCACGCCCGTCACCGCCATCGCAGGCGTGGACCGGCGGGACCGACAGGCCACCACCTTCGCCTACGGCGGCGGCGGCCTCCGGACGCGTTTACTGACGGCCAGCTTTGCGGCCGACATGCGCATGGCCCAGGCCATCGTGGCCGGCCTGTCCGCGATGATGGTCCTGCGCGCTGGCACGCCCGCATGCGCGCGCCTCGCGCCCGTCCTCGCGTTGGTTCGGGCGGAGGCGGAGCAGCCCGCGGGCGGCTCATCGGCCGTATTGCGCCGGGCCGCTGAGGTGCTGTTCATCCAGGCGCTGCGCGAGGCGCTGTTCGATGCGACGCCCGCCACGGGATGGCTGGCAGCGGCTTCAGATCCGCGGCTGGCCCCGGCGCTCACGGCCCTGCACGCCCAGCCCGGGTATCGCTGGACGCTGCCCGAACTGGCGGGCCTGGCCCACCTGTCACGCACCGCCTTCTTCCAGCGCTTCCAGGCGTGCATGGGCCAGACGCCAGCGGAGTACCTGCAGTGGTGGCGCCTGCAACTGGCGGCGCAGCGCCTTCGCGAAAGCCAGGACAGCATCGCCAGCATCTCGATGGAGGTGGGTTACGACAACCCTTCAGCCTTTGCCAGGGCATTCAAGCGCTTGCTGGGGCGCTCACCCGTGGAGTTCCGCGCGTCGGTCGAGCAGCAGCTTCAGCCCTGAACTGGCAGGGCTGTCGACTCGTTGGATACAAGGGTCCTTCGGGCGTCGTCTCGGTGGCGGGCTGCCGCTGGGTCAGCGATGGTCCGAGTTGACTGCGTCCAGACGGTCCTGGATCTTCGATGCGGCCGAGTGGCCACCCAGCGCCGCCGATGGCGTACAGGTACGCCGCCCGCGTCATCCAGACGAACATTTCTCCCGCGGGCACATGACAGCCGCACCCTGTCGGCAGGCATCGCACTGCACTCTGCCGCTCGCTCCTGACCTGCGGCCAGACAAGACTCAACGCCGCGCGTTCACGAAAGTGCGGAAGGTCTCTCGGGCCTGTGCGCTGTTGAACAGCGCCGGGTGACCCAGACCGGGCAGTTCGAGGAACTGGATGCCGCTGCAGTTCGTACACGCCTGCACTTGCTGCCGGAACCCCGGCCACACCGCCATCTGGGTCAGGCGCGAATCTTCCAGGCCCTGCACGAACAGGATGTCGGACTGGTACCCCGTTGTGAAGTTACCGAGCGAGCGCGCCGTGTAGGCGGCAGGATTCGCGGCCGTGCTTCCGTAGGCCTGGCGCAAGCGCGAGCAGTGCTCACCCGAGGCGATTGTTCCCTCCTCCTCCAGCCGACAGCGATGCACCAGATCTATCGGTCCGGGGGCGTTGGCGATGACGCCACGCGTGGGATGCAATGTGTTGAGCCGAGTGACCAGATAGCCCCCTTGGGAGTGGCCACCAAGAAACAAATGGCGGATCTGCAGGCCCAGCTGGCTTGCGGCCTGATGCCTGACCCACAGCAGCGCGGCCTCGGCGTATGCGAGGTTGTCCCCGATGAGCAAGTTCTCCTCGGGGTAGGCGACGCTCACCACCATCACGGTCGGGTCATCGATCAAGCGACGAAAGTGGTCGAGCGTGTCCTGGGCGGCCTGCATCACCAGGGCGTCCTGCATCACCGTGCCGTGATAAACGATCAAGACATCGAACTCGGTGCCCGCAGGCT
>JBILSM010000137.1:0-7173 GCA_044372085.1 Rubrivivax sp.
CGCTGAGCTATACCGGCAACTTCATGCGCATGATGTTCGCCACGCCCTGCGAGGACTACGAGCCCAACGAGGTGCTGGTGCGGGCGATGGACCGCATCTTCATCCTGCACGCCGACCACGAGCAAAACGCCTCCACCTCCACGGTGCGCCTGTGCGGCAGCTCGGGCACCAACCCGTTTGCCGCGATTGCCGCGGGCGTGGCCTGCCTGTGGGGTCCGGCGCACGGTGGCGCCAACGAGGCGGCACTGCAGATGCTGGAGGACATCCAGCGCAACGGCGGCGTGGAGAAGATCGGCGAGTTCATCAAGCAGGTCAAGGACAAGAACTCCAGCGTCAAGCTGATGGGCTTCGGTCACCGCGTCTACAAGAACTACGACCCGCGCGCCAAGCTGATGCGCGAAACCTGCCATGAGGTGCTGAACGCCCTGGGCCTGCACGATGACCCGCTGTTCAAGTTGGCCATGGCGCTGGAGAAGATCGCCCTGGAAGACGACTACTTCGTCTCGCGCAAGCTCTACCCCAACGTGGATTTCTACTCCGGCATCGTGCAGCGCGCCATCGGCATCCCGGTGAGCCTGTTCACGGCCATCTTCGCGCTGGCCCGCACCGTGGGCTGGATCGCCCAGCTCAACGAGATGATCGGCGATCCCGAGTACAAGATCGGCCGTCCGCGCCAGCTCTACGTGGGCGCCGCACCGCGCCAGGTGCGCCCGATCGGGGAGCGCTGAGCGCTGATCCGTAGCGGACGGCTGGCCCGTCCGCGTCCTTGTACCCGGCAGCAGCCTCAGCGTCCTGGAACGCCCGGGCCCTGAGGGTCGCGCGCCGCCGCTGGCAGGTGGTTGGCGGCCTGGTCGTCGGCGGTGTCGAAGTACAGCACCATCTGATGATGGTCGCCAGGGTGGATGGTGGTCAGGCCTCGGCGTACCTGGGTCGGACGATCGATCGAGGGCTGGAAGCTTGCTTCCACCTGGTAGCGGCCCGGGGGCAGGGCGGCAAACAGCCACGGCCCGCCCGTGGTGTGGTCCAGCACGGGCGCCGTCTCACGCAAGGGCTTGATGGACACGGACACGCCGGCCAGATGCGCGCCGCTCTTCATGGCGGCGGTGGTGAGCCAGAAGCTGTAGTCCTGGCGCCGGGCGTGCAGTTCCTGCAGTTCGGAGTGACTTACGCCGCCGCTCGCGTAGGCCACGCCCGTGGCAGACGCGCCGCGTTCAATGGCCATCGCGGCAGGAAACCAGGCGGCCAGCGTCAGCGCGACCACCGCGTGATGGGGCTGCAGGCAGTGCAGGGGATGCAGATTTCGGCAAGGCATGATGCGGGTGCGGTTCTGAGGAACTTCGGCTGTCGATCGTGGGTGTCGTTCGCGGGTGTCGATAGTGGGTGTCGATAGTGGGTGTCGATAGTGGGTGTCGTTCGCACGGGTTCTTCCTGCGCGCGTAAGTGAATGCGCCAGTGGCCACCAGGCCCGTCCGATGGCAGCATTGCACCCGTGAGGCAGGGTGCCCGCGTTGCGCAAGCGCAAGTGGATTGGCCCGCTGCGGGACGGCCTTCGCAGGGGCACCAGCCCCGCCTTCATTCAACAGGAGTCAATCGACCATGGATCTTCAGCTTCAGGGCCGCACGGCCCTCGTCACGGGTGCCAGCGTGGGCATCGGGCGCGGTATCGCGCTGGCCTTGGCCGCCGAAGGGGTGCGCTTGGCGCTCACGGCACGCCGCATCGACAAGCTGCGCGAGGTGGCTGCAGAGATCGTCGCGGCCGGTGGCGCCGAGCCGGTGCTTTTCGAGCAGGACATGCTGGCGCAAGACGCGTCTGCGCGCATCGCCCAGCAGGCTGTGCAGGGCCTGGGCAGCGTGGACATCCTGGTGAACAACGCCGGGGGCTCACGCAGCTTCAAGGACCTGCACGTGAGCGAGGAGGCCTGGAACGAGGCCGTCACGCTGAACTTCCACCGCCCGCGCCAGTTGGGCGACGCCCTGATCGACCAGATGATCGAGCGCCGCTGGGGCCGCATCATCAACATCACCGGCAAGAGTGAGCCTGACCACGTGAACGGCGCCTTCTGCGCCAAGGCCGGCCTGCACAGCTGGGCCAAGGGCTTGTCACGCATGGTGGGCCCGCACGGCGTGACGGTGAACTGCATTCCGCCCGGGCGCATCCACTCCGAGCAGATCTTTCGCAACTACACGCCGGAGTACCGGCAGTGGCAATGCGAGAACGAGATTCCCATGGGCCGCTACGGCGAGCCCGAGGACCTGGCGAACCTCGTGTGCTTCCTCGCCAGCCCGAAGGCCAGCTACATCACCGGAGCCGTGATCCCCGTGGATGGCGGGCTGCGCCGCTACCAGTTCTGATCAGTGCCCAAGAAACAAGGAGACTTCCGCATGCTCATTCCTCGCCGAACCCTGCTGGCCGCCACCGCCCTGGGCGTGCCTCTGATGTCCCGCGCGCAGGCCGCCTGGCCGCGCCAATCCATCCGCTTTGTGGTGCCCTTCGCGCCCGGTGGCACTTCGGAGATCGTCGCGCGTACGGTGGCGCAGGAACTCAGCAAGCAGCTGGGGCAGACCGTGTTCGTGGACAACAAGGGCGGCGGCGCCGGCATTCCGGCCATGACCGACGTGGCCAAGGCCGCACCTGATGGCCACACCATCATCATGGGCCATGTGGGTTCGCTGGCCGTCAACCCCTACATCTTCGCCAACCAGCCTTTCGACGTGAACAAGGATTTCATACCCGTCACGCTGCTGGCCAAGGTGCCCAACCTCTTCTGCATCCATCCCGACGTGCCGGCCAAGGATTTCAAGGAGTTCGTGGCCTATGCCAAGAAGAACCCGGGCAAGCTGGACTACGGCTCTGCGGGCAACGCCAGTGCCGGGCACTTGGCCATGGAGTACCTGAAGCTGGTGACGGGCATGTTCCTCACCCATATTCCCTACCGCGGCACCGGCCCGCAGTTGACCGACCTGCTGGCCGGGCGCACGCAGGCCACCTCGGCGGGGCTGCCGGCGTTGCTGCCGCACATCAAGAGCGGCAAGCTGCGTGCCATTGCCGTGGGCACGGCCCAGCGCATTCCCGCGTTGCCGGATGTGCCCACGGTGGCCGAGATGGGCTACAAGGACTTCGAGACCTCACAGTGGTACGGCATCCTGGCGCCGGCCGGTACGCCGCGCGACATCGTCAAGCGCCTGCAGGAGGAGTCGCTCAAGGCCCTGCGGTCCAACTCGGTGACGGCGCGCTTTGTCAATGATGGCGCCGTGGGCGGTGGCGGCCCGCCCGAAGAGTTCGCGGCCTTCATTGCCCAGCAACAGAAGATCTGGAGCGACATCGTCAAGCGTGCAGGCATCAAGCCTGATTGAGCGGGCAGGCCACGGCACCGCTCTCACGTCTCGCCTCGCCCGGGGGGCGACCCTCCTTCGCGCGCTCTTCTTGGGGCGGATTCCTGGGGGGTGCGGTGTACGTGTTGGGCCCCGTGTCAGGTGAAAAGGTCCAGGTTCCATGCATACCCTGATCGTCGACGACCACCTCCTGTTCAGCGCCGGCCTGAGCCTGCTGCTGCAGGCCACCGGCAACCTGGGAGCGGTGGACTGTGCCGAAAGTGGTGAACAGGCCCTGCAGCAGGCAGCCAGGCGGCCCTACGACCTGGTGTTGCTGGATTGGCACCTGGGTCGTGAGCCCTCCGGCGTGGCACTGATCGAGCAACTGCAACAGGTGCTGCCCCATGCGCGGGTGGTGATGGTCTCGGGCGAGTCGTCGCCCGATCTGGTGCGCCGCGCCATCGATGCCGGGGCGGTGGGCTTCGTACCCAAGGAGTCCTCACCCGAGGCCATGATCAAGGCGCTGGACATCGTGGCCCGCGGCGGCATCTTCCTGCCGGAGGCGGCACTCGCCGCGCACGCGGCGCGGGGGCCGCAGGCCACGCTTGCCAGCCGGGCCATTCCGCCGGGCGAACCTGCTGCCGCAGCAGCTGCCCGCAGCGGCAGCGGCGCCACCCTGACCGAGATCAGCGCCGCCTTTCCGGACCTGACCACCCGGCACGTGCAGGTGTTGGGTCACATCGTGCGAGGTTTGTCCAACAAGGAGATTGCCCGTGATCTGGGCATCGCCGAAGGCACGGTCAAGCAGCACACCAACGCCATCTTCAAGGAACTGAGCCTGCAGAACCGCACCGAGGCGGTGTACCTGCTGGCCAAGATGGGCGTGCGGTTCAGCTGAGCCGGGCGTGGGCCGGGCACACGGCCTGAGGGCCGGATCGTCGGATGGCCTGAGGGCCTGACGGTCTAGAGGTCAGACCCCCCAGGCTTGCAGCCTGCAGGCCTTGCACCACAGCCTTCAGTCGCTGTCCTGCACAGGGTGTGCCTTGACGAACTCCACTTCCAGATCCCCCGAGCCGGTGCCCGGCGTGAGGCTGATCCGGGCCCAACCGTCGCCAGGCGGCGCGCAACGCGTGCTCATGGTCACGCGGGTGCCACCCGCGGTGACAAAGGCCTGGTCCGACAGCTCGGCCGGGTGGCCATTGGCAAAGGGCAGGGGCGCGTACAGGGCCGAGCTGTGAACAGAGGTCAGCTGCACCGGCTCCCAGGTGTGCTCCCGGCTTTGCGGCGGCTGCAGCGTCACTTCGCACACAAGCGCGTGGTGCTCGTCGCCCGACAGGAAGACCGTGTGCTGGATCTGCTCGCGCATCAGGAAGTCCAGCAGCCGATCCAGGCTGGCGGGGTAGCCGTCCCAGGCGTCGCTGCGTCCTTCGGCGCCGGGGTCCTGCACCCCTTCAGCGCGTCGGGGCAGCAGCATCGAGGGGGTGGCCACCACCTTCGGCTCGTTCCGGTGCTGCAAGAGCCACGCTTCCAATTGTTCGAACTGGCCTGGTGTGTCAGGGTTTGCGCAGGTGCTCAGGATGTGCGGCGTAATGGAGGGCGTGGTGGCGCTGCGGGCCTGGCGGCCCGTGCGCGTATCGGCCAGGTAGATGGGTAGGCCGGCGAAGCGGAAGTCCTTGTCCGCGAGGTCGCGCTGTGGTTGGTGGCGCAACTGGGGCCGCATCCGCTCGTACTTCCAGTAGCCCCAGCGGCCGTCTATCAGGGCGTCCTGCCGGCCGCGCCACACGGGCAGGGCGGGGTCGGCCCCTGGGGGACAAGGTTCCCAGTTGTCCACCAGTTCGTGGTCGTCCAGCAGCATCACGCTGGGCAGGCGGGCCAGCACGCGGCGCATGCCGGGGGCGCGCTGGGCGCGCTCGTGCGGGATCTCGTAGCGCTCGTCACGGCGCGTGGGATCCACCAGCCCCGCAGTGGCGTCGGCGTAGATCTGGTCTCCGAGGAACAACGCGAGGTCCAGATCGCCCTGGTCGGCCCGCTGCGCCATGCGCTGCAGGCTGGCCTGCGCCGGTGCACGGTCCAGTGGCCCGTACGGGTACTGGCAGCTCCCCACCGCCAGGTGCACACGGTGCACACGTGCTGGAGCCTGGGGCACCGCCGGATCATGGGGCGTCGCTCCAGGCTGGTGCAGCCGGTCCGCCAGGCGCTCCAGGGCCTGGCGGGGCACCAGACAGGCCTCGATGTCCTCGGCACCGGCACTTTGCAACCAGCGGCGTATCCCGTTCAGGGCGTGATGGATGCGTCCGCCTGAAGCCTGGCCGGCGCCAGCCGGTGCCGATGGAGGCAGCGGCGGCGGCCCGTCCAGGCCGGGCCAGGGCAGGTCCATCGGCAGATCGCACTGCTCGGCCTGGGGGTAGACCATGAGGGCCAGCCAGCCGTCAGGCAGGCTCGGCTGCGAGGCTTCACCGCCCGGTGTGATGCGGGTCTGCACCAGACGCCCGGCATGCACGAACTGCCACTGCCGGCTGCGGCCCGGTGCCCTCGACAGGCCGAACCTGCCCTGCGCCACGCACCAGCCCTGCGCCGTGCGCCGCACCGGCACCAGCGCCAGACGTGCCAGGCCGGCGTCCAGCGGCGGCATGGCGGCCACCCGCAGCAAGGTGGTGCCGGACTTGTGCCGCGGAGGTGCCAGCACATCCAGGCGCGGGCCCAGCCAGGGTGGGCGGATCACGGCGTCCGCCTGCGCTGCGGCGGGTTGCGCCTGCACCTCAGACTCGGGCTGCGCCTGAACGACGGGCACCGGCGCACCGAATCCGGCCACTCCCTGCCGGAGAAAGCGCTCCACCTCCGCAAACACCTGGGCTGAGCGTTGGCCGATCAGCAGGTCCTGGTGGCCCATGCCGTCGAAGGTGCGGGCGATGACGGGTACGCCGGCGGCGCCCAGGTGCAGGCCCAGCAGGCGCTGGGTGAAGACATCGGCCAGGCCGTTCTCGCGGCCGTGCAGGGCCAGGGTCTCGATGCCCGACCAGCGCTCGCGCAGCCGCTGCGGCGTCACGTAGTCCCCCGCCCCGCTGTGGTCCGTGGCCTGGTCGGCCAGCGTGAAATGGATGGTCTGCGAGACCGTGTCCAGGTGGATCGGGCCGAACAGATCGTCGATGGCCTCCAGGGTGGCGCGGCTCAGGCCCGTGGCCTCGAAATCGCGGCCGTACAGCACGTCCATGCGGTGGCGTGTGGCGGTCCAGGGCGTGCGACGCCAGGGCCACAGCGGGTTCTCCACGCGCCAGTCGGCATCGGGGTAGGGCAGGCTGGCCAGCAGACGGTCCATCAGTTGTTCGCCAGCGCCGGGCTGGGCCGAGGGCCTGAACTGGAAACCGTCGCGCAGCAGCCAGCGTCGAGCGAACTGCATCACCCACCCGCGCAGCACGTTCGCGTCGGTGTAGCGCAGCACCGGGCCCTTCTGGCTCAGCACCATGCGCCGCACGGTGGGGTGGGGCTGGCCTTCGCCACCGGCTCCGTTGAAGGCTGCCAGCGCAGCTTGCTGCGCGGTGTCCAGGGGCGCAGGGCGGTCCAGCGTGCGGGCCCGTTCCTGCAACTCCTGCG
Organism: Rubrivivax sp.; assembly: GCA_044372085.1. Taxonomy (GTDB): domain Bacteria; phylum Pseudomonadota; class Gammaproteobacteria; order Burkholderiales; family Burkholderiaceae_C; genus Rubrivivax. The sequence goes on from JBILSM010000137.1 coordinate 6,904, forward strand.
GGCGCGACAGCAAGGCCATGGACATCATCACGCAGCCGATGCAGTGCGCCAGCACGTCCACAGGTGCGCCCGTCACCTGCCGCACGTGCAGCAGCGCGGCCGGGATGTCCACCAGCGCCACTTCCTCCAGCGTCCAGGGCACGGTGGCCGTGGGCAGGCCGCTGCTGCTGCGCAGGTCCAGCACCCACACGTCGCGCCCCTGGCGATGGAACCACTCGGCGGCGCTGGGGCGCAGGCTCTCGTGGGTGAAGGTGTTGCCGCTGACGCTGT
>JBILSM010000046.1:0-21305 GCA_044372085.1 Rubrivivax sp.
GCCTTGAGCACCGCGAGATCGTTCTCAGGCTGGACGTTGATGAGCTGCGCCTCGGACTCGTGCCCGTTGTGGAACCGCACCTTGATGCGCCGCGCCCCGTACACCACGTGCAGGTTGGTCAGGATGGTGCCGTTGTCCAGGATCACCACGCCCGTGCCCAGGCTGCGGTCCAGGGCCTTCTTCTCGGCGTTCAACTGGGCGTTGTCTTCGCCGTCGTCCTTCTCGTCCATCAGGCCGATGACGCGCACCACCGAAGGGGCGATGGCTTCGGCGGCCTTGGCGTAGGGCGAGGGCAGGGGTTCTTTTTCCAGGGCGTGGCGCACGGCGGCGTCGATGTCGTCCTGGGTCAGCGGGCGTTGCCGCGGCTGCAGCCCCAGCACCAGCAGCATGGCAGCCATGGCCAGCAGGGCGCCGGCCAGGGCCCACAAGGGCGCCGGGTGGCGGGCCGCCCAGGGACGAAGCCGTTCCAGCCTGCGCCGCGCAGGCGACGACGGGGCCGGTGCCGATGATGCCGGGGAAGCGGCGGAAGAGGCGGCGGAAGAATGGGCGGAAGAATGGGCGGAGGACACCGGGGCCTGCGCGGGCCGGCCTGGCGCGGCCTGCGGTGCAGCGGCTCCACCAGCGGCGCGGGGCGAGGGGCTGTAGAGCGGTGTCCTGCGTTTCAAGAGAGGCAGCCTGAAGCGGTGTCGGTTGACGGTAACACGGTCGCGCAGAAAGTGCATCATGGCAACCATGTGGATCGACACCCATTGCCACCTGGATGCACCCGAGTTCGATGCCGACCGCGACGCCGTGGTGGCGAGAGCGCGCACCGCGCTTGTGCACATGATGGTGCTGCCCGCGGTGGAAGCCCCGCATTTCGACCGGGTGCGGGACCTGGCGCACCAGCACGGGGCGGCCTACGCCCTGGGCATCCATCCGCTGTACACCGACCGCGCGGCGGAAGGTGATCTCGATCGTCTGGCGCAGGCCTTGCAGGCCTACCGTGACGACCCGCGCTTGGTGGCCGTGGGCGAGATCGGGCTGGACCACTTCGTGCCCGGGCTGGACCGGGCGCGCCAGCAGGCGTTCTATCTGGCGCAGTTGAAGCTGGCGGCTGCCGCCGGCCTGCCCGTGATCCTGCATGTACGCCGCTCGGCCGATGCCTTGCTGGCGGGCCTGCGCCGGGTGCCTGTCAGCGGCGGCGTGGCCCACGCCTTCAATGGCAGCGACGTCCAGGCGAACGAGTTCTTGCGCAGGGGCTTCAAGCTCGGCTTTGGTGGCGCGATGACGCATGAGCGGGCGCTGCAGCTTCGCAGGCTGGCCACATCACTGCCTGACAATGCGCTGGTGATGGAGACCGATGCGCCTGACATCCCGCCGCAATGGCTGTACCGCACCGCGCAGCAGCGCGCAGCCGGCCAGTCGCAGGGCCGCAACGAGCCGGCCGAGTTGCCGCGCATCGCGCAGGTGATGGCCAGCTTGAGACAGTGCACCCCCGCCTCCTTGGCGGCCGTGACCACGGCCAATGCCTGCGCCGCCCTGCCCAGGCTGGGCGGCTTGATGGCGGCGGCCTGAACATGGCCGCTGCCGCGCCGTCACTGCCCCCGGTGAGCATGTCAGAGCATGACGGGGTGCGCTACCTGCACCTGGGCACGCCCTGGGTGCAAGGCGCCATGCGCATCGCCCGGCCCGAGCATGTGGAGCTGGAGTACGTTCAGCGCATGCTGGCCGTGCTGCTGTGGCTGCCCACCGAAGACCTGGACAACGCCGATCAGCGCGCCGTGCAACTGGGCCTGGGTGCTGGTGCCTTGAGCCGCTTCACCCATCAGGCCCTGAAGTGGGACACCACGGTGGTGGAGATCAACCCCCAGGTCGTGGCCGCGTGCCGCGTCTGGTTTCGCCTGCCGGAGGACGGCCCGCGGCTGCGGGTGCTGACGGGAGATGCCGCGGCCTGGCTGCAACGGTCCGAAGTGGCAGGCAGCACCGGTCTGCTGCACGTGGATCTCTACGACGAGGAGGCCGCGGCCCCCGTCCTGGACGGCGAGGACTTCTACGCCGGCTGCCGCCGCGCACTCTGCGAGGGCGGGCTCATGGCGGTCAACCTGTTCGGGCGTGACGCAAGCTTCGCGCGCAGCGCAGCCCGCATCGCGCGCGCGTTTGGTGCGGGTCAGGTGTGGCAACTGCGGCCCACCCGCGAGGGCAACACCGTGGTGGTGGCGGGCCGGGGCGTGACCGTGCCGGACCGTGCAACGCTGGAGGCCCGCGCGGCGGAGCTCGAGCGCCGCTTCGTGCGGCAGGGGCTGCCCGCCCGCAAGTGGCTGCGCATGGTCAGTCCCTGGCGACCGGCATGCGTCGATGCTGGCGGCTCGCTGTAGGCGCTGCAAGCCCTGCACACGGGCACACCCTGCGTGTGCCCGAAGGTGCACCTGCGAGGCTCTCAGGGTATTCCCGCGCTTTGCCAACTTACGTGGAAACCACACCCTTTACCTGGGAACGCTTCCCTAGAATCCAAAGCGATCGGGCCCCTCTCAGGTCCGCTTCCCAATCTGGAGACAAGCGTGCAGATCAAGAGTCAGAAAGACTTCTGGTCCGGGGTGATGTTCATCCTGGCGGGTATCGGTTTTGCCTGGGGCGCCACCAACTACAACTTTGGCAGTGCGGCCCGTCCCGGCCCTGGCTACTTCCCCTTTGGCCTGGGCGTCCTGCTGGCCATTCTGGGCGCGGCGATCGCGCTCAAGGCGCTGACCGTGCCCACCAAGGACGGCGACCCCATCGGCTCTTTTGCCTGGCGTCCCTTGGGGCTGATCGTGGCCGCTGTGGTCGTGTTTGGCTTGGTGCTGCCCAAGCTCGGCATGATCCTGTCGTTGCCGCTGCTGGTCCTGATCGCCAGCTACGCAGGTGACGAGTTCCATATTGGAGAGGTGGCCATCAACTCGGTGGTGCTGACGGTGTTTTCCTGGGCCATCTTCATCTGGGGCCTGAACCTCACCATTCCGCTGTGGCCGTCCTTCCTTGGCGCCCGGTGAAGGAATCATCATGGAATTGCTGAACAACCTGGCGCTCGGTTTCCAGACCGCGCTGACCCTGCAGAACCTGTTGTATGCCTTCGGCGGTGCGATGCTGGGCACCTTGATCGGCGTGCTGCCCGGCCTGGGACCGGTGGCCACCATTGCCATGCTGCTGCCCAGCATCTACGCGCTGGACGCCACGCCCGCGCTGATCATGCTGGCGGGCATCTACTACGGCGCCCAGTACGGTGGCTCCACCACCGCCATCCTGATCAACGTGCCGGGGGAGTCCAGCTCGGTGGTCACGGCCATTGACGGATACCAGATGGCCCGCAAGGGCCGCGCAGGGGCGGCACTCGCGGCGGCGGGCCTGGGCTCGTTCTTTGCCGGTACGGTGGCCACCATGATCGTGGCGGCCTTTGCGCCCCCACTGACCGAGCTGGCTTTCAAGTTCGGCCCGGCCGAGTACTTCTCGCTCATGGTGCTGGGCCTGATCGGCGCCGTGGTGCTGGCGTCCGGTTCGCTGATCAAAGCCATCGCCATGATCCTGCTGGGCCTGTTGCTGGGCCAGATCAACACCGACGTCATCTCCGGTGTGCCGCGCTACAGCTTCGACATCCCCGAACTGACCGACGGCATCGGCTTCGTGGCCATCGCCATGGGCGTGTTCGGCTTCGGCGAGATCATCGCGAACCTCGGCCGTCCTGCTGAGCATCGCGAGGTCTTCACCAAGGACGTCAAGGGCCTGTGGCCTACCAAGCAGGACTTCACGGACGCCTTCCCCGCCGTGCTGCGCGGCACGGCGCTGGGGTCCGTCCTGGGGGTTCTGCCCGGTGGCGGCGCGCTGCTGGCCGCCTTTGCGGCTTACACGCTCGAGAAGAAGAGCAGGGGTCGTCCTGATGAGGTGCCTTTTGGCAAGGGCAACATCCGCGGCGTCGCAGGCCCCGAGAGCGCCAACAACGCCGGCGCGCAGACCTCGTTCATTCCCATGCTGACGCTGGGCATCCCGCCGAATGCGGTGATGGCGCTGATGGTGGGGGCGATGACGATCAAGGGCATCCAGCCTGGCCCGCAGGTGATGACCAGCAACCCGGAGTTGTTCTGGGGTTTGATCGCGTCGATGTGGGTGGGCAACCTGATGCTGATCATCCTGAACCTGCCGCTGATCGGCATCTGGATCAAGCTGCTGACGGTGCCCTACCGCTTCCTGTTCCCGGCCATCATCGTGTTCTGCGGCATCGGTCTTTACTCGCTGAACAACAACAACTTCGACGTGTTCATGGCCGCGGCCTTCGGCATCGTCGGCTACCTGTTCTACAAGCTCGGGTGCGAGCCGGCGCCGCTGCTGCTGGGTTTCATTCTCGGCCCCATGATGGAAGAGAACCTGCGCCGGGCTCTGCTGTTGTCACGCGGCGACTGGACAGCCTTCATCACCCGGCCGCTGTCCGCGGGCTTGCTGTTGGCGGCAGTGCTGATGATCGTGGTGGTGTCGCTCCCTTCTATCAAGAAGAAGCGCGAAGAGGCCTTCCAGGAGGAGTGAACCGGGGCTGACGGGGCCGCACAGCGGACCATCTGTCTCATCAAGGGGCCCTTCGAGGCCCCTTTTCGTTGCGACGCCCTTCTTCGGGCTGGCCCAGCCACCGGGCTGTGCCCCTATGCTTGCGTCATGAGATTGCCCGCTGCCCTCGAGCCCCTACGCGGTCCGGTGTTCAGAGGCCTGTGGCTGGCCTACCTGGCCGCCAACATGACCATGTGGATGAACGACGTGGCCGCGGCTTGGCTGATGACCACGCTCACCACCAGCCCGGTGATGGTGGCGCTGGTGTCTGCCGCCTCCACGCTGCCGGTGTTCCTGCTGGGCCTGCCCAGCGGGGCGATGGCCGACATCGTCGACCGGCGCCGCTACTTCGCCGCCACGCAGCTGTGGGTGTCGGTGGTGGCGCTGGTGCTGGCCGTGGTGTCCCTGACGGGGATGCTCACGGCGCCTTTGTTGCTGGCCCTGACCTTTGCCAACGGCATCGGCCTGGCCATGCGCTGGCCCGTGTTCTCGGCCATCGTGCCGCAGATCGTGCCGCGGGAGCAGTTGCCCTCGGCGCTGGCCCTGAACGGCATATCGATGAACCTGTCGCGCGTGGTCGGGCCGATGCTGGCTGGGGGCTTGATCGCTGCGGTGAGCCCGGCGGCAGTGTTCGCCCTGAATGCGCTGCTGGCGGTGGTGTCCTTCGTGCTCATCCTGCGCTGGCGCTCGGAACCGCGCACCAGCGCGCTGCCGGGCGAGCGGTTTGTGGGCGCCATGCGGGTGGGCCTGAACTTCGCGCTGCAGTCCCAGCGGCTGAAGGTGGTGCTGCTGCGCATCTTCCTGTTCTTCCTGCAGAGTGCGGGGCTTTCCGCCCTGCTGCCCCTGGTGGCCCGGCAACTGCATGGCGGCGGGCCCGCCACCTTCACCGTGATGTTGTCCTGCCTGGGGGTGGGGGCCATCGTCGCCGCCATGTACTTTCCGCGTTGGCGGACCCGCTTCGACCGGGATGAGTTCGTGCGCGCAGGCGTCATCGGCCACGCGGCACTGTCCTGCCTGATCGTGTGGGTGCAGGAGGTGTGGTTCGCCGTGCCCGCCATGGTGCTGCTGGGCATGGCCTGGATCTCGGTGGCCAATTCCCTGGCGGTGGCGGCGCAGGCCGCCCTGCCGGACTGGGTGCGGGCCCGGGGCATGTCCATCTACCAGGTGTGCCTGATGGGTGGCGTGGCGGCGGGCTCGCTGCTGTGGGGCCAGGTGGCTTCGTTCACGTCGGTGCAAACGGCCATCTTCGCCGCTGCGGGCATGGGGGTGATCAGCTGGCTGTTGACGCGCCGGCTCAGCGTGCAAAGCGGGACTGAACTGGACTTCAGCCCTGCGCCGCGTGCCGCCCTGCCCGAATCGGCCATTGCCGTGGAGCCTGAGGAGGGCCCGGTGATGGTGACCATCGAATACCAGATCGACCCGGTGCGCGCGGTCGAGTTCGCTGCCGTGATGCAGCGCACCCGACGCGCCCGCTTGCGGCAAGGCGCGCTGTCCTGGGGCCTGTTCCGCGACACGGCGGTGCCCGGCCGGTATGTGGAGTACTTCGTTGACGAGAACTGGGTGGAACACCTGCGCCGCCTGGAGCGGTTCACGGCCTTCGACGCCGAGCTGCGCACGCAGCGTCTGGCCTTCCACACGGGGTCGGAGCCGCCGGTGCTGCGCCGCTACGTCGCGGATGCTCTGGTGGAGGAACCGCAGGCGCCACTGTGAGCGGCGGCATGCCGATGCCTGAGCAGCCTGCTCGGCGGACGGGCGGGGTGAGAATCCGCGCATGAACACGCACAACCCCTTCGATTGGAAGGCCGGCTACGCGAGCCAGCGTTCCCCCGTCTTCGCCCGCAACGTGGTCTCCACCTCGCACCCGCTGGGCGCGCAGGCGGGCCTGAGGATGCTGCAGCAAGGCGGCAACGCGGTAGACGCCGCCATCGCCGCGGCGGCCATGATGACCATCGTGGAGCCCTGCAGCAACGGTCTGGGTTCGGACATGTTCTGCATCCTGTGGGATGGCAAGTCCCTGCAGGGCCTGAACGCTTCGGGCTGTGCGCCCGCGGCCTGGACGCCGGCCTACTTCCGCGCCAAGTACGGGGCAGACGCCAAGACGCCCCCGAAGCGCGGCTGGGACTCGGTGACCGTACCCGGCGCCGTGGCCGGCTGGATGGCCCTGCACGATCGCTACGGCAAGCTGCCCTTTGCCGACCTGCTGGCCCCGGCCATCGAGATTGCCGAGCGCGGCTATGCCGTGCCGGTGGTGGTGCAGCACAAGTGGACGGCCGCGGCCGAGTTGCCCGAGATCACCTCGCAGCCCGGCTTCGCGCAGGCCTTCTTGCCGCACGGCCGCGCCCCGCACGTGGGCGAGCGCTTTGCCTTCCCGGACGCCGCGCGCACTTTGCGCCTGATCGCCCAGAGCAAGGGCGAGGCCTTCTACCGCGGTGAAGTGGCCGCCGCCGCCCAGGCCCATGCCCGGGCCAGTGGCGCAGCGATGACCGCGGCCGATTTCGCGGCCTACCGCCCCGAGTGGGTGACGCCGATTGCCAAGAACTACCGTGGGCACACCGTGCATGAGATCCCGCCCAACGGGCAGGGCATCGCCGCGCTCATCGCCCTGGGCATCCTGGACCGATTCGACATCGCGTCGCTGCCGGTGGACAGCGTGGCCTCGCAGCACCTGCAGATCGAGGCCATGAAACTCGCCTTTGCCGACGTCTACCGCTACGTGGGCGAACCGCGCACCATGGCGCTGACGCCAGCGCAGATGCTGGACGATGCCTACCTGGACAGCCGCGCCAAGCTGATCGACCCCAAGCGCGCGCAGAACTTCGGCCCCGGCCACGGCCCGCAGGGCGGCACGATCTACATGACCGCCGCCGACGAGAGCGGCATGATGATCAGCTTCATCCAGAGCAACTACATGGGCTTCGGCTCGGGCGTGGTGGTGCCGGGCTACGGCCTGAGCCTGCAGAACCGCGGCCATGGTTTCACCCTGGACGAGTCCCGCGCCAACGTGGTGGGACCGGGCAAGCGGCCGTTCCACACCATCATCCCGGCCTTCCTGACCAAGGACGGCGCGCCGGTCATGAGCTTCGGCGTGATGGGCGGCGACATGCAGCCGCAAGGCCACCTGCAGACCCTGGTGCGCATGCTGGACTACCGCCAGAACCCGCAGGCCGCCTGCGATGCACCGCGCTGGCGCTTCAATGCGGGCATCGTCAATGCCGAGCAGGGCCTGGCCGCGGCCGACGGCCTGCGCGGCCTGGGCCACCGCGTGGAGCCCTTTGCCGACAGCTACCAGGACTACGGCGCCGGCCAGTTCATCTGGCGCCTGGGTGACCCGGCCGTGGAGGGCTACGCCGTGGCCAGCGATCCGCGCCGCGACGGTCTGGCCGCCGGGTTCTGAACCCCTGACGCGCCCCATGTCCGATGCCCAGGCCCGCCGTGCCACGGGCCTGATGCTGGCGCTGGCCGGGGCCACGGCCTTCTCCGGCAAGGCCATCATCGTCAAGCTGGCCTACCGCCACGGCGTGGACGCCGTGACGCTGATCATGCTGCGCATGCTGCTGGCGCTGCCGCTGTTCCTGGCGCTGGCCTGGTGGGCCGGGCGCGGCCGGCCGCCGCTGACAGCGCGCGACTGGCGCGTGGTGGTGGGCCTGGGTTTCTGCGGCTACTACCTGGCCAGTTTCCTGGACTTCGCAGGGTTGCAGTACATCACCGCCAGCCTGGAGCGGCTGATCCTGTACCTGAACCCGACGCTGGTGATGCTGCTGGGCTGGCTGCTGTTCAAGCGCCGGGTCACCCGCGGCCAGCTCGCGGCGTTCGCGCTCAGCTACCTGGGCATCCTGGTGGTCTTCGGGGCGGAACTGAGCCTGGAAGGGCGCGATGTGTTGCTGGGGTCGGCGCTGGTCTTTGGCTCGGCGCTGAGCTATGCCGTCTACCTGGTCTACAGCGGCCAGGAGGTGCAGCGCCTGGGGTCGCTGCGGCTGACGGGCCTGGCCACCTCGGTGGCCTGCGTGCTGTGCATCGTGCAGTACCTCGTGCTTCGCCCGGTGGGCAGCGCCCTGGACTTGCCGGCGGCCGTCTGGTGGTTGAGCGTGCTGAACGCCGTGGCCTGCACCTTCGCGCCCGTGCTCATGATCATGATGGCCATAGAGCGCGTGGGCGCCTCGGTGGCTTCGCAGGCCGGCATGGTGGGCCCGGTGATCACCATCGCGCTGGGGGCGCTGCTGCTGGGAGAACCCTTCACGGTCTGGGTAGCGCTGGGCACCGTGCTGGTGATGCTGGGGGTGGCGCTGCTCACCCGCGTGCGTTGAGGGGCCACGTCCAGGGGCAGCACCGGGCCGCCTGCGCCGGCGCGGGATGACCTCGCGGGTACGGCCCCAGACACGCGAAGATGCTGAAATCGAAGGAGACATGCCATGAACCTCAAGATCGTCTCGCTGGAGCCGCACCACCGGCCCGACTGGCAAGCCCTGGCCGAGGGCTACAAGGCCTTCTACAAGACGCCCACCACGCAGCAGGAATATGACCAGGCGTGGGACCGGCTCATGCAGGCTCGGGAGGTGCAAGGCATTGGCGCTGAGCTGGACGGTCAGCTGGTGGGCATTGCGCACTACCTGCACCACGCCAGCACCTGGGCCGACCGGGTTTGCTACCTGCAGGACCTGTTCACCCTCCCACAGATTCGCGGCCAGGGCGTTGCCCGCGCTCTGATCGGCGCCGTGGCCGAGAGGGCTCGCAGTGCTGGTGCTGCCCGCTACTACTGGCTGACCCAGGAAAACAACGCGGTCGCCCGCGTGCTGTACGAGCGTGTGGCCCGCTACAACGGCTTCATCCGCTACGACTTTTCCCTGCAGGAGAGGGCACAGTGACCGGCATCCTGGAAGGGGGCCGCGACGACCACTCGTCGAGCCGACGTGTGGGTGGACTGCATCGACGACACCAGCCCCTGGCACGACTGGGCTGTACAAACGCAGCAGATTGGCAGCGAGCGCTACCCTCTGCATGTGAACGTCATCATCTACGCCGAGTTACGGGTTCCGGGGCCGGACACGCGCATGCTGGACGCCATGCTCGGGTCGAGGTGATCGCACCGTAGTCGGGCGGCTGTTTCATTCATCATCAAACCAAAGGACAAGACGATCATGGATCTGGGCATTGCAGGCAAGTGGGCGCTGGTGTGCGCCGCAAGCAAGGGGCTGGGCAAGGGCTGCGCGCAGGCGCTGGTGAGCGAGGGCGTGAACGTCGTCATCACCGCCCGGGGCCAGGAGGCGCTGGAGGCCACGGCCGCGGAGCTGCGGGCGCTGAACCCGGCCGTGCAGGTGGTGGCCGTGGCGGGTGACATCACGACGCCCGCAGGCCGTGCCGCCGCATTGGCCGCCTGCCCTCAAGTGGACATCCTGGTCAACAACGCGGGCGGTCCACCGCCCGGGGACTTCCGCGACTGGGGCCGCGAGGACTGGATCAAGGCGGTGGACGCCAACATGCTCACGCCCATCGAGCTCATCAAGGCCACGGTGGACGGCATGGCCGAGCGCGGCTTTGGCCGCGTCATCAACATCACTTCCGGCGCAGTCAAGGCCCCCATCGACATCCTCGGCCTGAGCAACGGTGCGCGCAGCGGCCTGACCGGCTTCATTGCCGGTCTGGCGCGTCAAAAGCGCCTGGCCAGCGCCAACGTCACCATCAACAACCTGCTGCCGGGCGTGTTCGACACCGACCGCGTGCGCAGCACCTCGGCGGCCACGGCGGCCAAGACCGGCAAGACGACGCAGGAAGTCATCGACGCCCGCCGCACGTCCATCCCGGCGCAGCGCCTGGGCAACTCCGATGAATTCGGCCGCACCTGTGCCTTCCTGTGCAGCGTGCACGCCGGCTACATCACCGGGCAGAACCTGCTGACGGACGGCGGCGCGTATCCGGGCACGTACTGACCACCCTCAGGGCAGCGGCCGCTTCAACCAGCCGTAAAGCCCCTGCACCCCCTCGCGTTCGTCGCGCCGCAAGGGGTGGGGTTCCAGGGCCTGCACCTCCAGGCCGTGGCGCTGGGCGAGCTGCCTCAGGTAGCCGGCGGAGTGCGCATAGCGCAGGCTGCTGCGCAGCACGAAGCCGGCCGCATCGTCGGCCGCCTCCACGGAAAAGCAGAACCACCCGCCGGGTGTCAGGCAGCGCTGCACGCCTGCGAACACCGCCTCCAGCGCGCCGACGTAGATGAAGACGTCGGCCGCGACGATCAGGTCGTGGTGATGAGGGGTGCCCTGCAGATGCGCCACCACGTCGGCCTGGGTGAGCGCGGTATAGCGCCCCAGCGCGCGGGCCTTCTCCAGCATCCCCGCCGAGAGGTCCACACCGTCCAGCCGCTCGCATATCGGCGCCAAGGGCTCGGCACACAGCCCGGTGCCGCAGCCCAGGTCCAGGGCGTGTGTGAAGCGCTGCGCCGTCCGTTGTGCCAGGCCTTCCACCAGGACCGCCGGGGCGCAGTAGCCCAGGCGCTGCACCAGGTGCTCATCGAAGTCTTCGGCGTAGCTGTCGAAGAGTTGCTCCACGTAAGTGGGCGGTGGTGCGTCGGGGGGGCCCTGGCTCGTGTCTGGCGCCTCGCCCAGCGAAGGCTCCTTCAGTCCGGCAAGCTGGAAGTGCACGAGTGGGTCGTTGGCGCCCAAAGCCAGCGCCTGGCGCAGGCACTGCCGCGCCCGGCTGAGCTGGCCCAGGTCGCGCATCAACGAGCCGAGGTCGATCCAGGCGGTGACGAATTTCCCGTCCTGGGCGACGGCCTGTTCCCAGGCCTGGGCCGCTTCTGCCGGCCGCTCCAGGCCCATCAGGGCCAGGCCGCGCTGGTGGTGGACAACCGGCTGGCGCCCGTCCAGTGCCAAGGCCCGGTCAAAGGCCGGCAGGGCCTGGTCGTGCTGACGCAGTTCCATCAGGGCGATGCCCAGCTGGACCCAGGCGGGGCCATCGTCTGGCTGGGCCGCCAGGGCCTCCCGCAGGCTCGATGCGGCCTCGGCCGGCCGGCCGAGCCTCAGCCGCGTGGCGGCCAGGTTCACCAGCGTCGACGGCCGTCCGGGCAGGAGAACAAGCGAGGCCAGGAACTCGGCCTCGGCCTCCTCCAGGCGCCCGGACTCGAACGCGGCAATGCCGGCGACAAACGCTGCGCGGGCGCGCTCGAAGGCGTCGGTGTTCATGGGGATGGCCTGCGGGTTCACGAGGTCTTGCGCGAGCTGATGGCGATGCCGCCCACGATCAGCAGGAAGGCCACTGCGTGGTAGGCCTGCGGCGTCTCGTTCAGCACCGCGGCCGACAGCAGGGCCGCCATCAGCGGCGTCAGGTTGGTGAACAGCGAGGCCAGGGCCGGCCCGGCCTGGGCCACGGCCAGGCCGTAGCTGCGGTAGGCCAGCACCGACGCACCTAACGCCACGTAGGCCAGTGCGGCGACGACACCCCAACTCCAGTGGATGGCGTGGGTGCCTGCCCACTGCTCGCCAGCGAAGAACAAGGCCGAGCCCAGCAGCCCGAACAGGGTCTGGATCAGCAGCAGGTCGGCCCAGCCCCAGGGCGGACGCCGCTCGCCTTGCATGTGCGCTGGCGGCCTTGCCAGCAGCCAGGTGTAGACGGCCCAGCCGAGCACGGCCAACAGGACATAGAGGTCACCCGGTACGAACCGTACGGTGCTCAGCGTCTGCCAAGACCCTCGGCCCACCACCAGGGCCACGCCCGCCAGACCCAGGGCCCCGCCCAGCAGTTCCCGGCGGCTGGGTTGTACGCCGTAGAACAGGGCCCCGACCAGCAGCGTCCAGACCGGCAAGCTGGAGGCCACCAGCGTGACGTTAAGTGGGGTGGAGGTGACCAGGGCCAGGTACTGCAGCGAGTTGTAGGCTCCCACCCCCAGCACGCCGATGGCCAGCAGGTAAGGCCAGCGCTCGCGCAGGCGGGACAAGGGCAGCAGCGCCCGCCAGGCCAGCGGCAGCAGCACCAGCAGTGCCAGCAGCCAGCGCAGGAAGTTCAGCGTGAGCGGTGGCACCTGACCCACCATCAGCCGGCCCACGACGGCATTGCCTGCCCACAGCAACGGGGGCAGGGTCAGGAGCAGGATCACGCGGGGGTGCAGAGTCATGCCGCGCATGGTGCCACGCTGCAGGACCGGCGCGCTTCGCGTAACCTTCTGTCCCTGGTCGCAGCGCAGCCTGCGGCCTGCCACCACTCACCCATTTCCGAGGATTTCCATGCCCCGCGCCATCCAGATCACCGCCTACGGCGGCCCCGAGCAGATGCAACTTGTCGACCTGCCTGATTCGGCGATCGGCGAGCCCGGCCCCGGCGAGATCCGCATCCGCCACCACGCCTGCGGCCTGAACTTCATCGACGTCTACCAGCGCACGGGCCTGTACGCCAACCCGCTGCCGCTCACACTGGGCATGGAAGGCGCCGGCGTGGTGGAGGCGGTGGGTGCAGGCGTGACGCACCTGAAGGTGGGCGACCGCGCGGCCTACGCCAGCAACCCGCCCGGCAGCTACAGCGAGGTGCGCGTGATGCCCGCCAAGACCGTGTGCCGCCTGCCCGACGCCATCAGCTTCGAGACCGGTGCGGCCATGATGCTCAAGGGCCTGACGGCGCAGTACCTGCTCAAGCGCACGCTGCCCGTCGAAGGCCTGCAGCCTGGCGACTTCGTGCTGTTCCACGCCGCCGCCGGTGGCGTGGGCCTGATCGCCTGCCAGTGGGCGAAGGCCCTGGGCCTGCGACTGATCGGCACGGCCGGCAGCGCCGCCAAGTGCCAGCTGGCGCTGGAGCACGGCGCGGACGTGATGATCGATTACTCCAAGGAAGACTTCGCGGCGCGCGTGAAGGACATCACGGGTGGCAAAGGCGTCAAGGTGGTCTACGACTCGGTCGGCAAGGACACCTGGGACAAGAGCCTGGAGTGCCTGCGGCCCTTCGGCCTGATGGCCAGCTTTGGCAACGCCTCAGGACCCGTGCCGCCTTTCGCGCCCGGCATCCTGGGCAACAAGGGCTCGCTGTACGTCACGCGCCAGACCTTGTTCACCCACATCGCCACCCGCGAGCGCTGCCAGGCCATGGCCGATGATCTCTTCGCGGTGGTGGCCAGCGGCCAGGTCAAGATCCGCATCGACCAGCGCTACCCCCTGGCCGAGGTGGCCCAGGCGCACCGCGATCTGGAGTCGCGCAAGACCACGGGTTGCACCATCCTGCTGCCGTAACTCGGCCCCAAGGCCCGGGCTTTGCCCGGACCGGCCTGCTCAAAAACTGCGCGGCAGGCCGAGCACGTGCTCGGCCACGTAGCTGAGGATCAGGTTGGTGGAGATGGGCGCCACCTGGTACAGCCGGGTCTCGCGGAACTTGCGTTCCACGTCGTACTCACAGGCAAAGCCAAAGCCGCCGTGGAACTGGATGGCGGCGTTTGCCGCCTCCCAACTGGCCTTGGCCGCCAGGTACTTGGCCATGTTGGCCTGGGCGCCGCAGGGCTGGTGGGCATCGAACAGCTGGCAGGCCTGCCAGCGCATCAGGTCGGCCGCTTCCACCTCGATGTGCGCCTCGGCGATGGGGAACTGCACGCCCTGGTTCTGCCCGATCGGGCGGCCAAATACCTCGCGCTGCTTGGCGTAGGCCGTCACCCGGTCGATGAACCAGCGCCCGTCGCCGATGCACTCGGCCGCGATCAGCGTGCGCTCGGCGTTCAGACCGTCCAGGATGTAGCCAAAGCCCTCGCCCGCCTGGCCGATGAGCTGGTCGTCCGGGATCTCCAGGTTCTCGAAGAAGAGCTCGTTGGTCTCATGGTTGACCATGTTGGGAATGGGCCGTACCGTTAAGCCGCGCCCGACGGCCTCTCGCAGGTCCACCAGGAACACCGACAGCCCCTGGCTCTTGCGCTGCACCTCCGCCAGTGGCGTGGTGCGCGCCAGCAGGATCATCAGGTCCGAGTGCTGCACGCGCGAGATCCACACCTTCTGGCCGTTGACCACCCAGCGGTCGCCCCGGCGCACGGCGGTGGTCTTGATCTTGGTGGTGTCGGTGCCGGTGCTGGGCTCGGTCACGCCCATGCTCTGCAGGCGCAACTCGCCGCGGGCGATGGGCGGCAGCCAGCGCGCCTTCTGCTGCGCTGAGCCATGGCGCAGCAGCGTGCCCATGTTGTACATCTGCCCGTGGCAGGCCCCCGCGTTGCCGCCGCAGCGGTTGATCTCCTCCATGATGACGCTGGCCTCGGCCAGGCCCAGCCCCGCGCCGCCGTACTCCTGCGGGATCAGCGCTGCCAGCCAGCCGGCCTGAGTGAGCGCGTCCACAAATTCCACCGGGTAGCCACGCTCGGCGTCCACGCGGCGGAAGTAGGCGTCGGGGAAGTGCGCACACAGCGCGCGGATGGCGTCGCGCAGGTCCTGGTGGGGGTCAGCGGGGGTGGGCAAGGCGGTCGGCATGACCGTCAGTGGACCACCGATGGGGCAGGCCCGTCCACCACGGGGCGGGCCACGGTCGACCTGTACGCGTGCCACGAAGCGTGGCCGATCACCGGCCCGGCAACCAGCAGCCCGGCAAACCAGGGCAGCATGGCCAGCACGGTGATGACGGCGATCAGCGCGCCCCACCACAGCATCACCCCGGTTTGCGTAAGCACCAGGCGCATGCTCGTCAACCCTGCGGTGATGGCGTCGGTCTGGCGGTCCAGGATCATGGGGATGGAGATCACGCTGACGGCAAAGATCAGGCCGGCGAACAGCGCCCCGACCGCTGCCCAGGCAGTGATGAAGCCGATGTTCTCGGGGTCCAGCAGCGCCAGCAGCGAGCCCTTGAAGTCGGGCATGCCATCGAAGCTGACGGCAAACAGCACCAGGGTGGCGCGCCCCCACAGCATCTCCAGTACCAGCAGCACGAAGCCGAAGATCGCGAGCTGCCCGGTGCGCGTGTCCCAGGCCAGCAGGCTGTCGCCGAAGTCGGGCTTCTGGCCGGCCTCCAGCCGCTGGCTCACGCGGTACAGCCCCAGGCACAGGAAGGGGCCCATGAGCAGGAAGCCGGCGGACAGCGCCAGCGTGTAGGCCGGTGCGTGCTCATAGACCTTGAACAGCGCCCAGCCCATCACCATGAACACCAGGCCGTAGAACACGCCGATGCCCGGCGCGCGGATGAAGTCGCGCCAGCCCAGGGCCAGCCAGCGCAGGGGGTCGGACCAGCGCAGGGTGTTGAGGGCGGGCAGGGCGCTTGGCGAATCCCCGCCCGCTGCGGGGGTGGACTCGGTCGTCATGGGGGGGTCAGGCCGGTCTCATGGTTGCTCATCCAGAACTCGGGAGCGTCTTTCCCGAGCCCCGTGACCGGATTCGGCTTCAGCTTCGTTCCTGATTCAATCGGGCTTCACCCGCAGGGGGCTTGATCTGGGTCAGATGATGTTGCGTTCCATGATTTTCCGGCCGTCGGCCACGCGCCGCGGGTGGAGTTCGTCGAGCGACGGGGCGGTGCTGGTGCCGCCCGCGATCAGCGCGGCCAGCGCGCTGCCCACGGCCGGGGCCTGCTGCATGCCGTGGCCTGAGAAGCCGCAAGCCGTGTAGGCGTTGGCCCAGCCCGGCAGCGGCCCGGCCAGGCCGTTGTGGTCGAAGGCATTCATCTCGTAGTAGCCGGCCCAGGCCGAGCGCACGCGCATGGCCTCGAAGGCCGGCACGCGGTGCGCCAGGGCGGGCCAGATCACCTCGTCGAACAGCGCGTGGTCGATGGCCTCCAGCGGCGGCTCGTCCGGGTCGCCCGGTCCGCCCGCCTCTGCAGCGCGCGGGGGCGCGCCAGCGATGAAGCCGCGGCCCTCGGGGCGGAACCAGACGCCCGAGGGGTCGATCACCAGCGGGCAGCCGGCCAGCGGGGCTGCCGGGGAGTCGAGCACGAAGACGTCGCGCTTCTTGGCCGAGACGGGCAGGCTCACGCCCAGTTGGGCGGCCAGCGGGCCGGACCAGGCGCCAGCGGTCAGCACCACGGCGCCCGCGGCAAAGCGCCGACCGTCTTGGGTGAACACCGATTGCACCGTAGAACCGCTCTGCGGTCGTTGACCCAGCGCGTCCCCGAGCCCGATGTTGACCGCGTTCTCGAGGCCGACCTCGAGTCTGCCTTGCAAGGCTCGGGCGGTCTCGAAACCCACCGCCTCCGCCGCTACGAAGCGCACGCCGCAAGCCACGGCCTTGCGCCGGAAGGCCTGGTGCAGCGCCGGTCCGTCGAACCAGCCTTCGCCGCGCAGGCCCAGCGAGCCGGTCACCAGGCCCTCCACATTCAGCCAGGCAAAGCGCTGCTGCAGTTGCGCGGCCGAAAGCAGGGCCACCTCGGCGCCGGCCTGGCGCTGCAGGGCGTGGTTGTCCGCCAGCACCTGGGCGCCGGCATCGGTGCCCAGGTAGAGGTAGCCGGGCTCCACGAGGCCGATGGCGGGCGGGGGCTCCCCATCCACGGCCAGTTCATTTCCCACTCGCCGCAGAAAGTCCACGCTCCAGGCCGACAGGGCGATGTTGATGGGTGTGCTGAACTGCTGGCGGATGGAGCTGGCCGATAGTGCGCTGGAGGCGCGGCGATATAGCGGGTCGCGCTCCAGCACGGTGACACGCAGGCCGTGGTCGCGCGCCAGGAAGCAGGCCGTGGCGGCGCCCATGACGCCCCCACCCACGATGACGACGTCTGAAGCTTCTGTGGGGGCTCCAGGGGCCCCGGCGGCGCTGTCTACACTGTGGATCATGGTGAGAGTCTATTCAGCCGCGGAGGTGCATGCGGCCCTGCCTTGGGGCCCGCTGGCGGACGCCCTGCAGGCCGCCTTTGTGCGCGGCGCCCAGGTGCCGCTGCGCCATGCCCACGCCCTGGCGCCCACCGACACCTTGCTGCTCATGCCGGCCTGGGACGAGCGGCTGCTGATCACCAAGCTCGTCACGGTGATCCCCGGGGCCCCTTCCACGGTGGAAGCCACGGTCATGGCCCTGGACCGGACCACGGGCCACCCCCTGGCCGTGCTGGACGGCGAGGCGCTGACGCTGCGCCGCACGGCGGCCACTTCCGCGCTGGCCGCGCGCCACCTGGCCCTGCCGGACGTGGACACCCTGCTGGTGGTGGGCACGGGGCGGCTGGCCGCCTGGATGGCGCGGGCGCACGTGGCGCTGCGTCCGGGCTTGCGGCGCGTGCTGGTCTGGGGCCGCCGATTCGAGGCCGCCCAGGCCCTGGCTGGGGAGCTCAGGGCCGAATTCGCGGCAGCCCGTTCGACCGATGGCGCCGCGCGGGCCCTGCCGACCCTCATGGCCGTGCCCACTGAAGGCTTGGAAGCCGCTTGCCGCAAGGCCCGGCTCATCAGTTGCGCCACCACGTCCACCGAGCCCCTCGTGCGCGGCTTCTGGTTGACCCCTGGCACCCATCTGGACCTGGTGGGCGGCTTCAAGCCCCACATGCGCGAGGCCGATGACGAGGCCGTGGCCCGCGCCCGTATCGTGGTGGACACCCATGCCGGCGCTGGCGCCGAAGCTGGTGACCTGGTGCAGCCGCTGCAACGCGGCGTCATCACCCGCGATGCGGTGCTGGGCGAATTGGCCGAATTGCTTCGCGGCGATTGCGTGGGCCGCCGCACGCCCGAGGACATCACCCTCTTCAAGTCGGTCGGCACCGCTCTGGAAGACCTGGCCGCGGCGCGGCTGGTGCTGGGGCATTGAACGCCCGGCAGACACCTCCCACAACCCTGTTGAACAAAGGAACCGTGACCATGCAAGGCTGGCGCTGCGAAACCCTGACGGGCGTGAACGATCTGCGGTGGGGCCCGATTCCCCAGACCGAGCCCGGCCCCGGCCAGGCGCGGGTGAAGGTGGCCGCGGCCAGCCTCAACTTCCCGGATCTGCTGATCGTGGAGGGCAAGTACCAGTTCCGCCCGGAGCTGCCCTTCGTGCCGGGCTCGGAGTACGCCGGCGTGGTGGAGGCCGTAGGCGAGGGGGTGGCGCATCTGAGCGCGGGAGACCGCGTGGCCTGCGCGGGCCATGGCGGCTTCGGCACCCATGCCCTGGTGGAGGCCCGCCAGGCGGTGCCGCTACCGCCGGGTATCGATTTCAAGGACGCCGCGGCCTTCCTGTTCACCTACGGCACCTCGCTGCACGCCCTGATGGACCGCGGCGCGCTGAAAGCCGGCGAGACGGTGCTGGTGCTGGGCGCGGCCGGCGGCGTGGGCTCGGCGGCGGTGCAGATTGCCAAGGCGGCGGGCGCGCGCGTGATCGCCGCGGCCTCCACGCCCGAGAAGTGCGCTTTCTGCCGCACCCTGGGGGCCGACGAGACCCTCGATTACGGCCGCGAAGACCTGCGCGCTGCCCTCAAGACGCTCACCGGCGGCCGCGGCCCCGACGTGATCTACGACCCCGTGGGCGGTGCCCTGGCCGAGCCGGCCTTCCGCTCCATCGCCTGGCGCGGCCGCTACCTGGTGGTGGGCTTTGCCGGCGGCGCAATTCCCGCGCTGCCCTGGAACCTGGCCCTGCTCAAGGGCGCGGCCATCGTCGGCGTGTTCTGGGGCGACTTCCTCAAGCGCGAGCCCAAGGCTGCACAAGCCGACATCCGCCAGCTCTTCACCTGGTACGCCGAAGGCAAGGTCAAGCCCGCCATCGACACCGTGCTGCCCATGAGCCAGGTGCGCGAAGCCTACGCCCGCATGGGCTCTCGCCAGGTCATGGGCAAGGTGGTGCTGGTCAACGAGGGGTAGGCGCCCGGCGTCAGGTCAGGCCGGGCGGGGCTCGGCCCTCAACTCTCGATGTTCATGTCCTTGATGATGGGCCTGAACTGGTCCATCTGGCGCTTGTAGATCTCGTCCTGTGCAGCGGCGCTGGAGCCCACGGGCTCGGCGCCGAGTTCGATCAGGCGGCGCGAGACGTCCGGGTGGCGTACGGCGGCGGCGGCCTCGCGTTGCAGGCGCTCGACGATGTCGCGCGGGGTCTTGCTCGGTACGAACAGGCCGTTCCAGCCTTCGAGCTCCAGGCTCGGGAAGCCGAGTTCGCGCACGGTGGGCACGTCAGGCAGGCCCGCCACCCGCTTGGAGGCGGTGGTGGCCAGCGCCTTCAAGGTACCGGCCTTGATCTCGGCCAGCGAGGTGGAGAGCTGGTCACCGCCAACCTGGATGCGCCCGGCCAGCAGGTCCTGCTTCAGAGGCGCCGCGCCACGGAAGGGCACATGCTGCATCTCCACCCCGGCCGCCTTCTTGAAGGCTTCGCCCTGCACGTGCATGGCCGAGCCGGGCCCGGTGGAGCCGTAGTTGTAGGGCAGCTTCTGGGCCCGCAGCAGTTGCCCCAGTTCGCGCAGATCCTTGGCCGGCACGCTGGGGTGGGCGGTCCACATGAAGGGTACGTAGACCGAGATCGACACGCCGATGAGATCGGTCTCCACGTTGAACGCCGAACGCCCGGCCAGCGTCTGCGCCACCGAGGTCATGGGGAAGGTGAGGTTGTGCATCAGCAGGGTGTGGCCGTCCGGAGCGGCCTTGGCCACCGCATCGGCACCGATGGCCCCGCCCGCACCGCCGCGGTTTTCCACCACCACGGGCTGGCCCATGCTCTCGCTCATGCGCTGGGCCACCATGCGGGCCACCACATCGGTGGTGCCTCCGGCCGGGAAGGGCACGATGATCTTCAGCGCCTTGGACGGGAAGGATTGGGCCCAGCTCAGGTGCGAGCCCAAGCCCAGGCTGGCTGCAGCCAAGCCTACAGAAACGCGGCGTCGTGAGATGTGCATGGAGCCTCCGTGATGATCAAGCGATCATGATGCACAAGGCTCTGCGTGACGGTCAAGGGTGAAAGCCCCACGCCTCAAGGGGTTCCCGGTGCCCCGCGACCTGTGCTCCCGGGCCCGGACGCACGCCTACCTCGCTCGCCGCACCCGCAAGATCTCGTCCAGGATCACGCAGATCGCCCCCAGCGTGATGGCGCTGTCGGCGATGTTGAAGCTGGGGAAGTAGCCGCCCGGGAACAAGGGCTCCAGGAAGCTGAAGCGGAACTGCAGGAAGTCCACCACGTAGCCGTGAAGCAGGCGGTCGATGACGTTGCCCAGCGCCCCGCCCATGATCATGGTCACGGCAAAGCAGAAGAGCTTTTGCGTGGGGTGGCTGCGGATCATCCAGATGATGAAGGCCGAGGCCGCGAAGCCCAGGCCGACGAAGAACCAGCGCTGCCACCCCGAGGCCCCGGCCAGGAAGGAGAAGGCCGCGCCCGTGTTGTGTACCCGCACCAGGTTGAAGAAGCTCCACACGGGTTGCGTGTCGCCCAGCCTGAACGTGCCGATGATCAGCGTCTTGGTGATCTGGTCCAGCAGGATGACCAGCACGGCCAGGGCCAGCCACAGCGCCAGGCTGGGGCCGGAGGAGGGGGACTTGCCTTTGATGGCCATGGGTGGGGTGCCTCTTGTCGCGGTGCTCAGATTTCAGTGGCGCCTCGGAGGGCTCTCACGCCACCGTCCGCACTTCGCCCGCGCCGTGCAGGTTGCTCACGCAGCGTCCGCAGATCGTTGGGTGGGCGGGGTCAACGCCAACCTGATTCGGGCGGCTAGGGTAATGCCAGCATCGTTCGCACTTCTCTCCCCACGCACGACCAACCGAGACCCTCAGCGTGTGGTGCTCTGAACCTAGCGAGCAGCTGGTGGTGATGAAAACGAATCTCAAGTCGTCACCTAGTGACTCGAGGAGAACAAGATCCTCCTTAGGGCCTTCAATTGTTAACTCCGCGAGAAGAGATGAACCTACCAACCCCGCAGTGCGTGCTGCCTCGATCTCTTTGTTCACGATATCGCGGATGTCACGG
>JBILSM010000138.1:0-7144 GCA_044372085.1 Rubrivivax sp.
TGAGGACGTCCAACGGCTTCTTCTTGGCCTTCATGATGTTGGGCAAGGTCACGTAGCGCGGCTCGTTCAGCCGCAGGTCGGTCGTGACCACGGCAGGCAAGGTCAGGGAGACCGTCTCCAGACCGCCGTCCACTTCACGAGTCACCTGGGCCTTGCCTTCCAGCACATCCACTTTGCTGGCGAAAGTGGCCTGCGGCAAACCTGCCAGCGCCGCGAGCATCTGACCCGTCTGATTGCAGTCGTCGTCGATGGCTTGCTTGCCCAGGATGATGAGGGCGGGCTGTTCCTTGTCGACGATCGCCTTGAGCAACTTGGCCACGGCCAGAGGTTGCAGTTCGTCAGCACACTCCACCAGGATCGAGCGGTCTGCGCCGATGGCCATGGCGGTTCGCAAGGTTTCCTGA
This sequence comes from Rubrivivax sp., assembly GCA_044372085.1. Taxonomy (GTDB): domain Bacteria; phylum Pseudomonadota; class Gammaproteobacteria; order Burkholderiales; family Burkholderiaceae_C; genus Rubrivivax. The sequence goes on from JBILSM010000138.1 coordinate 405, forward strand.
CACTGGGTCACACCGCACGATACCGCGATCACTTCTGTGACCACACCCTTTTCCTTCAAGCGCACGGCTTCTTCCACGGCGATTTCGTCAAAGGGGTTCATGCTCATCTTCACGTTGGCGATGTCAACGCCCGTACCGTCACTCTTGACCCGCACCTTGACGTTGTAATCAACCACCCGCTTCACGGGGACCAGCACCTTCATGTCGCCTTGCTCCTGGGTAACAGTGATGAAAGGAATCGCCCCTGATTCTAGGGCTGAGCCAAGGCACTTCACGAACCGGCTTGGTGCCCGGGACGGGACTCGAACCCGTACACGCCGATGAAGGCATGGCGGATTTTAAGTCCGCTGCGTCTACCGATTTCGCCACCCGGGCGGCATCGCATTATCGGCCGCGTGCCGCAGAAGAGAGCATCCCTGCGAGCGACCAGAAGCGGCCCAGAAACAGCCAAGCCCGGCGCATGGCCGGGCTTGGTTCGAGGGGCTGGAGGCGCGGCCCGGAGTCGAACCGGGCTAGACGGATTTGCAATCCGTTGCATAACCGCTTTGCTACCGCGCCTGGGTCATGCTTAACCAAAAAAGGGAAGCCTGAGCTTCCCTTTTCGGCCAGATGTCTTGTCTGGAAATTGGAGCGGGAAACGAGGCTCGAACTCGCGACCTCAACCTTGGCAAGGTTGCGCTCTACCAACTGAGCTATTCCCGCGTAAGCCTCACATTATATGCAGAGAAACCTCGCTCGCAAGAACTTTTTCAGTGCGGCAACCCATCACCAGCCGAGGCCTCCGCTACAGCGGCGGCAGAGGCGGCCACGGCCTCGGTCTTCGCGGGCGGATCTTCTTCCGGCAAAGGCTTGGGCATGGTCTCCAGCGCAATCTCAAGCACCTTGTCGATCCACCGCACCGGGATGATCTCAAGTTGGTTCTTGGCATTCTCTGGAATGTCCTGCAGATCCTTGACGTTCTCCTCAGGGATCAGCACCGTCTTCACGCCACCGCGCAAGGCGGCCAAAAGCTTCTCCTTCAGCCCGCCAATGGCGGTGACCTCTCCGCGCAAGGTGATTTCACCCGTCATGGCGACATCGGCGCGAACGGGAATGCCCGACAGTGCAGAGACGAACGCCGTGGTCATGGCGATGCCGGCACTCGGTCCGTCCTTGGGTGTTGCGCCGTCAGGCACGTGGATGTGGATATCCCGCTTTTCGAACAGATCGTCCTTCAGGCCCAGTCGGCGGGCACGGGACCGCACCACGGACCGCGCAGCCTCGACGGACTCTTTCATGACGTCACCCAGAGAACCGGTGCGAATGATGTTGCCCTTGCCTGGCATGACGGCAGCCTCAATGGTCAACAGGTCGCCACCGACCTCTGTCCAGGCCAAACCCACCACCTGACCCACCTGGTTCGTCTTCTCAGTGCGCCCAAAGTCGAACTTGCGCACACCCAGGAAGTCGTTGAGATTGCCGTCTTCGACCACCACCTTCTGCGCGTACTTCTTCAACTGCACGCCCTTGACCACCTTGCGGCAGATCTTGGAGATCTCGCGTTCCAGCGAGCGCACACCCGCCTCCCGGGTGTAGTACCGGACGATTCCGCGAATGGCACCTTCGGTGACTTCCATCTCCTCGTCACGGATGCCGTTGTTCTTCTGCTGCTTGGGCAAGAGGTAGCGCTGGGCGATGTTGACCTTTTCGTCCTCGGTGTAGCCTGCCAGACGGATCACTTCCATGCGGTCCAGCAGGGCCGGGGGAATGTTCATCGAGTTCGACGTTGCCACGAACATCACATCGGAGAGGTCGTAGTCAACCTCGACGTAGTGGTCGCTGAAAGTATGGTTCTGCTCTGGGTCCAGCACCTCCAGCAGCGCCGAGGACGGATCACCCCGGAAGTCCATGCCGAGTTTGTCGATCTCGTCAAGCAGAAACAGGGGATTGCGAGTACCAACCTTGGTCAAGCTTTGCAAGACTTTGCCAGGCATGGAACCGATGTAGGTACGACGGTGTCCGCGAATCTCCGCTTCGTCACGCATGCCGCCCAAAGCCATGCGGACGAACTTGCGTCCGGTGGCGCGGGCGACGCTCTGCCCGAGAGAAGTCTTGCCCACTCCGGGAGGACCCACCAGGCAAAGAATCGGGGCCTTGACCTTGTCCACGCGCTGCTGAACCGCGAGGTATTCGAGGATGCGGTCCTTGACTTTTTCCAGGCCGAAGTGGTCCTCGTTCAGAACCGACTCGGCATTGCCGAGATCGTGCTTGATCTTGGTCTTTTTCACCCAGGGCAGGTTGATGAGGACGTCAATGTAGTTGCGCACCACGGTGGCTTCTGCAGACATCGGCGACATGAGCTTGAGCTTCTTGAACTCCGCCTCTGCCTTCTTGCGTGCCTCCTTGGGCATGCGCGCAGCCTTGATCTTCTTGTCGAGTTCTTCTAGATCAGCGCCTTCTTCTCCATCACCCAGTTCCTTCTGGATGGCCTTGACCTGTTCGTTGAGGTAGTACTCGCGCTGGCTCTTCTCCATCTGGCGCTTCACGCGGCCGCGAATGCGCTTCTCAACCTGAAGAATGTCGACTTCGTGCTCCAGCAGCTCCAGCAGCTTCTCCAACCGCCGCGCCACAAGGAACATGTCCAGCACCGACTGCTTGGCATCAAGCTTCAGTGGCAGGTGCGCGGCAATGGTGTCGGCGAGCCGGCCCGGATCGTCGATGCCCGCGATGGAGGTCAGGATCTCCGGGGGGATCTTCTTGTTCAGCTTGACGTACTGGTCGAACTGCTGAGTGACCGCCCGGCGAAGCGCCTCGATCTCGGGGCTGCCCTCTGCGGGCGGCGCCACCGGCGTCACGTCACCGACGAAGTGGTCACCTTCGTCACGGATGGCCTGCGTGGTCGCACGCTGCACACCTTCCACCAGCACCTTGACCGTGCCATCGGGCAGCTTCAGCATTTGAAGGATGCTGGAGATGCAGCCCACCTCGAACATGTCTTCGGGCTTTGGCTCGTCCTTGCCGGCGGCCTTCTGTGCCACCAGCATGATCTGTCGACCGGCCTCCATGGCGGATTCGAGCGCCTTGATCGACTTCGGCCGCCCCACGAAGAGGGGAATGACCATGTGGGGAAACACGACAACATCGCGCAGCGGCAGCAGCGGCAGCGTGATGGGTTCAGACGGAAGAACAGGATGACCTGACATGACATTCCTCACTTTCTTCAGCAGACATGGGGCCCTTGGGACTGAATGCAAGGGCGCACGCCGCGGAGGGCGGCCTCGGGACGCGGATCAAGCGCTCGCCTTGGCCTGCTCTTTGTAAACCAGCAGGGGCTTGCCCCCTTCCTCAATGGTGTGGTCATCGACCACCACCTTGGCGACACCATCCAGATGCGGCAACTCAAACATCGTATCGATCAGGGCATGCTCGACGATGGACCTCAAGCCGCGGGCACCGGTCTTGCGGGCCAATGCCTTGCGCGCCACTGCGGCAAGGGCGGAGGGCCGGACCTCCAGCTCCACGCCGTCCATGCCGAAAAGCTTCTGGTACTGCTTGAGCAAGGCGTTCTTGGGCTCAGTCAGGATCTGGACCAGCGCCTCTTCCGTCAACTCACCCAGCGTGGCCACAACAGGAAGGCGCCCTACCAGTTCCGGGATCAATCCGAACTTGATCAGGTCCTCTGGCTCAACGGCCTGGAACGTTTCAGAGACTCGCTTCTCGGTCTTGCTGTGCACGGTGGCCGCAAAGCCGATGCCGGAACGTTCGGTACGGTTCTGGATCACCTTCTCCAGCCCGTCAAATGCGCCGCCGCAGATGAACAGGATGTTGGTGGTGTCGATCTGCAGGAAATCCTGATTCGGGTGCTTGCGCCCTCCTTGCGGGGGTACGCTGGCCATGGTGCCTTCCACCAGCTTGAGCAGCGCCTGTTGCACCCCCTCGCCCGACACATCGCGCGTGATGCTGGGGTTGTCGGCTTTGCGGCTGATCTTGTCGATTTCGTCGATGTAAACGATGCCGCGCTGAGCCCGCTCGACGTCGTAGTTGCAGTTCTGAAGCAACTTCTGGATGATGTTCTCGACGTCCTCGCCGACGTAACCCGCTTCCGTCAAGGTGGTGGCGTCTGCGATCACGAAGGGCACGTTCAAGAGTCTTGCCAGCGTCTGGGCCAGAAGCGTCTTGCCTGAGCCCGTCGGCCCGATCAGCAAGATGTTGCTCTTGGCAAGCTCGACCTCATCCTTGGAGGCACCCATGTGCTTCAAGCGCTTGTAGTGGTTGTACACCGCCACGGCAAGCGTCCTCTTGGCAGGCTCCTGCCCGATCACATATTGATCAAGACTGGCCTTGATCTCGCTGGGAATCGGAAGATCGGAGCGCCCCGCCTTGCCAGCCGGGCTCTCCGGTGGCGCTTCGTCCCGAATGATGTCGTTGCAGAGCTCTATGCACTCATCACAGATGAACACCGAGGGGCCCGCGATGAGTTTCTTGACCTCGTGCTGGCTCTTCCCGCAGAAGGAGCAGTAAAGAACTTTTTCGCCTGAGGCGCCTTTCTTTTCGGCCATGTGTAGTGCGAGCTCAGGTCAGTGATTGCGGTGCGGATGATGATAGTTCATCGACTATCTTCACCCGGAATGCAGCAGGCCAAGCCGTCGAAAAGAACCCCGAAAGCCCGCTTCAACCTGGACGCCGCTCCAGGACTTGGTCGATCAGCCCGTACTCCTTGGCCTCGGTGGGCGACATGAAAAAGTCTCGCTCCATGTCGGCAGTGATCTTCTCCAGGGACTGACCCGTCCGCTCAGCGTAGATCCGGTTCAACTGCTCACGGGTCTTCAGGATCTCACGTGCATGGATTTCGATGTCCGTGGCCTGACCCTGAGCACCGCCAGAGGGTTGGTGGATCATCACCTTCGAATTCGGCAAGGCAGCCCGCTTGCCCTTTTCGCCGGCCATCAGCAGGAAGGAACCCATGCTGGCAGCAATACCCAGACAAAGTGTCGACACATCAGGCTTGATGAACTGCATGGTGTCATAGATGGCCAAGCCTGCGCTGACGCTGCCGCCAGGCGAGTTGATGTAGAGAAAGATGTCCTTGTCAGGGTTCTCGCTCTCCAGGAACAGCATCTGCGCCACCACCAGGTTGGCGCTCTGGTCGTTCACCGGACCGACGAGGAACACGATGCGCTCGCGCAGCAGTCGGCTGTAGATGTCGTAGGCGCGCTCACCCCGCCCCGACTGCTCAATCACGATGGGCACCATGCCCAGTCCTGTCGTCTCGAGTGCGCTCATGTTCGATCGTCCCTTCAAGCTGATGCCATCAATTCGTCGAACGGTATCACCTTGTCCACGACCTTGACCTGGCCGAGCACATGGTCGGTGACGTTGTTCTCGATCACGACGGCCTCAACTTCGGCCATACGCTGACGATCACTGAGGTAGTACCGCACCACCTCGGCGGGACGCTCATAGCTCTGGCTCAACTCTTCGATGTGCTTCTGCAGTTGATCGGGCCTGGCTTGAAGGCCGCTGCTGCGCACCAGCTCAGCCACCACCAAGCCGAGACGCACCCTGCGCTCGGCTTGCGGCTTGAAGATGTCCGCAGGAATCGGCGCGGTGTCCGCGTCCTTGATGCCTCGCTGCTTGAGGTCAGCCCTTGCCGACTCGACCATGCGCTCGGTCTCGCTGTCGACAAGAGACTTGGGGACGTCAAGTTCGGCCGACTTCACCAAGGCGTCCATCACCGCCGCCTTGTTCCTGGACATCAGGCGGAACTTCACTTCTCTTTCCAAGTTCTTGCGCACGTCGCTTCGCAGGGCCTCGACAGTGCCTTCCTTGATGCCCAACGCCTTGGCGAACGGGTCATCGACGTCAGGCAGGTGGGCTGCCTCGATCTTCTTCATGGTGACCAGGAAATCGGCCTCCTTGCCAGCCACGTCCTGGCCCTGATAGTCAGCCGGGAACTGCAATGGGAAGGTCTTGCTCTCGCCCACTCGCATGCCGCGCACGGCGAGATCAAACTGCTCCAGCATCTGGCCCTCGCCGATGATGAACTGGAAGGCCTCCGCCTTGCCCCCAGCAAAAGGCTCTCCGTCGATCTTCCCTTCGAAATCAATCGTGACGCGATCCGTTTCGGCTGCACCTTCCGATGCCGGCCTTTGCGCGAAGGTGCGACGCTGCTTGCGCAGGATGTCGATGGTGCGGTCGACCGCAGCCTCGGTGACCTCAGTGGCAATACGGTCGACCTCCAAGGCCGAGAGGTCGCCCAGATGAACCTCCGGGTACACCTCGAACGTGGCATCAAAGGCCAAGTGCCCTTCGGGGGCTTCGTCCTTCTGGGCGATACGCGGGGTACCCGCGACCCGCAGCTTCGCCTCGGCAGCGGCATCAGAAAAGGCCTTGCCGACCTTGTCGTTGACCACTTCATACTGTACGGAGTAGCCGTATCGCTGCGCCACAACCGACATCGGGACCTTACCAGGTCTGAATCCGTCGGCCTTTACCGTGCGTGACAGACGCTTCAGCCTGTTGTCGACTTCCTGTCCTATCTCCTGGGCTGAAAGGTTCAGGGTGATGCGACGTTCGAGCTTCTCAAGGGTTTCGACGGTGACAGTCATAAGGGAACTCTGTTCAAGGGGCGGGAGGTTGCAAGTGGTGCGCGGGGTCGGACTCGAACCGACACGGGGTCGCCCCCGTCAGGACCTAAACCTGGTGCGTCTACCAATTTCGCCACCCGCGCATGTCCGGAAGGCACGGCACCCCTTCTGAAG